>NZ_JBHFMW010000013.1:0-191248 GCF_041929505.1 Aeromonas sp. MdU4 | reverse complement strand
CCCATTAACAACGCCCCTGATGGGTAAACATGGCGTGAAAGCCCAGTGGTCCCAGTTCAAATCGTCCCGTCTCAATAGGTTGCGCTGGATTATGGCCCTTGAACGTCAGGATCTCCGGGAATTTTGCCGCCTGATCTGGTGGCAGCAGATCATATTGCTGGAGCGTAAATGTGACCTCACCACCATCGGGGAGTGGCAACGTTAACTGCCGGGAACCAGCCTTTACGCTGTCAAAAAAATCAAGGGGTACATTGGCTACCCGGAACTGGTTGACCCGGATGGAATAACCGTCAGCGTTGGTTGCGCGAGCGGCGACCGTATTCCATTCATTGGCTTGAAGAGAGGCTGAGCTCATAGAACATAATACTATCAGCGCCAACGGGGAATATTTATGAAAATGCATCCATTCTTCCTCATAAGTAAAAGTATTTGCATCTTAATATCATTATTGTAAATAACTGAAGGGGCAAGATTAATTACAATATTAACAATAATGACCTGTTATGCTGTTTGTATCCAAACAGACCCCACTAAAATAGCGTGCAATAGAGTTGTATACCATCAAAAATTCAGGTTGATACATAGGTGAAATGATTTTTTAGCCGGGCATTTAAATTTGTTTTATATCAGTAGTGATGAGTAAAGACATATTAGCCAGCATTTGGGCAAGGATGTATGACGAGGTCGTATTTATTGTCTTGATTGTCACTATGTTCTTTTTCTTATTGAGCTGTTGCCAAGTAAAACATTCAGCCAAGAGGTAAAGAATGCCCTAGGTAGTCTTTTCGTTGCTTAACGGAAAACTATTTTTGGTAGCACTCTCGTTGCCGCATGGCCATAGATTTGCAATGGCTGGAATAATCAGAAAGGGGAGGGTGTTGGCTTGGCGCATCAATAATGAATCATATAAACATGGTCATGGCGTTGAATGTGAGCACCATTTACCGGGTATTAAATTACGACTGGTAGATGGTTCAATGTGCCTTTTGCAACTCATGAAGCATGATGTCAGCACCCTGTTATGGTCGCAGCTTCGCCGGTGTTGCCTGTGGTCCAGACCGGAGTGGGAAACGATTTGTGCTTAACATGGTGGCCGCTGCTCCGTGGGGTTCAACGGGATCATTTTTAGCCGGTGATGGAGACGAGGTGAAGGGCAGTGTTACCCTGTGGCCCTGTTTGAATTGCCGGGTTGCCGCAGGTGCCCGCCACACGCTTGCCAGATAAAACAAGGAGTTGTCATGCGCATTGCCATGATTGGTCTGGGGGATATCGCCCAGAAAGCCTATCTGCCGCTGCTTGCCAGCGATGAGCGGGTCACCCCGCTGCTCTGTACCCGCAATCCAGCGGTGCTGGAGCAGCTGGCTCGCCAGTATCGGGTCGCCGAGTGCTTTACCGATGTGGCGGCCATGCTGGCCAGCCGCCCCGACGCCGTGATGATCCACGCCGCCACTGCGGTGCATAGCCAGATTGCCGAGCAGTGCCTGCGCGCCGGTATCCCTACCTTTGTCGACAAGCCCCTGTGCGACAACTTGGCCGAGGCCGAAGCGCTGGCCAACCTCGCCGTGGCGCAAGATTGCGCCCTCTTTACCGGCTTTAACCGCCGTTATCTGCCCGCCATGGCCGAGGCCCGTGCCCAGCCGCTGACCGAACTCAACTGGCAGAAGCACCGCTTCGCCCTGCCGGGCAAGGCGCGGGATTTTATGTTCGACGACTTTATCCATGTGCTCGACAGCCTCTGCTTCTATGGCGGCGTGCCACAGGGGGACTTCCATGCGGTATTGCGGCCCTGTACGCAGGACAAGCGTCTGTTGGCCGGAGTAAGTGTCAGCTGGCAACGCGGGGATCGCGCCATCAGCGGCAGCATGAACCGCAGCGCCGGGATCACCGAGGAGCGCATCGATGCCTACGGCGATAACCTCTCTCTGCACCTTGAGAACTGCACCCGCGGTAGCATCGCCCGTGACAAGCAGGCCGAGATGCTGGCCCCCAACGACTGGCAGCCGGTGCTGGCCCAGCGCGGTTTTGCCGCCATGCTGGAGCACTGGTATCAGCAGATTGAATCGGGCAAGGCGGATAGCGAGCTGATCGCCTCCTACCTGCACGGTCACCGGTTGGCGGAGCAATTGGTCGCGCAGGCAGAAGAGCAGGGATAACGTTGGTTGGCAGTGCGAGGGATGTGAATACGAGGTGCGCGAGCAAGGCGCACCAAAAACAACAGGGGCCGCAGCTGCGGCCCCCGTTGTTATGGGATCAGATACATTTCACCGGCTTGGGCAGGCCGCCAATCTTGGTCGCCTGTTTGGCGGGTCCTTCCGGGAACAGCTTGTAGAGGTAGCGGCTGTTACCCTTCTCGGGGCCGTACTGCTTCTCCATCGCCTTGACCAGCGCGCGGATGGCGGGGGAGGTGTTGAACTCCAGATAGAAGGCACGCACGAAACGCACCACTTCCCAGTGCGGCTCCTCCAGCACGATCCCCTCCTGCGCAGCCAGCACCAGCGCCAGCTCCTCGCTCCAGTCGCTGCTGTTGAGCAGGTAGCCCTTGGCATCGGTCTTTATGAGTTGGCCGTTAAATTCCAGCTGATGTTGTTCGGGCGCAGACATGGGGCTCCTCGCTAATGGGGCTATCAGGATTGGGCGGGCATGGTAGCGCCTTGATCCCCGGTGAGCAACCGGCTCTCGTTGGCCAGATGGAGCAACTCATCCGCCAGCTCGCTGATCAGGTTGAGCTGCTGGGTCAGCATCAACTGCTCCTCGCTGCACTCGTTATCGCCATCCGTGGTGAGCAGCAGGTTTTTGCTGCCGATGGAGCTGGAGGGGGTGCCCGCCAGATGACCGGCCGCCTGCTCCAGGGTGTGGCAGATGTGGTGGCGCATCTCATCCAGCCCGTTGATGGCCTCCAGCTTGTCGCGATGGGCCCCCAGCGCCGAGATGTAGGAGAGCAGGGCGTGGTTGCGCCAGGTGAGGGTAAAGCAGAGATCGAGAAAGCGGCGGCGCTTTTGCGGTTCCACCAGCATGCTCTGCCAGGCGGTGGCCAGCTCGCTGTCCGCCAGATGGGCGCTCTTGCGCGCTACCCGATAGTCGATGGACTCGTCCCGCTGCTGCTTGAGGCTCGCCAGCACCGCCGAGAGGTAGCGGGCGTTGGCCGAGAGCGAATTGGCGATCAGGGTCGGCAGCCGTTTGTATTGCCAGTCCGGCCACAGCCAGGCCACCAACCCGTAGGAGATCAGGCAGCCGAGCAGGGTGTCGAGCAAGCGCGGCCCCAGAATGGCGAAACCGATGCCATCGAGCAGGTTGAACGCCATCAGCACATAGAGGGTGATAAAGCAGACCGCGGCACTGTAGTTGTTGCGCACCTGGGTGAAGAAGAGGAAGGCGGCGAGCCCCATCACTACCAGCTGGACGTGCAGCTCGGGGAACAGCCAGAGCACCGGGAGTCCCACCAGGATCCCGATAAAGGTGCCGAGCATCCGTTGCACCAGTCGGCGCCGGGTGGCGCTGTAGCTGGGCTGGCAGACAAACAGCACGGTCAGCAAAATCCAGTAGCCCTTTTCGATATCAAAGGCTTGTAGTATGCCGTAGCCGATCACCAGCCCGAGTGACAAACGCAGCGCGTGGCGAAACACCATGGAGTGCAAGGTGAGGTGCTGCTTGAGCTGGGTCAGCAGCGGCAGGCGGGGCGGCCGCGCCAGCGCGGGCAGCTCCTGCTGCGGTTGTTCGGGGTTTTGCAGCACTTCGGCACTGCCCAGCAGCTGGTTGATGCTGGCCAGATTGCGGCGCAGGAACTTCATCGGCGTCAGCAGGGTTTTCGGGTAGTGCTGCTTGAGATTGGTGAACTCCAGCTGATCGCCGAGGGCCTGCAGTGTCCAGTGGATGCGCTTGTTATGGGCGTAGGGCTTGTGCACCAGAATGGCGTAACCCAGCCGCTGACACGCCTCGGAGAGTTGCAGGAACAGCTCCTGAAATCCTTCCAGTACGATGCCCTGCTTGAGCTCGGCTTCCAGTCGGCTGTAGGGGTAGTGGCTGGAGGTGGCGCGCTCGTGAATTTCCAGCGCCAGCAGATAGAGACGCAGCAGGCTGGCCAGCTCGGGGCTGGCGGGATGGCGGCGGCTCAGGCGGGCATTGAGGGCCGACTTGGTGAGGGTCAGCGCGCTCACCAGATTGATGTTGAGCTGGGCCAGATTGTGGCGAATGGCCTGGGCGCCGTGCTCGTCCGCCGGGAAGAAGCGGGATTTTTCCAGCAGGTAGCGGCCAAGGGCGAAGTAGCTCTGGGCCAGCTGCTCGTGCAGGGTTTTGTAGGGCAGCAGCCAGAGCCAGATGAAAGAGACCAGCCCGTACCAGAGGGCACCAGCGCCGAGTGCCAGCGGCTGATAGAAGAGATCCGGCGCCTTGGCGGCCCCCAGCATGGTGTAGATGGCGATCAGCAGCGAGCCAAAGCTTATGGTGGCGTAGCGGGCACCGAGCGCCCCTACCATCACGAAGATAAAGGTGGAGCTGGCCAGCCCGATGGCAAACAGCCAGGGGGTGGGGTAGAGATACTGCACGCACAGGGACGCAAACATGAAGCAGACCAGCGTCATGGCGAGGTTCTTGAGGCGTCCCCACAGGCTGTCGTCGGTTTCGGCGATGGCGCCCGCCACTAACCCGAGGGAGAGCAGCACGGTGAGCTGGATATTGCCGGTGGCCAGGGTGAAGGCGAGCAGACCGAGAATGGCCAGCAGCACCTTGAGTGCGAAGTAGATGTGACTATCGGTCAGCAGTCGGCGCAGCAGGCCAGAAAATTCCATCGGCATGAAACAGGAACAACCCTTGAACGAAACGAGAGCAGGATAGTAACCCGCCAAGCGCGAAGTGGCCCTGATCCAAATCAGGGCCACTTCGCTTCATATCCTTGATTTACAACTTATCCTGACAGAAACAGGAGCCAGTAAAAACCCCGCCGAAGCGGGGTTTCTGATTAGTTGCGGTTGCCGCCAAGCAGGCTCAGCAGGCTCAGGAAGATGTTGTAGATGGAGACATACAGGGTGACGGTCGCAGAGATGTAGTTGGTCTCGCCGCCGCGCACGATCTGCTGGGTAGTCAGCAGGATGGCCCCGGAGGAGAACAGCATGAACATGGCGGACAGCGCCAGGCTCAGGGCGCTCATCTGCAGGAAGATGTTGGCCACCATGGCGACCAGCAGTACCCAGAAACCAACGAACAGCATGCCGCCGATAAAGGAGAGGTCACGCTTGGTGGTCAGGGCATACGCCGACAGACCGAAGAAGGTGAGTGCGGTGCCGCCAAGGGCAGTCATCACGATCTCGCCACCACCATTGTTCATGTACATGTTGATGATGGGGCCCAGGCTATAGCCCAGCAGACCGGTCAGGGCGAAGGTGAATACCAGGCCCATGCCGTTGTTGCGATTCTTCTCGGTCAGGAACATCAGACCGTAGACGCCGATCAGGAACACGGCCCAGTGCAGCGGCGGCATGTTCATCACGGTAGCGACCCCTGCCACCACGGCAGAGAAGCCCAGAGTGAGGGAGAGCAGCATATAGGTGTTACGCAGCACCTTGTTGGTATCGCGTACGGCACTTTGGGTGCCAGTGTAGATAGAACGGGTATCCATCTTGGGTGTCCTCTTAAGGTCCGGGTGGGGCAGCGAGCGGCCGCCTCGTTATCGCTTTTGTTACTGCACGTGTTACTGCATGTGTACGCATTGTATGTAGAACAAATAGGGATGACGAGGAACAATTTCAAGCCACCTGCCATTTTGCTCCCGCACACTATCCCACAGGAAATATGTATTGCATATGAACGGGCCATTGACGTAGTATGCACGCCGTTCGGAGGGGTGGCAGAGCGGCTGAATGCACCGGTCTTGAAAACCGGCGATGGGCGACCATCCGTGGGTTCAAATCCCACCTCCTCCGCCATATTCAAAGAGAAAGCCCAAGCGGTTACCCGCTTGGGCTTTTTCGTATCTGCGTATCACCGGGCTGGCCATCTGATGTCGGTTCGTTTGGCTTCACCGATGAAGGCTGTGATGTCGACCATATCTCAATTGGGCTGCATCAGGTCGCCGGTCAGCTCGATCTGCACCGCTATCCCTTGCTGCTTGATTTGCTGGGCGATGGCGTTGAGATCGCTGCCCGGTTTGGCCTCCAGCAGGGCGATGCCGCCACTGCTCAACTGGAAGTTCAGGCCGTGACGGGCGGCCAGCTCTTTGGCCCTTGCATCATCAGCCTTCACCAGCAGGGTGCCGCTAACGGTCAGCTCCGGGCTGGCGGCTCCCTCCATCAGCACATCGCCGCGGTGCAGGGGCTGTGCCGCTGCTTTGCCATCTACCGTATCCAGGCTGTTGGCGACCTGCCTCTTGCTGCCGTTGTCGGGAGTGAGGTAAGTCTGGTCGTTCACTTCTATCGTCTTGTACTGCTTGCCATCCATAGTCACTGATTCTGCGGCGCACAGAGCTCCGGAGAGAGGGAGCAACAGGGTTGCCAGCAGCAAGGTAACAGTTTTTTTCATGATAATACTCCTGGCTGGTTAGTTGCCGTTGATGTCGTGACCCAGGATCCGCAGGGACCAATTGAGCATTTTTCCCGGTTGACGGTTGTTAAACTCGACCAGATTGAGGAGTGGTAACTTGGAGCCTTCAACAAACCGTCCTACCTGATGTGCCGAGCCAGATACATCAGTGACTTCCAATCGCCACTCTCCCTGAGCCGGTTCATCATAAAACTTGTTGCTGAGCAAACGCATGTCGCGCAGTCCTTTGATGTGTGTAAAGCCCCGCAACTTCATATCAAGTGATTGCCCGATCAGACTGTTGAAGGGGTTGAGCAGTATGCTACGGGTACCAGAGGGGGAGACCAGTTCAATCAGCAGGTCGGATAGGCGCTGGTGCTCCAGATTAATCATGACCTGTACCGCCTCTACCTTCAGAGGTGTTGTGATATTAGTGGTCGAACGGGTTGGCTTGTCGCCGACATCGGGAATGTCGGCCTCCTCTGCGGGGACGTTGGTCTGCTGCCATGGCAATTTCACCAGTGGGGGCAGTGGCGTATGTTTTTCTGCCTCCTTAAGTGCCTGGTTGACATCGATCAGACCAAAACCGTAGGTGGGGCTAAACCACATGCCAGCGGCGTTGCGTTCCCACCCTTCTAGCCCTTTGACTGTTCGCTTTTTGCCGCTTTCGGTGATGTAGCTGACCCTCACCGGCTGCTGATCTGCATCGATCCGGGTTGCGCTGCGCGCCAGCAGATCCCGCAGATCCCGCACCGACATCTCCGGGTAGGCAGACATCAGCAGGGCCATGGCGCCCGAGGTGTTGGGGGTGGCGGCAGAGGTGCCGTTCATGGTGCCCACATATTCACAATTGTCATCAACCAGCGGCTGGTCGGTATGGAGTCGATTGGGGTTTTCTACATGTCTATCCCGGTTTTCGTCGCCAGCCCGATTGTAGCCTCGGTCGCAGTCAGGCAGATCCGTGGTAACGATGGCAGGGGAGTCGGTACCGTATTCGCCACCCGGGGCGCTGATAAAGACGTTGCTGCCCACGCTGGAGTAGGAGGAGCGCTTGCCATCGGCGTTGATGGCACTGACCACCAGATTCCAGAAGTTGGTATTGGACGGATCCAGATTGCTATTTTGAAATGGCAACGCAGGGCCACCATTGCCAGGGATGTCACGGGTGTATGTATAGCGACCTACTTTTATCTTTTTGAAACCGTTTCCGGCTGCCTTGATATAGGCGGCATTATCCAGAAGGGTCTTTCGTTCTAACAACGCTTCGCGTTGGATAAGATCCAGCTTATAACCCTTAAGATCAGGATCATCTTCCTTGCTGACGGACGCAGGGTACAAATGACTAGAGCCATAGCTTTGGTTGAAGACTCTATTATCGCCTCGGGGGTTTTTATCACCCCCAAGGGCGTAGAGCTGGTTCTTCTGCCCCTGGCTAGCAAGTATGTTGTATCCCTGTAGCCTTACTCTTGGCGCAACACCCAGGGTTCCTATCCCATTATCTGCAGAGGCAATGATGCCGGCGACAGCGGTACCATGCGCATCATCCGGATCGGTTGGGGTGGGGTCGTTGTTGCGGTTCACAAAGTTATACGAGCCCGCGCGAATATTGCTCCTGAGATTTGGGTGGCGGATAGCCAGCCCGTCATCCAGCACCGCCACATTGATATCCTCACCCTGCACGCCGGTGCGGTGGGCCCACCAGAGGTTAAGGTCATTGCCTGCCTTGCCTCCGCTGGCACTGAAGGCATCCTGACCGGTGTTGAGGAGGTGCCACTGCTGATCTTGCAGGGGATTATTGCCCGGCAAGCAGCGATCGCTGGTGTTGTTGTTGCGGCTGATATCGATGTTACCTTCTCTGCCCGTGAGTAGCTGACAATCCGGATCTGCCTGAACAGATGCACTGGACAATGTCGACAGCAGCGCTGCGATGGCCAGCGCTAATGATGTTTGCTTCATTATTTTTCAACTCCATTTTGAATCGCACCTTCCTGAGTGCGAAAGAAATCTATACAGGTAAAGCTGGGATTCAAAATGGGCTTTTTTTGATATTTTGAAATACATCAAAGAAATGCGATCTTATTTATGGTTGCTATTTAAATGATGTGGCCAATGTGATTAATTTAGAGGGCCGCGTGATTTTAGTTATTGATCTTTTTGTTTTTATTTCGGTGTTTTACATCGTTTGCACTGGATTAATCGGCATTCAATGACAACAAATGAAAAACAGATGGCTATACTGATAAATAAGTAAATTACATCGCTGACAGGAGAGAAAAGAAGGGCTGGATCGGTATTGCGGATTATCTGGTTCTGCAGTGGTTAAGATATGTTTTTTAAATTTTCACCGGTCTGTCGGTTATATCAGACAGGGAAAGCCCAAGCGGCTTTCCGCTTGAGCATTGTTTGTTCCCATGTGGGCGGGAGCAGATGGTGGGTGAGAACACATCGATTGTTCCCTATCACAGCTAAACCAGAATGACCTGTACATCTTTGGCTTTGAGCTGTTCGATGACATCTTGATCTGCATCCTTGCCGGTGATCAGAATGTCTATCTTGCTGGCGGCGCAAAACAGCATGCCTGCCCGTTGCCCCACCTTGCTGCTGTCGGCCAATACCACCAGTCGGCCAACGTGGTTGAGCATCTTCTGCTCTGCCATGGCGGTCAGCATATCCATCTTGTAGAGACCATCGGCAGTCACGCCCTTGCCGCTGGTAAACATCCAGTGCCCGGCATAGAGGGAGGAGATCTCGTCCTGCGGTGCCAGGGTGATGGACTGCGACTTGTTGTATTGACCCCCGATGATCACCACGCCGTCATGGTCATTCTCGATCAGGTAGTTGGCGAGCGGGAAGTAGTTGGTGATGACCTGAACATCCTGCCCGCAGATCTCCTGACCCAGTACGAAGGCGGTTGAACCACAGTTGATGACTGCGCTTTCACCCGGTTTGATGAGGGCAGCGGCTGCCTGGGCGATGCGCACCTTCTCGCTGTGATTAACACTTTCGTTGCTGTCGAGAGGAGACCAATGGGCCTTTCTCACCTGCATCAAGGCTTCGGCTCCGTTGCGTACCTTGCGCAGTTTGCCGGAATCATTGAGCTTGTTGATATCGCGACGAGCAGTTGCCGGAGAAATATCAAAGGCTTGCATTATGCTGCTGACCGACAGATGACGTTTCTGATTGAGCAATTCCAAAATAGCGTTATGGCGATGTGCTTCTGTCATATCGTGCCTAATGATGATTGAATCTGATTGGGTGGTGATGATATCGCGCATAAGAGTGAATGACAGCCACCTTGTTAACACTTCTGATACTGAGATATCAGACGAGAGCCAGATCTGCTTGCCGAGCGAGTTCGATCAGCCGCGCTTTGGCCGTTTTCAGGTTACTGGCCCATTGTGCATCCTTGGCCCACATCTCCAGCACCAGCGGCCCGTTGTAACCGATGTTTGCCAGGGTGTTGAAAATCGCGGCAAAGTCGACCTCTCCTTCGCCAATCACCAGATCGCGGAACTGTCCCTTGCAATCGGCTGATACCTTGCGGGTATCTTTGAGATGGATCTGCACGATATGCTCAGCGCTCAATTGCAGTTCGGTACAGGTGTCGTAGTTCCAGCCGGTGATATTGCCGACATCCGGGTAGGCCATAAAGTAGGGGGAGGGGATCTGCTTTTTCAGCACTTCGAATTTGCTGAGAGAGTTGAGGTAGGGGGTATCCATGATCTCCACACCCAGCATGATGCCTGCCCGTTCCGCCATCTTGGTTGCTGCCAGCATTCCTTCGATGAAGTGGCGGTGGGTCTGTTCGCTTTGGGGTTCGTAATAGACGTCATAGCCTGCCAGCTGGATGCAGCGAATGCCTAGCTTGTATGCCAGATTGATCGCTTTTTCCATGAGGATGGCCGCCTGCTCGCGGATGGCCGGATCGTGCGAACCAAAGGGAAAGCGGCGATGGGCACTCAGGCACATGGAGTGCAGCGGGAAGCTGTGTTTCTCACACAGGTGTCTGAGCTGATAGATTTCGCTATCTGACCAATCCAGCCGCTGCAACTTTTCATCCGACTCATCAATGGATATCTCGATGAAATCGAACCCCAGTTCTTTGGCTGACAGAATTTTTTCTTCCCACTCCAGCTCGGAGGGCATCGCTTTTTCATAAAGGCCGAGGCGAATGGCATGGTCAAAGTTATGCATACAAGCTCCTGCATTCAGATAGGGAAATAGCTGTTCAATACTTCGAGGATCCCGCCCTCGTCGTTGCTCTCGCGGGTGACCCGGTCGGCCATCAGCCGGACCTCTGGTTCGGCATTGGCCATGGCGATGCCTATTCCTGCGAGGCAGAGCATCGAGGTGTCGTTGTGGTTGTCGCCGATGGCGACCAGTCGTGCCGGGCTGATCCCTTGTTGTTCCAGGTGTTTAAGCAGGCGCGCCCCCTTGCTGTTGCCTCTACGGGCAAAATCAACCCGATTGGACCAGGACTGTTCGCCACTGAAGTGTTCGCGAATCCAGGGGTGGTTGGAGAATGCCTGAATTGCGGCGATATCCCCCTCTGCGACGAATTTCCAGATATGGCTGCTGTTTGCCAGCTCCTCTTCAAACGAGTCAACACTGGCTATCTGTGGCTGGATCTGTGGCGGAAAAGCGGTAGCCCATTGCTGCATGGCCTCCATATAGCGAACCGGCTGATGGGAGGAGTAGACCATGCGGTCAGTGACATACATGACGAGATTGAGTTGATGTTGGTGTGCCAGCGTGATGAAGCGTTGCGCCAACTCATGAGGTATGGCGTTATCCGCCAGAACGGCTCGCTGGTCATAGTCGTAAACGTAGGTCCCGTTGCAGCAGATGATGGGGGTGGTCAGGCCCAGTTCGTGATGATAAGGGTGGGCTGCTGTGTGATGTCTGCCGGTGACCAGCATGACGGTGGCCTGCTCCTTGATCCTCATGATGGCCTCTTTGACGGCGGGCATGATGGTGTGAGCACTGGTCAGGGTGGTGCCGTCGAGATCGAGGGCCAGGGCGTGATAGCGCATCGTCTGCTCTTCTTGTTATCTGGTGAGAGGGAGGTAATGCAGGGAGTGATTGATACGACGCGCTTGTCGGCTCATATCAATCACCACCCATCACACTACCCGACTTACTGACAAGTCGTGCTTATTAGAGGAAGGACTTGTAAGGCAGCTCCGGCTCGTCGATGAAGATGTCATCAAATCCGCGCGGGTGCTGATAGTGCAGCTTGCTCTGGTCGGTCGGGAAGGTGTATTTGCCACCGACTTGCCAGAAGAAGGGGCTGAAGCGATAGCCGAGGCGCTCTTTCTTCATATTCCACAGCACTTCGATCTCGCGGGGATCATTTTGGAAGTTGGCCCAGATATCGTGATGGAACGGGATCACTACCTTGGTGTTGAGGGATTCCCCGGCACGCAAGATGTCTGAGGAGGTCATCTTGTCGGTCACACCGCGCGGGTTCTCGCCATAAGAGAGCAGGGCTACATCGATTTGGTAGTCGTTGCCGTGCTTGGCATAGTAGTTGGAGTAGTGAGAGTCACCCGAGTGGTAGAGGTTGCCACCGGATGTTTTGACCAGATAGTTCACCGCCCGATCGTCCATGCCATCCAGGATGTTCTTGTCGGTGGATGAGACCCCAGCGGGTAGGGTAACCAGCGCGGTACGGTCAAATGCATCGAGCACCTGAATCACGATATCACCCACCGGGATCTCGTCACCCACACGCGCCACCACACAGCGCTCGGCCGGTACTCCCCAGCGCTGCCAGAGGTCGACACAGGCCTTGGGGCCGATGAACTTCACATGTTTACCACAGTTTTGCAGCACGGCAGCCGCCACATTGACGTCGATATGGTCGGCATGGTCATGGGTGGCCAACACAGCATCGATAGCTTTAATTCCGAAAGGATCGAGCACGAAAGGTGAGGTTCTCAGATTGGGTTGCAGCTTGCGCACGCCCCCCATCCGCATCATCTGGTGCTGCTTGTTCATGTTGGGATTGCCATGGGTGCGCTTGCCGGTGCCGCACCAGAAGTCGATGGAGATGTTGGTATTGCCGGCAGACTTCAGCCAGATACCGGTGCAACCCAGCCACCACATGGCGAATGTGTTC
This sequence comes from Aeromonas sp. MdU4, assembly GCF_041929505.1. NCBI lineage: Bacteria > Pseudomonadati > Pseudomonadota > Gammaproteobacteria > Aeromonadales > Aeromonadaceae > Aeromonas > Aeromonas sp. MdU4. Next base: position 178,617 of record NZ_JBHFMW010000013.1, on the reverse strand, counting down.
GGTTTTACCTCTTCCTGTTCAATCTCTTCATTCAGCCAGGTGCCCCACTCCGGGAAGGTGCTGAGGATCCATGATTCACGGGTGATTTCATCAATCTTGCTCATCTGACATACCTTTTCTGGTTTGGATGGGTCACACAGAGTTGATCCATCGGGTGATGACATGGCCTGCATGATTGCGTGCCAATGATTCGTTCTGATTGGATGTGACTATATTCTTGGTTTTGATGATTATCAATGATTGTGGTGATTGTTTTGTGATGTCGGTTACGATTTATTTTGAGTTAGAGATGGGCTTATATGTAAGTTGTTGTATTTATAGGGTGATTTTTGTGTTTAACGAAATAAATCAATCTGTGTGAATCATTTTTTACGGCTTTCAGCGTCTTTTTAACCTAAAAATCACAACTGGAGATGGGGGGAGAGATTCTCTTGACCTAGATCTTCATCACAATAAATCACTATGTGATTATGTATGATTTATTTAGATTTCGCGATGAGTGGTTGCGGTTGAATCTGCTCGCAGGAGTCAGGCAAAGCAATACCGATATAAATGGTGAGATTTACACACCAATCCAATAGCAATGAGTTGTCCTCATCTGGACGGAGCATAAATATGGAAACCCTCTACAACGCTTTTTACATCTTTTACAGTCAGGTGATGACCAAAGCACCCCTGCTGTTGGGGCTGGTGACCTGTATTGGCTACCTGTTGCTCAAGCAGGATGGCACCACCGTCGTCAAGGGGACGGTGAAGACCATTGTTGGTTTCATGTTGGTACAGGTCGGTGCCAGCACACTGGTGGCTGGCTTCAAGCCGGTGGTGGACAAAATTGCGGAATACCACCATCTCACCGGCTCAGTGATTGACCCTTACACCACCATGATGGCCACCATGGAAACCATGGGGGACAACTACTCCTGGGTTGGCTATGCGGTATTACTGGGATTGGCACTGAATATTCTGCTGGTATTGCTGCGTCGCTATACCGGGATCCGCACCATCATGCTGACTGGTCACATCATGTTCCAGCAGGTGGGTCTGGTCGCGGTCTTCTATATGGTGATGGGTGCCTCAATGTGGGAAACCGTCATTTGCTCTGCTGTCATCATGGCCCTCTACTGGGGGATCTCCTCCAACATCATGTTCAAGCCAACCCAGGAAGTGACTGGGGGGGCCGGGTTCTCCATTGGTCACCAGCAACAGGTTGCCTCCTGGATTGCGACCAAGGTGGCATCCAAACTGGGCAATAAGGAGGAGAGTGTCGATCATCTGAAACTGCCAAAGTGGCTGCACATCTTCCACGACAGCATCACGGCGACCGCGATTGTGATGACCATCTTCTTCGGCATCATCCTGCTCTCGTTTGGTCTCGATAATCTGCAGCAGATGGCGGGTCAGACCCACTGGTCCATCTATATTCTCGAGACCGGCCTCAAGTTTGCGGTTGCCATTCAGGTCATCGTGGTGGGGGTGCGGATGTTTGTCGCCGAGCTCTCCGAGGCCTTCAAGGGGATCTCCGAGCGGGTCATTCCCAATGCTGTTCTGGCTATCGACTGTGCTGCTATTTATGCCTATTCACCGAACGCCATGGTCTTTGGCTTTATGTGGGGCGCGATTGGTCAGTTCCTCGCTGTGCTCGCTCTGCTGGCATTCCAGGCGCCCATCATGATTATCCCGGGCTTCATTCCGATGTTCTTCTCCAACGCCACTATCGGGGTGTTCGCCAACCACTTTGGCGGCTGGCGCGCAGTGATGAAGATCTGCTTCGTGATGGGGATCATCGAAGTGCTGGGCTCGGCCTGGGCAATCCATCTGTTTGCGGTCAACGGTACCAGCTTCAATGGCTGGATGGGCATGGCGGACTGGGCACTGGTGTTCCCGGTGATCATGCAGGGTCTTTCCATCTCCTCCCTGTTCTTCGTGGTATTGCTGGTTGGTGCCGGGCTCTATATGTTCTTCGCTTCCCGCACGTTGCGTATGGAAGAGGATATGGCCGTGCCGGGCGCTATCAAGGCAGAAGAAGAGACCGATATGCCTGCTACGCAATCCGAGAGTGTTAAAGGCGGACATGCGGTGCGGATCCTGGCGGTGTGTGGTAACGGTCAGGGCTCATCCATGATGATGAAGATGAAGATCGGCAAGTTTCTCGAGCAGCGTGGGGTGCCCCATATCATGGACTCTTGTGCCGTGGCCGATTACAAAACCAAGCTTCAGACCACCGACATTATTGTCTCTTCCAAGCATCTGGCCGGTGAAATGAGTCCCGGTGAGGGCAAGTTCGTGCTGGGTGTGCAGAACATGCTTAACCCCAATTCGTTTGGTGATGAGCTGTTGGGCCTCATCAAAAACAACTTTGCAAATTAATCCAGAGAGTCTCGTCTGCCATCGGCAGCGGGCAAGGAGAACCACATGAAATTCAAACAATCATTGATCGAAAACGACTCTGTATTACTCAACGCAGTAGCTACCGACTGGCGCAGCGCCATCAAATTGGGTACTGACATGCTGATCCGCTCTGGCGCCGTTGAACCTGGTTACCACGATGCCATCATCGGTAGCATCGAAAAAATGGGTCCCTACATTGTGATTGCACCGCAGTTTGCGATGCCTCATGCCAGACCCGAAGATGGGGTCAATCGCACGGCGTTCGCATTGGTCACTCTGACTACTCCGGTGACGTTTGAGGGGGAAGAGGAGCCGGTGGATGTGCTGGTGACGCTGGCGGGTAGCACCTCCGATGAACACATGGAGGGGCTGATGGAGGTGACTCAGGTACTGGAGGATGAAAACAGCGAGAGCGGGATCAACCTCGACAAGCTGAGAGCTTGCCGCAGCAAGAGCGATGTATTCAACGTTATTGACCTAGCGCTGGCTCAAATGGCCTAAGTACCTAATGCGGCCCCGCAAGGGGCCCAGGAGAACGTAATGTACAACTCATTGAAAGAGGCTGTACTGGAGGCCAACCTGCTGTTGCCCCAATACGGTCTGGTTACCCTGACATGGGGCAACGTTTCCCAGATTGATCGCACCCGGGGCGTCGTGGCTATCAAGCCGTCCGGAGTCTCTTACGACAATATGACCATTGACGATATCGTGGTCGTTAATATGGATGGGCAGGTTGTTGACGGGCATTTATCCCCATCCAGTGATACAGCCACCCATCTGGTTTTATATAAAGCGTTCCAAGGTATTTCTGGCATTGTGCACACCCATTCACGTCATGGCACAATTTGGGCGCAAGCAGGTATGGATATTCCTGCATTGGGGACGACGCACGCCGATTATTTTTATGGGGATATACCCTGCACCCGTCCCCTGACTGAAGATGAAATTCGCGTTGATTATGAGAAAAACACCGGTGAGGTCATCGTCGAAGAGTTCTATCGGCGCGATCTTGACCCGCAGGCCTTGCCTGGCGTAGTTATCACTGGTCATGCCCCATTTTGCTGGGGCAAGAGTGCGGTAGACGCGGTGCATAATGCGCTGGTTCTGGAAGAGGTTGCAACAATGGCACTGGCAACCAGAGCATTGAATCCGGCAATACATATTGCGCAGGAGTTGTCTGACAAACACTATTTCAGGAAACACGGTGCCAATGCTTATTATGGTCAGCGTTAATTAGTCACCATATACGTTAAATTTTAATTCTATTTTTTTAGTGACTTCAGGTTACGGCCTCTTTTCGACTTTAAATCAATGGCCTTGTGTATCCTGCCAACAATTTAAATTAAGGAAATATATTATGACCAAGCCAATGTTACAGATTGCTCTGGATTCTACCGATCTTGCAACTGCGGTAGATATTGCCGATCGGGTTGCCGGTTATGTCGAGGTTATCGAAGTCGGGACTATCCTGGCCTTTGCGGAGGGCATGTCTGCGGTACGTACCATGCGCGAGCGCCACCCCAATCACATCATCGTATGCGATATGAAGACCACAGATGGTGGAGCCATTCTGGCCCGTATGGCCTTCTCTGCCGGTGCTGACTGGATTACGGTGTCAGCGGCCGCCCACGTTGCTACCATTGCTGCCTGCAAGAAAGTTGCGGATGAGTTTGGCGGAGAGATCCAGATCGAGATTTATGGTAACTGGACACTGGATGATGCCAAGCAGTGGGCTGATATGGGGATCACTCAGGCGATTTATCACCGTTCGCGGGATGCCGAGCTGGCCGGTGTCAGCTGGACGCAGACTGATCTGAGCAAGATGCGTGCGCTTTCCGAACTGGGACTGGAGCTGTCGATCACTGGTGGTATTGTGCCGGAAGATATCCATCTGTTTGAAGGGATCCGCGCCAAGACCTTTATCGCCGGGCGGGCATTGGCCTCTGAAAGCGGACAGGCAACCGCCGAAGCTCTGCGCAGCGAGATAAATAAATATTGGTAATGTTGATGGTTGTTGCTTGAGGCCTTTCAAGCGATGTTGCTATCAATAACAGTCCACAACGAGTAAGCCGAGCGGTCCATTACATCAGCTATCACGTTTGGGTGAGGGTCGCATCGGGACTTGGGTTACATACAGTAGCGACTGGCGTAACGGGACATTCATACCTCTCACGAGAGTCGACGCTCGCAATACCAAACATATTGTATAAAGCCCAAGTGATGTCATCGCTTGGGCTTTTTCACATCTGGAATTTGGCTGTGTATTGCTGGCTAACCACGAAGTTATCCAGGGGGTTGGAGTATCAATGATGAAAGAGAGAGGCACTGCCCCTCTCTTTCATGCATTTTTGTTATCCCATCGTTGGCATGGTAAAGCTGCCGGTGTGTTGTTCGAGCCGTACGCTAGTTGGCCAGCGGCTCGTGATAGTCTTCATGCGGGTGTAGAAACGAACCCCATCGTTACCATGCACATTCAATGGCCCAAAGATGGAGCGTTTCCAGCCACCGAAGCTATGGAATGCCATTGGTACAGGGATCGGCACATTTATTCCGACCATGCCAGCTTGCACTTCTTCACTAAATTGACGGGCGGTATCACCATCACGGGTGAAGATGGCCGTTCCGTTACCGTATTGGTGGCGATTGATTAATGTCACTGCGGTGCGATAGTCAGGGGCCCGGACGATGCACAGGACTGGACCGAAAATCTCTTCTTGATAGATGCTCATCTCCGGAGTGACCCGGTCAAACAACGTTGGACCAACGAAGAAACCCTGTTTGTGAGTGGGAACCGTGAAATTGCGGCCATCCACGCAAAGCGTGGCCCCCTGTTCAACACCTTGGTCAATATACTCAATGATTTTGGCTCTATGCTGGGCAGAGATAACCGGGCCCATGTCATTTTCCTGACCCTCGGTGATTCCTGGCCCCACTCGCATTTGTGCAATGCGAGCTTTGAGCCCGGCAACCAGATTATCTGCCATGTCATCACCCACTGCGACGGCAACCGACAGCGCCATGCAGCGTTCACCAGCTGCGCCGTAGGCTGCGCCCATGATGGCAGACAGAGTCTGTTCCAGATCTGCATCTGGCATGATGATGCAGTGATTTTTGGCTCCCCCCAGCGCCTGGCAGCGTTTGCCATGTGCTGAAGCAACTGAATATATGTATTCGGCTATGGGGGTAGAGCCGACAAAGCTCACGGCCTGAACTCTTTCATCAGTGAGCAGGACATCGACTGCTTCCTTGTCTCCGTTAACGACGTTAAACACGCCATCAGGTAGCCCCGCTTCCTTCAGTAGTTGCGCCAAGCGTAAGGCCAGTGAGGGATTTTTCTCTGAAGGTTTAAGCACGAAGGTGTTACCTGTTGCCAAGGCGATGGGGAACATCCACATGGGCACCATGGCTGGAAAGTTGAAAGGCGTAATTCCCACACAGACACCGAGTGGTTGCATTAGCGAGTGACTGTCAACACCGGTACCAACGTTGGCGGAGTGTTCTCCTTTTTGTAGATGAGGAATGCCACAAGCAAACTCTACAACCTCCATGCCACGAGTCAGTTCACTTTGAGCATCAGATAAGACCTTGCCGTGCTCTTCGCTGATGAGCCGAGCTAACTCATCTCGCTTGGTTTCCAGCAAGGATTTGAAATTAAATAGAATTCTTGCTCGGCGCAGCGACGGTGTTTGCGACCATGCAGGGAAGGCCGTGTGTGCAACAGCAATTGCCTGACGAACTTCATCGGCTGAGCTCAATAAGACCTGACGTATCTGTTCGCCCTGCGCTGGATTGAAGATGGGGGCAATACGCTCGCTGAGGCTGGCTGTGATGGCGCCACCGATGTAGTTCTGTACGATGTCCATTCGTTCTCTCTCTTGGCTGATGATCACGGATTTTGTGAAATTTAAGTTTCATAAAAATATTATTGGAAATGAAAATTTCATTCTGTGATCGATCCAACATTGTTGACAGCATGTCTGCAGGTCGGTGCCACGCTCGTGTGGAACCCCTGGCTATGGCAACGAAATGGTTTACAGTTTTTTATGATATGAAAGAATGGTTGTTCCATTGCTGCTGACAGGACGCTTGATCCTAAGGCAGTGAATGAGCCCTGGCCTTCATCGTCGTTGTGATTTCTGATTGATTTTTATCAATTTATTCAATATCGACTTGGGCATTCTGACAGGCCAGCTGGCGCCCAGGTAAACATGGTTACAACGGATTGGAGAGCATAATGACAGTGGCGAAGAACCTAGCAGAACTACAGGAGCAGATCCGCTCCCGCTATGGCGAGCTGAGCAAGCGTTTACAGCAAGTAGCCAAGTATTTGATAGATAATAAAAATATAGTTGCGATGCAAACCGTAGCCGCTATTGCTAAGGAGGCCGGAGTTCCCCCGTCAACACTGATCCGGTTTGCCAGTACCTTTGGTTTCAATGGTTTCAATGAAATGAAACAGATTTTTCGCCTTGATCTGGTCAAAGAAACGGCGAGCTATACAGAACGGGCCCGTCTGTTTCGTGAGATAGAGGGGGGAACCGAGGTGGAGCAACCTCATCATATTCTGCAGGAGTTTGTGCGGGCAAATACCCAGTCAATGCAGCAGTTGGTACTCCATACACCGGAAGTTGAACTGTGTCAGGCTATCTCCCTTTTGCAGGAGGCAGACACCATTTATGTGATTGGTTCACGTCGTTCTTTCAGTGCGGCAGTTTACCTTCGCTACGCACTTGGGCATCTGGAACGACGAACCGTGTTGCTTGATGGTTTGGGTGGCATGTTGGCCGAGGAGGCGGCCCTGATGAATAGCCGAGATGTGGTGATCTCTATCAGTTTTACCCCATATGCGGATGAAACACTGATGGTCAGTGAGAAAGCCGCTCAGGTTGGAGCTAGCCAGATTGTGATTACAGATAGTCAAATAAGTCCTTTGGCATCATTGAGTGATGTCTGCTTTGTAGTGAAAGAGGCTCAAGTGGGGGCGTTTCGTTCCCAAGCTGCGACCTTATGTCTACTGCAATCGCTAGCGGTAGGGCTGGCTTTTAAAAAGAGTGAAGAGATGGCCAAGCAAGGTTCCATCGTTTCGTAAAGTGGATCACAAAAATCACATTCGTTTCATTTTTGTCTTTAAGTGAAAATTTTGTTCTATAGAGTGGTGCTATTGTTCGTGTCGATCCTTCACTGGAGAGGATCCTCAGCCCATGGTGGGGGCACGGAGCTCGATAGCAGGGAGTCTCTATGCAGCGGATCAGAATGACGATGGCCCAGGCACTGGTGAAGTTTCTGGATCAGCAGTTTGTGGAAATTGATGGTGCCCAACACAAGTTTGTCCATGGCATTTTTACCATCTTTGGCCATGGTAATGTGCTGGGATTGGGCCAGGCGCTGGAGCAAGATGCAGGGGGATTGAAAGTCTATCAGGGGTGTAATGAGCAGGGGATGGCTCATATCGCCCTGGGGTTTACCAAGCAGCATAAACGCAAACGGATCTGTGCTGTGACCTCTTCTGTCGGTCCGGGAGCTGCCAATATGGTGACAGCTGCTGCCACGGCTACAGCCAATCGCTTGCCTTTACTGTTATTGCCGGGTGACTTGTTTGCCTGCCGCCAACCTGATCCCGTTTTACAGCAGGTAGAGCAATACCATGATGCCAGCATCAGTACGAATGATTGTTTTCGTCCTGTCTCGCGTTATTGGGACCGGATTTCTCGGCCAGAGCAGTTAATGAGTGCCCTGATAAATGCCATGCGGGTACTCACAGATCCTGCCGATACGGGGGCTGTTACTCTCTGTCTGCCGCAAGATGTGCAAGGTGAAGCCTATGATTACCCGGCCTCCTTCTTTACAAGGCGAGTTCACCGAATTGAACGTCGGCCTCCCAGTGAGGCCATGCTGACGGACGCACTCTCGCTTATTACACGCAAGCGTAAACCCTTGTTGGTCTGTGGCGGGGGTGTGCGTTACAGCGAGGCGCACGGTGCACTGCGTGATTTTGTCGAGCGCTTCAATATTCCTTTTGCCGAGACACAGGCGGGCAAAGGGGCTATAGAAGCTGAGCATCACCTCAATGTTGGTGGGCTTGGCACAACCGGTTGTCTGGCGGCAAACCGTTTGGCAACCGATGCTGATTTGATCATTGGGGTTGGTACCCGTTTCACCGATTTTACTACTGCATCCAAGTCATTGTTTAGTAATCCAGATGTCCAATTCCTGACTATCAATATTGCCAGTTTTGATGCGCATAAGCTGGATGCTGTACCTGTGGTTGCAGATGCTCGAGTTGCATTGGAGATGTTGAACACCGGGCTTGCGGCGCGTGATTATCGCAGCAGTTACACCGATGAGATTACGTCCGCCCGGGCCGAGTGGGAAAGGGAGTGGCAGCGGTTGGCCAATGTCCAGATTGGCAGGGATTTTGTGCCTGAAGTCGCAGGTCAACTGGATCATCAACTGCCCGAGTACATGGATACGCTGGCTACCCGATTGACCCAAACCCGGGTATTGGGATTGCTGGACAAGTGGCTGGAACCAGATGCCATTGTTGTCGGGGCGGCGGGCTCGCTGCCTGGTGACTTGCAGCGTATGTGGCGGCCACGACATCCGGATACTTACCATCTCGAATATGGCTACTCCTGCATGGGCTACGAGATTGCTGCCGCTATTGGAGCCCGGATAGCATCGCCAGCCCAGCCAGTCTATGCGTTTGTCGGTGATGGCTCTTATTTGATGCTGCACACAGAACTGCAAACGGCAGTACAAGAGGGACTGAAGATTGTCGTCCTGCTGTTCGATAATGCAGGGTTTGGTTGTATTAATAATTTGCAAATGGGGCAGGGAATGGGGAGTTTCGGCACCGAAAATCGGTATCGAAATCCTGATAGCGGGATGTTGAATGGTCCGTTGGTGCGAGTGGACTTTGCCAAGAATGCAGAGAGTTACGGTTGTACTAGTTATCGGGTGCATGACGAAGCGGAGTTGGAGGCCGCATTGGCGGCTGCGGCACGTGATGTGGGACCGGTGCTGATTGACATCAAAGTACTGCCCAAAACGATGACTCATGGTTACGAGGCGTGGTGGCATACAGGTACTGCACAGATAGCAAACAAGCCCGAAATTGAGGCTGCAGCTGCAGAAATTCGTGACATTTTGGCGACGCGCGCGCGGCAATACTGAGATAACTGTTAATTTATTATTTCTGCATGAAGGGAGGCGATCGCCTCCCTTTTTCTATTTCATAGGGGATAAAAATGAAATGTGTGAATAGCATGTCGCCTGAAGTGTTGATTGTAATTAAGTTATTGTTTTCAATGTTGCTTTTTGAGTTTTGAAACGCAAAGGTCGCGGCATCTAAATAGCAAAGTGTTAACTCCTCCGCAAAAACGAAACATCCAATTGATTAAAAATTGAAATAAAAATTTCAAATGGTATGTTTGTCTAATCCAGACCGAAGAGCCCAGTAAAGGTAGTTAGGTATCGGTCTGCCTGACTCGCAGGCGCAGCCAGCATCTCGGCAAGACGCCTACAACCCACAGCAGTGTGTAGATAAACAGTATCAAGGAGTTGGTATGTTTAATATCGCGTTATTTGGTGCCGGTCGCATTGGGCAGGTTCATGCGGTCAATATCGCTGAGCACAAGGAAACCCGCCTCTATTCGGTCATCGACCCTCATCAGGAAGGGGCCATTGCTTTGGCTGCCAAGTATGGTGCCAAGGTACAGAGTTGTGAGGAAGCAATGGCAGACCCCGAGATTCACGGGGTATTGATTGCTTCGGCTACCGATACGCACGCCGATCTGATTGAGCAGGCTGCACGTGCAGGAAAAACCATTTTTTGCGAAAAACCGGTCCACCTCGATCTGGCTCGTGTTCGTGATTGCTTGGCAACCGTAGCTACTTGCAAAGTCCCCTTGTTTGTTGGCTTTAACCGTCGCTATGACCCCCAGTTCCGTCGCGTAAGAGAGTTGCTGGCGGCCGGTTCAATTGGCAAGGCAGAGTCTTTGGTAATTACTTCACGAGATCCTTCTCCTCCTCCAGCTACCTACGTCAAAGTATCTGGTGGCATGTTCCGGGATATGACCATCCACGACTTTGATATGGCTCGTTTCATCATTGGGGAGGATCCCGTATCTATTTATGCGCAGGGAAGCAATCTGGTTGATCCTGCTATTGGTGAAGCTGGTGATATCGATACAGCCTTTGTCGTGATGAAGTTCCCATCCGGGGCAATGGCTACGATTGTCAACAGCCGCCGCTCAGGTTATGGCTACGATCAGCGTCTGGAGTTGCACGGAGCCAAAGGGTTGCTGACAGCCAAAAACATTCATGAAAATGCAGTCGAGCTTTGGGGTGAGGAAGGGTGCGTCGCTGCCAAGCCAGAACATTTCTTCCTGCAACGTTATGCCGCTGCCTATATTGCGGAATGGAGCCACTTTGTTGATGTACTGGCTGGGCGGGCTGTGCCGGAATGCAGTGGCAATGATGGCGCTCAGGCACTCTATCTGGCTGATAAAGCACTGGAATCCCTCCACAGCGGTCGTGAAGTCAAGCTGTGATACCGTGAGAAAATAATAACAAGGCCTTGCGCCAATCCTCACATCTCTTCGCACCATATGTCGCTGCCTCTTTCATGAGGCAGTGTCATTGGGCAATGAAGACACGGAGAACGCACACATGTTAGCCTTTACCTCCTTTATCGGTTTCACCCTGCTGGTGGCCGCTATCGCCTACTACAAAACACATAATGCACATTTAACCGAATCAGCTGAGGGATATTTCCTTGGTGGCCGGTCCATGACCGGTATGTATATTGGTGGCTCTATGCTGCTGATGAACCTCTCTACAGAACATTTGGTCGGATTGAACGGATTGTCATTTCGTACCGGTTTTATCGTGATGGCTTGGGAAGTAATGGCTGCCATGACGATAGTACTGTTTGCATTATTCTTTTTGCCAAAATATCTGAAGCTGGGTATCTCGACAATTCCCGAATTTCTCGAGCGGCGTTTTGACAAACAGACCCTCACTATTACCTCAATCCTGTTTTTAGGGATGTACGTTATATCCCTGTTGCCCATTGTGCTATATACCGGCGCGATTGCTCTGGAAAGCCTGTTTCGGGTGTCTGAGGTATTCCAGATTGATAAAACGACAGCCTTATGGATTATGGTTTGGGGCGTCGGGGGGCTCGGTGCCATATATGCCGTGTTTGGCGGGATCAAGGCCATTGCCATCGCGGATACGGTAAATGGTGTTGGGCTGATTACCGGTGGTTTAATGGTGACACTGTTTGCCTTGGCCTATGTTGGTAATGGTAATGTTTGGAGTGGACTGGTAGAAGTTTATGAGTTCAACCCCGGGAAATTCAACTCCATCGGTGCTGAAGATTCTCTTGTTCCCTTCTCAACGTTATTTACTGGTCTCATCATATCTAATATGTTTTTTTGGTGTACCAACCAGTCAATTGTACAAAAGGCGCTGGGTGCCAAGAACCTGGCTGAGGGACAGAAGGGCGTCTTGCTGTGTGCGTTCTTCAAGTTGATGATCCCTTCAATCATTATTCTCCCGGGTATTGTTGCCTTTCATATATTTCAGGGGCAAATTGATAATCCAGACCATGCCTATCCTCGTTTGGTGCAATTAGTATTGCCCGAGATGCTGGTTGGCTTCTTTGCTGCGGTAGTGGTGGGCGCGGTGTTTTCTACCTTTAGTGGTGGGCTGAATTCATCAGTGACTCTGTTTACCATCAATATCTATAAAAAGAGCCTTAAACCCGATGCTACCGAAGCGCAAACTGTCGCTGTTGGGAAATACCTTGGCCTTGGTTTGGCATTGGTAGCAATGATCGTTGCACCTCTGGTTGCAAATGCACCAGATGGACTGTTCTATCTTATCCAGCAGTTGCAGGGGATTTTCAATGCTCCCATCCTGAGTGTTGTTTTGGTCGGATTGCTGACCAAGAAAGTGCCAGCCATCGCAGCTAAGCTAGGTTTACTTTTTGGTATGTCAGCTTATATTTTGTTCAATTTTGTGATCAAAGTTGATATCCACTTTTTCCATCTGTTGGGTATTCTGTTTGTGCTCAATGTGGTGTTCATGTTGCTGGTTGGTCATTTCTATCCCCAAAAAGCGTATGAGGAAGTCTACACTGAGCAAGTTGATATTCAGCCTTGGAGTCTGGTCAAGCCGGTTGCTGTTCTTATCGCCTTGGGCTCTATTTCAATGTACGTATTCCTGGCACAAAATGTACCGACCTGGTTTATGGGGCTTTATTATCTAGTAGCACTTATAGCTCTTGGCTATATTTTCTGGGCTATAGGTCGCGAGCTGTTTGGCACATCTCGCACATTGATAGTGGAAGCTGAGGATTGAGTTGTTAAGTTGTTTTGACGCCCCCGCCATCAGGGGGCGTCCCTATTTGTAACACCTGGAGATCGTATTCCCATGTCGTTGGATCAATCCCTGTTGCCAAATATTTGTCACTTTCTCTCTTCCGCAGACCCGTTCGATCTTTTACGAGAGTCCGAGTTGAAGTTGCTAGCTGGACAGATAGAGATCTCTTACTGGTCAGCAGGAGAGATAGTGCCAAGTGAGCGGATTGTGGGGAGGGGCTTGTTTGTTGTGCGCACTGGTGCGCTTGAACAGCGTTATCCAGACCAGCGTTTACGTGCTCGTTTGGGGAGCGGTGATCTATTCGGATTCAGCCAGCTTGAACGGGAGGGGGACGCTGATTATCAGGTCATCGCGCTCGAACCCTCTCTGATCTACGGTATCCCCAAGGCTGTTCTTTATGAAGTAATGGAGCAGAACTACTCACTCAAAGAGCATTTTGCCGAAGCGGAACATCGGCGATTGGCTTCCGGGCAACAACGTGAGCGCCCCTCTGAAGAGATGCTGTTCTCGCTTCAGCCGGTCTCTGCAATGGTCAATCGTCAAATGGCTGTGGTATCGCCGGAAACGTCTATTCAAGAGACGGCAGAGGTCATGGTTCGTGAGCATCGATCCAGTGCCTTGATCATGGAACGAGGAACATTGCTTGGGATTGTTACCGACAGAGATATGACCAAACGAGTGATCGCCCAAGGGTTGCAATTTGATCAACCGATCAGATTGGTCATGAGTTGCAACCCATGCACGATTGACAGTAATGCCCCCCTGATACAGGCGGTAGAGTTGATGATGCATCATAACGTCCGTAGCTTGCCCGTCATTGAGCAGGGGAAGATATGTGGGGTGCTGACGGCAACCAGCCTGGTTCAGCGCAACCAGGCGCAGGCGGTATTTTTGATCAGCCGTATTTACCGTCAGGAGTCAGTGGCGGGGTTACAAACTCTCTGTACCCAGCGCCAAGCTTTATTTGAGGCGCTTGTTGACGGGGGAGTACAGGCAGGGCGAATAGCTCAAATAATGACCCTCATCGCCGATGCCATTACCCGTAGTCTCCTTCAGTTGGCTGAACGGGAGTTAGGGGAGCCGCCATGCAGTTATGCCTGGATGGTGGCGGGTTCACAAGCGCGTGGTGAGATGCACCCTTTCTCGGATCAGGACAATGCACTGGTATTGTCCCGAGAGATCCATGGCGAGGGGAGGGAGTATTTTCGTCGTCTGGGGGAGTGGGTTTGTTACGGTTTGGCTGAATGTGGCTACCAGCTCTGTCCTGGCCATATGATGGCATCCAATCCTGCCTGGTGTATTAGCCTGGATGCCTGGTTGGCCCGCTATCGGATCTGGATTGCCAAGCCAGAGACAGAAGCGTTGCTTCATGCCAGTGTCTTTCTGGACCTGCGAGCACTCTATGGTGATACCTCTTTGGTCAGTCGCCTGCAAGCGGGTTTAGGGCGGCTGATTGGCAGTCATCCACGATTTTTGACCGTCTTGGTGGCAAATTCGCTACGGGTCAATCCGCCTTTGGGCCTGTTTCGTCAGTTTGTTCTGGCGAGAGATGGTGAGAATCGCAGTACCCTCAATATCAAGAAACAAGCGATCAATCTGGTGGTTGAATTAGCCAGAATCTATGCCTTGGCTGCAGGTAGTAGTGCCACTGAAACGGCGGCTCGGTTAGCTGATGCGGTGGCGGGTGACATTATCAGCGAGGGCAGCCGCAAGGAGTTACTGGAGGCTTTCGAATTCCTGAATCAGGTGCGTTTCCGGCATCAGATCCAGGCTTTGCGCCAAGGTGATACATACGGACACGGTATAGCGCCAACCAGTCTGAGTCAGTTTGAGCGAAACCACCTCAAAGATGCGTTTCGCATAATTGCCCGTACGCAGGAAGCAGCAGGTCAACGCTTTCACGCGGCAGGAATATTGCGATGATAGGCTCTTTGCGGCGCTGGCTAGATCCTCTTGCGGCCCTGGAGCGACGACGCTCAAGAGCGCTGACCAGGCTTGGCCATGAACCTTTGGTGCGTTCCCTGCTTGCTCACCCTTGCCCCACCGCGAGCGCCGATCCTTGGCAGTTACCCATGCTGGTTCTGGACATGGAGACCAGCGGATTGAACCCTGCGCAGGATCGTATTCTTTCAATGGGGTGGATACCGGTTGTTGATGGGACCTTGTGTCTCGGCCAATCTTGCCACCACTATCTGGCTTCTGAGGCGGTCAGTGCCGAGAGTTCGGTGATCCATCATATTACCCCTCAGGCACTTTACGGTGGCCTTGATGAAAAGGAGGCCCTGTCCAAGCTGCTAGAGGCGATGACCGGGCGATTATTGGTGGCCCATGGTGCCGCTATTGAACGCCGTTTCTTCAGTGCGCTCTTGGCCCGTCACTGCGGTATTGAGCATGAATTGCCACTACCCTGGCTCGATACGCTGGCGCTGGAGAAGTCATTGCTTTGTAACCGACTGGTGCAAAAAGGCGACTTCAGGCTCAGTGAAATTCGCCATCGTCGAGGTTTGCCGCCTTACCTTGCTCATAACGCGTTAGCCGATGCGGTCGCCACTGGCGAGCTGCTTTTGGTCCAGATGAAGGAAATCTTGGCGGGTCAGCCACGGGTATTGGGGCCGCTCTATCGGCGAGTTCATATCAATGGCATGAGGATATGAGCTGCTAGAAACAAAAATTTCGCTTAGATCACAAAACGAACTTTTGATTTCATTTACTCTCTTTTTTGAAATATATATTTCGTGTTGCCGTAACATGAAATGGTAGTCGGTTCAGTACCGGCCAGAGCAGGAGAGGAGTGTATGACGCAGGTTCGCATCGGTCTGATAGGAACAGGCTATATCGGGAGGGCTCATGCCATTGCGTTTGCCCAAGCTCCCACAGTGTTCCCCCTCAAGGGCGAGTTGATATGTGAGATGGTGGCCGAGGTGACCCCAGAGCTGGCCAAGCAGCGGGCTCAGGAGTTTGGTTTTCGCCGCTCAACCGGAGACTGGCGTGCCTTGGTCTCTGACCCGGCCATTGATGTGGTTGATATCTGCTCACCCAATCACCTGCATAAAGAGATGGCTCTGGCGGCGATCCGCCACGGCAAGCATGTCTATTCGGAAAAACCCCTGGCGCTGTGTGCCGCCGATGCGCGCGAGATGGTCGTGGCTGCGAAATTGGCTGGGGTAAAGACGCTGGTCGGTTTCAACTACATGAAAAATCCCACTGCAACTCTGGCCCGCGAGATCATTGCCAGTGGTGAGATTGGTGACGTTGTGCATTTCTACGGTACCCACAACGAAGACTATATGGCCGATCCGCTCGCCCCCATCCATTGGCACTGTTTCAAGGAGACGGCCGGTTTGGGTGCCCTTGGTGATCTCGCTGCCCATATCGTCAATATGGCCCACTATCTGGTCGGTGATATCGAACAGGTGTGCGGAGATCTGCAGACGGTTATCACCCATAGGCCAGAGCGGGCGGGGGCCAGTAGTCTGGTGCCTGTTGAGAATGAGGATCAGGCCCATGCCATGGTGCGCTTTGCCACAGGTGCTCGTGGCCTTATCGAAACATCACGTATCGCATGTGGTCGCAAGATGGGGCTCAGTTACGTGGTGACCGGAACGAAAGGGACCCTCTCTTTCACTCAGGAGCGGATGGCTGAGCTCAAGCTCTATCGTCACGATGAGCCTGTTGCTCGGCAAGGCTTCAAGACCATCCTGGTTGGACCTGCCCACACCGATTATGCCCCCTTCTGCGGTGGCGCCGGGCATGGCATTGGGTTCAATGATCAAAAGACGGTAGAGGTTCGTGATTTGGTAGATGCAATTGCTACCAATGATTCCCTTTGGCCAGATTTCGAGGAGGGATGGAAGGTTTCAAGGGTGCTGGACGCCATTGCTTTATCCCATGCCCATGCTCGCTGGGTTGATGTCAGCGAATGCTAGGCGGTGCAGTCCCCATTTTCCCGTGACCGCAGTGGCGGATCACTGCTCCTCACGGAGCCAGCTTGGAGCTATGTATGATCAATAAAAAGAAACTCGATCTGATTTGCCTTGGCAGGGTTGCCGTCGATCTGTATGGACAGCAGATTGGTGCTCGACTTGAAGATATGGGGTCATTTGCCAAATATCTGGGTGGGTCGTCAGGTAATGTGGCGTTTGGTACCGCACGTTTAGGGCTCAAATCCGCGATGTTGGCCCGCGTGGGAGATGAGCATATGGGCCGTTTCCTGCGCGAAGAGCTCAATAGCGTGGGATGTGATACCAGTCATCTCATCACGGATCGGGATCACCTTACTGCCTTGGTGATCTTGGGCATCAAAGATCAAGAAACCTTTCCCCTGATTTTCTACCGTGATAACTGTGCCGACATGGCGCTGACCAGTGCTGATATTGATGAAGAATTTATTGCATCCGCCCGCTGTCTTGCCATTACCGGTACTCACTTATCGAACCCAAAAACCAGAGATGCGGTACTTACGGCACTGGAATATGCGCGGCGGCATGGGGTCAAGACGGCGATTGATATCGATTATCGCCCAGTTCTTTGGGGGCTTACCTCGTTAGGCGATGGTGAGACCCGCTTCATCGCGAATGAACAGGTCACCTCTCGGTTACAGGAGGTGCTGGGGCTGTTCGATCTTATTGTGGGAACAGAAGAAGAGTTTCATATCGCCGGTGGCTCGACAGATACCATCAGCGCCCTGCGCCGGGTTCGTGAGCTGACAGGGGCTGAGCTGGTTTGCAAGCGAGGGCCGCTGGGTAGCTCGGTATTCTCTGGTGAAATTCCTCGCACGCTTGATGAGGGGATCACCGTCAAAGGGGTGAGAGTCGACGTGCTCAACGTATTGGGGGCAGGGGATGCCTTCATGTCGGGCCTGCTACGTGGCTATCTCAATGGGGAGGGATGGGAGCGAGCTTGTGCTTATGCGAATGCGTGCGGCGCTTTGGTTGTCTCGCGCCATGGTTGTGCTCCGGCCATGCCAACTGCCATCGAGCTTGATGATTATCTGAGCCGCGCTGCCGAGGTGTTACGCCCGGACCTGGATCCCCATCTCAATCATCTGCATCGGGTGACGACCCGGACCAGAAAGTGGGACGAGTTGTGTGTCATGGCGTTTGATCATCGCAGCCAGTTTGTCGAGATGGCTCGAGCCGCTGGCGCATCGCTCGATCGGATTGCAGTGCTCAAACAGCTGATTTATCGCGCCAGTTGCGAGACTGTCGATATTGCGGGATTGCAAGGAAAGGCTGGCTTGCTTTGTGACAGCTCGTTTGGCCAAGGGGTGCTCAATGATGTGACTGGCCGTGGTTGGTGGATTGGGCGGCCTATCGAGTTGCCAGGGTCCCGCCCGCTGGCTCTGGAGCATGGCAATATCGGCACTCAACTGGTCAACTGGCCGCTTGAGCATGTGGTCAAGTGTCTGGTGTTCTGCCATCCGGAAGACGAGACCGAGTTGCGTCTGGAGCAAGAGTGCATGGTGCAAGAGGTTTATCGTGCCTGCTGCGAGAGTGGCCATGAATTGTTGCTTGAGGTGATCCTGCCGGTAGGCATGGCTCGCAGCGATCAATTGTATCTCCGAGCTGTTCAGCGTTTTTACAACCTTGGGATTAAACCGGATTGGTGGAAGCTTCCTCCTATGCAGCGTGAGGGGTGGCAAGCGCTTGAACAGCTGGTGACCGAGCGTGATCCCTACTGCCGCGGGGTGGTGTTGCTCGGTTTGGATGCACCAGAGTCTGAGCTGGCAGCAGGTTTTGCCGCAGCGGCAAGCTCTCCTCTGGTCAAGGGATTTGCCGTCGGGCGTACTTTGTTTGGCGCCCCTTCTCGAGCCTGGCTTGCAGGTGATATCAGTGATGAACAACTCATTGGCCAGATCCGGGACAACTATCTGCGTCTTATCGCCTTATGGCGTCAGCGCACAGTGCAATGATCGGAATGTGACATTTTAAAGGAGTATTAAGCATGACTGTACAACTTGGCATCAACCCGCTGACCTGGACTAACGACGACCTTCCCTCGCTCGGCGCTGACACCCCTCTTGATACTTGCCTCAGTGAAGGCAAGCAGGCTGGTTTTGCCGGCTTTGAACTGGGTAACAAATTTCCTCGCCAGGCGAGTGTGCTCGGGCCGATTCTAGCCCGTCATCAACTCAAACTGGTTTCTGGCTGGTATTCCGGCGAGTTACTGAGTCGCAGTGTCGAGGAAGAGATTGCTGCGGTACAGGATCACCTGACCCTGCTGCGCGAGCTTGGGTCTAACGTGATGGTGTTTGCCGAGGTGACGGGTTGCATCCATGGCAACCAGCAGATGCCAGTCCACTTGCGTCCTCTTTTCCCGGCCGACCGCTGGGAGGAATATGGGCGCAAGTTGACCGAGTTTGCCCGCTATACCCTGAGCCAGGGTGTAAAAATCGCCTACCACCACCACATGGGAACCGTCATTGAAACAGAGCAGGATATTGATAATTTGATGCGCCATACCGGCGATGAGGTCGGACTGTTACTCGATACCGGTCATCTGACATTTGCAGGCGCGGATCCTGTGGCGGTAGCCAAGCGCTGGGCACCTCGTATCAATCATGTCCACTGCAAGGATATACGAGCCAAGGTGTTGGCTGATGTGAAAAATCGCAAGCTGAGCTTCCTGGACTCGGTACTTGCCGGTGTTTATACGGTCCCGGGAGACGGTTGTGTTGACTATGGTGCTCTGTTCCCCATTTTGAAGGCGAATGGTTATCAAGGCTGGCTGGTCGTTGAAGCAGAGCAGGATCCGGCGATTGCTCATCCGCTTACCTACGCCACCATGGGCTATCAGAATCTGCACCGTTTTGCGCAGGAAGCCGGGCTTATCTAACCATTCGGAGCGGCGAAGAGTGTGCTTCGCCGCTTCTTCATAAGGAGAGCTGCATGTCTAAACTCTTGTCCCGCCATCATTCTCCTGATGGCCAGGGACGTACTCACTGTATCACCCCGATCTCTGCAGGTTGGCACCATGTGGGTTTTGAGGTGTATGAGTTGGCGGCGAGCCAGCGTATCGAGTTTGCGGCTGGTGAGGATGAACTCTGCCTCGTGTTGGTGGCTGGTCTGGCGACCGTATCGACGCCGCATGCCCGCTATTCGCGCATCGGTGAGCGAATGAATCCGTTTGAGCGCAAAAAACCGTGGGCTGTCTATATCACTCGTGGCGATAGTTGTTCTGTGGTGGCGGAAACGGCACTGGAGCTTGCCGTGTGCCGTGCTCCGGGTAAAGGTACCCATCCGTCCCGGCTGATACGGCCACAAGATATTGGTGCAGAGGCGCGTGGTCGTGGCAACAATCGCCGGTTTGTGCACAACATTCTGCCTGATACCGCGTCTGCCGATAGCTTGCTAGTGGTTGAGGTGTTTACCGAAGAGGGTTGTACCAGCTCTTACCCGAGCCATAAGCACGATACTGACAATGTCCCTAACGAGACTTATCTGGAAGAGACCTATTACCACAGGATCAATCCCCCGCAGGGATTCTGCTTCCAGCGGGTTTACACCGATGATCGGACCCTTGACGAATCGATGGCTGTTTACGACAAGGATGTGGTCATGGCACCCAGAGGGTATCACCCGGTCGCTACCTTGGCCGGTTATGATAACTACTATCTGAATGTGATGGCTGGGCCAGTACGCAAATGGCTGTTTAGCTGGGAAGCTGACCATCAGTGGATCAATACCGACTCCTATGCCGAGCTCACGCCATCTCAGTGAGGGCTGAGGGTTGTGTAGTCGCAGTTGTTGGCTCTGCCCTTAATGCGGGTTGAGCATCATGATGGTCTGGGTACCGTCATCATGCTTGTTGTTCCTTCCCCTTCGCCATATTCAAAGAGAAAGCCCAAGCGGTTACCCGCTTGGGCTTTTTCGTTTCTGCGTTTTTGGCAAATATCAGCGCGGGTCTGTTCACTTGCACCGTTCGGGTTATTGCCACTCCCGATAGCTGGTAAGGCGGTAGCCGCGCTCGGTGATAAGGGCGGGCAGGGCCGGATCGGTCAGGATCGCCAGTTCGTTGAGGCGGGGCTGGCAGTAGGAGCTGACCTGCATCTCCAGATCGATAAAGGAGGGGTGGCACATGATCTCGAGCGAATGGGCCCCCTGTTCACTGGCCTCATCGAGCAGTTGCAGCAGGTTGGCTTGGGTCAGCTGCGCGCCGTAGAAGCGGTCGTCAAACCGTTCGCAGCTTTGCGAGTGGGTGACGGTCAGACCGTGGCGGGCTATTTCGCCCCGGTCGATGCGAAGGGGCAGGTCATGCGCCTTGGCGAAGGTCTCCACCAGCGGGTAGATAGTCGGCAGCATATGAACATGGTGGTGGCTGTCGATATGGGTCGGCTGCTGGCCGAAGATCGCGATAAAGCGCTGATACTGACTCGCCAGCTCGCCGGATATCTCCGCCAGATCCAGTTCTCCCGCCTCGCTCTTGTGCCAGATCCCCTTGTTGAGATCACCCTGCTCGTTGACCAGCGAGGTGAGCGGTGTGAGCGGCTTCCCCCAGCTGAGCATAAAGTGCAACCCGACGGGCAGTTCGGGAAAGCGCCCGGCCAGCCAGGCGGCGTGTTCGATGGCGGGGGAGGTGACGATGGCGCTGGTGGAGCTGACGACTCCGTGCTCGAACGCCTCTACGATGCCGTAGTTCTGGGCACGGCAGAGGCCGAAGTCGTCGGCGTTGATGATCAATCTCTTGCTCATGAGGATTCCCTTGCGGTTAAGCGCCCCGCCTGTGGTCAGGCGGGGCGTGCTGGCCTCAGGCGAGGGCGTCGATGGCGGCGGCGAAGTTGGGCAGGTGTTCGCGGTGGGCCAGCAGCAGCTCGCGGGCGACGATGCGGGCATCGTTGTCGGAGTGGATCAGCGGGTTGAGGTTCATCGCCAGCAGCAGGTCGTCGAAGTTGCCACTGATGGCGGCCTTGGCGGCGGCGATCTCGAAGCTCTTGATGAGGTGCACCAGCCCGTTCACCTTGTCGTCAAAGCGGGTGAGGCGCGGATGGGGGATGGCGCCGTCACGCCCGATCAGGCAGCTCATCTCCACCGTCCAGTCGGCCGGGATATTGGTGACATGGCCCTGATGGGGCACGATGACGTAGTGCTCGCTCTGCTTGTCGTTGTAGATGGCGCTGATCACCTCGCAGGCGGCATCGGAGTAGTAGGCGCCGCCACGCAGCTCCAGCTCCTTGGGCTTCTCGCACAGCTCGGGGTTCTGGTAGAGCTCGAACAGCTTCTTCTCGACCTGCTGCACGACTTGAGCCCGGGCGCCGCCCTTGTAGAACTCGCCCATCTCGATCCCCAGCATCTCTTTCTCCTTGAAGTAGTAACGCAGGTAGGAGCAGGGGAGCAGGCGCAGGCCGCGGATAAAACCGGGGTCGAACGGCAGATCGAAGATGTTCTTGACCGAGCTGGCGCGGGTGAGACTGCCATCGGCGACCCCTTCCAGCAGCTCATCAAAGCGGGATTCGCCGTTGACCAGCACGTCACCGATAAAGACCAGATGGTTGAGGCCAAACAAGTCCATCGAGAGGTGATCCTGCTCGGTCAGTTTGAGGGCATCACGCACAAACATCTGCATGCCGACCGGAATGTTACACACCCCGATAAAGCGGCGGAAGTTGGTATGACGGCGCACCGCTTCGGTCACCATGCCAGCCGGATTGGTGAAGTTGATAAGCCAGGCATCCGGGCAGAGCGCTTCCACATCGCGGATGATGTCGAAGATGACCGGAATGGTGCGCAGCCCTTTGAACAGGCCGCCCGCGCCATTGGTCTCCTGCCCCAGCATGCCGTGGCTCAAGGGGATGCGCTCATCCTTCTCCCGCGCCTGCAACTGGCCGACCCGCAACTGGGTGGTAACGAAGTGGGCGCCAGGCAGCGCTTCGCGGCGATCCAGGGTTTTGTGCAGGGTCATGGGGATGCCCGCCTGGCGGATCATCCGCTGGCAGAGATCGAAAATGATGTTCAGTTTCTCTTCGCCAGCGGGGATATCCACCAGCCACAGTTCGCTGATGGGCAGCTCGGCGTAGCGCTTGATGAAACCATCGACCAGCTCGGGGGTGTAGCTGCTGCCGCCGCCTATGGTGACTACCTTGATCTTCTCGCTCATAAATCCCTCTTCATCGATCTTTATCGGTTTAACGGTGGCCGCTCTGTCATCAGGGTGAGAGGGGCCGCAGCCCTCTGTGGCAGGGGCTGATCAGGTACGGTGCTCTGTAGTGCAATCGGTTCTATTTACATGGAATTCGGGTCCGGCATCAGGCCGGGCTTTCAAATTTCGGGTAGAGATATTTGCGGTAACTGCCCGGGGTAAACGAGGTCAGCTTCTTGAAGTTTTTGATAAAGAGGCTGACGTCGTTGTAGCCGGTCTCGAAGGCGATATCGGCCACCGAGTTGTTGGTGACTTCCAGCTGCATCTTGGCGTAGTTGATCCGGATCTCGTTGATGATCTGCATCGGCGTCTTGTTGTAGTAGCGCCGGGTGGCCCGGGTCAGGTACTCCTGGCTCTTGCCACAGAGCGAGACCATGTTGGCCAGCGCATCCTCGGCAAAGAGGGGGCGATCGTGCATTCGCTCCACGGTTTCATGGAGCCAGTGCGGGAGATCATCGCAGGCAGAGCTCTCTTTGTAGTGGCGCAACCGGTTCATCACTGCATAGGTCATCACTTCGAGAAATTCGGTCAGCGCCTCTTCCCGGAAACCGGGGGAGACCAGCACCGACTCGATGTAGCTGAGGAACTCGCTCTTGAGCGCATAGGCTTGCGAGGCGACGAAGTGTTCCGGCAGCAGGTATTTGAAGTGTTCGTCGAAATAGGTACGGGTAATCCCGACGTTGAAGATGCGGGTGGTGCCGAACTCGTAGAAGCTCTGATGGCGGGAGCCGAGCGGGATAAACACCACATCGCCCCGCTCCAGCAGCACCCGCTTGCCGTTAACCTCCTGATAGTAACGGCCGGTCAGTACCAGGGTGAACTCGTAGTAGTCGTGCTGGTGCAAACCGGTTCCACTCACCTGCTTGTTGTAGATGAATATGTGGAACGGTTTGTTGTTAAACAGTTCGGCTTCCCGGATTGTTTTGACATTCATGAGTCGCTTCCTGATCTGCTGGCCGCTGACGGGGCCAGACGCCCCGTCCCGAGGTTACTTGCTCTGCAGCTTTTCGTGCAGCTCGATCAGTTCGCTGATCAGCTCACGGGCCAGCATGGAGGTCATCAGGTGATCCTGGGCATGCACCAGCACCAGGGTGACCGGGATCTTGCCCTCGCCCTGATCGTCCTCGATCAGCTGGGTCTGCACCAGATGGGCGGCATTGAGCGCCTCGCGGGATTGGGCCATCAGCTGATGAGCGGCGGCCAGATCCCCCTCCTTGGCTTTTTTCAGGGCGGTGTAGGCCAGACTGCGGGCCTGCCCGGAGTTGATGATGAGCCCCATTACCACCTCTTCCAGATCGTTGCAGGTGGCGGCCTCTTCAGTGATGTTGTCCAGATCGAACATGTGTCGTTCCTTACGTGAATGCGTTGATTGAAACCGTTAGTGAAAGCCGTTAATTGAAACCATGGTTGCGCGCGACCTCGGCAAACCAGTAGCCACTCTTCTTGATGGTGCGCTGCTGGCTCTCCAGATCGAGGCGGACCAGGCCGTAACGGTTCTTGTAGGCATTGAGCCACGACCAGTTGTCGATAAAGGTCCACAGGTGATAGCCGCGGCAGGCGCTACCCTCTTCCAGCGCGCGATGCAGCCACTCGAGGTGCTCGCGAATGAACTGGATGCGGTAGTCATCCTCTACCCGCCCCTCGGCACCGATAAAGCGCTCTTCCCCCTCGACCCCCATGCCGTTTTCGGAGATATAGCAGGGCAGGTTGTCGTAGTTGACCCGCAGGTCGGTGAGAATGTCGTAGATCCCTTTTTCGTAGATCTCCCAGCCGCGGTGAGGGTTCATCTTGCGGCCCGGCATTTCGTAGTAGTCGAACAGATCTTCCGGCGTGCGCGGCACACCCTGCCACGCCACCTCTTTGGCTTTGACCCGACGGGGCTGGTAGTAGTTGATGCCGAGGATATCCACTTTACCGGCGGCGAGCAGTGCCTTGTCACCCTCTTCGATCTGCGGCAGCAAGTCATACTGCGCCAGCAGGGCGACCAGCTCCGGGTCATAGCTTCCCTTCATGGCCGGATCGAGGAAGCTCTTGTTGAGCAGCAGATCCGCGATGCGGGAGGCGGCGATGTCTGCCGGATCCTGTGAGCGGGGATAGGTCGGGCTCAGGTTGAGGATGATGCCGATCTCGCCATCATGCTGACAGGCGCGATAAGCCTGCACGGCACCGGCATGGGCCAGTGCGGTGTGGTAGGCAACCGTCGCTGCCCGGCCGAAATCGACCACGCAGGGGTAGTGATAGTGGCCAAGATAGCCACACTCGACCGGCACGATCGGCTCGTTGAAGGTGAACCAGTGTTTGACTCGGCCGCCAAACAGGTCGAAGCAGCGGGTGGCGTAGCGCACATAGGCGGCCACCACTTCCCGGCTCTCCCAGCCGCCACGCTCCTGCATGCACATCGGCATGTCGAAGTGGTAGAGGTTGACGAGCGGGGTGATCCCCTCGGCCAGCAGCCGATCAAAGACGGCATTGTAGAAGCTGACCGCCTCCTGATTGATCTCGCCAGTGCCGTCCGGGATCAGCCGTGACCAGGAGATGGAGGTACGAAAACTGTTGTGCCCCAGCTGCTTGAGCAGCTTGATGTCGCTCTCGAAGTGGTCATAGAAGGTGGAAGCATTGGTCGGGCCAACCCCGTTGTGGAAACGCTCGGGCTCGATGGCGAACCAGTAGTCAAAGATGTTGGCGGATTTTCCGCCGCGGTTGGCGGCGCCTTCCATCTGCGGGGCCGAGCTGGCGCTGCCCCACCAGAAGTTATCCGGAAAACGATACTGCATGGGTTACTTCTCCAGGCTGGTGGGGGAGGAGTCTGGCTCCTCCCCTGTTGTCATCGAAACGTTGGTTATCAGAACACGGGTCATCAGAACTTCAGGGCCAGAGCGATATCCTCTTCGCTCTCCTCTTCTTCATCGATGACGTTCTGCGCCTTGTTGGCAATCAACACGAAGGGGATATACATCATGGTGGCTACCCCCAGGTTGAATATCGCCAGACAGAAGGCTGCCACGCTGCCGTTGGTGTTGAAGAAGGCGCCCAGGCCGGTTGGCATGGTCCATGGCGCAATGTTGGTGATGGGCGGGATGATCCCGGCGTAGTAGGCCGCCATGGTGATCCCCATCAGTACCGGGTGCACCAGAATGAAGGGCACTACCAAGATGGGGTTCATGATGACCGGCAAGCCGAACAGGATGGGCTCGTTGATCTGGAACAGGCCGGAGGGCAGACCCAGTTTGGCCACCTGACGGTAGTCATCGCGACGGGAGACCATAAAGATGGCCAGGATAAGGCCAAGGGTGGCACCGGTACCGCCGAGGAAGACGAAGGAGTCGGTGATCGGCTTGGCCCAGAAGTGGAATTCTTTGCCTGCCGCGATGGCCGCTTCAACCGAGCCGTACTGGTTGTAGAGGGCGACGTTTTCCAGGGCAAACGGGAACAGAATACCGGATTCCAGCGCGGTAAGCGCCAGCATGCCGTGTACCCCGAAGAACCAGAGGAAGGAGGAGAAGACCACGTAGACCCAGCCGACCAGACCGCTCATATTGGACAGCGGCTTGGCGATGCTGTCCATGATCAGCTGGTGGAAGTTGGTGCCCGCATCGCTCAGCAGATAGGAGATGACCCCCATGATGGAGAGGATGATGAAGCCCGGAATGAGCGCGGAGAAGGAGCGGGAGACCGAGGCCGGAACGCTGTCAGGCAGGGTGATCACCCAGTTGCGACGGACGATAAAGGCGAACATCTCGGCCACGACGATACCGATCAGCATACCGGAGATGATGTTGGCTCCGCCCAGCCAGTTGGCGCCAATTGCATAGGATTCACCCACGCTGAATGGGGTGACCGTCATAAAGGCAGCTACCGCCAGCAGGCCGGAGGCCAGGGGATCGGTCTTGCGCTCTTCGGCCAGCGCCAGACCGATAAAGAAGGGGGACATCAGGGACATGATCCCCAGAGTGCCGTTATAGACGTTGCCGCCTATGCTCTTGAGGCCGTCCAGAGTGGCGATGGTGGCAGGATCGAGCCGCACACCGATGGAGTAGAAGAAGGATCCTTCGCCAAAGCTCAGGAACACGTTGTTGATCAGTACGAACATGGCCCCGACCAGTGTCAGGGGCATCATCTTGATAAAGCCGTTCTTGATGGCGTTGACATGAGGCTGTTTGCCCAGCTTGACGGCAATGGGCAGTATGACCTTCTCCAACGATGCGATGATGTTGCTCACAGGGATCTCCTTACCTATGCGAGGCTCTTCTTGATGGAGGCGACGGCTGCTTTCAGCACGCCCAGCCCGTCGACCTTGCCGTAGAGCAGGGTGTCAATCACCTCGACCGGCTTGCCCGGCAGCTGCTGCTGGATCTCCGGCAACATGTAGGCGATTTGCGGGCCCAGCAGCACCAGGTCGGCATCCTGCCCTTTCTCGCCGGCCAGGGTCTCCGGGTAGGCATCGATCAGCACCGGTACATCATATTTTTCCGCTTGGGCCTTCATCTTTGAGACCAGCAGTGATGTGGACATGCCCGCAGAGCAAAACAGGTAGATACGCTTCTTTTCCATAACCATTCCCTCAACGCTTGAAAACCAGATAGACGGATTGTTCGAGATGGTTGTCTGTCGCACTGCCGAGACAAATCAATCATCTGAAATTGACCTCATTGTAACTACTCATAGGTTTCATCTGGTATTTCGAGAGTTACATTGATCGTCTTTGGTTGACCATCTGTTTTGTTGTGGTTCACATTTCTTGATGGTTGATTTCGGGGGAATGAGTGATAAATGGGGTTTTACAAGATCTATTCCATAATTTTATTGTTATTTTTCAGGTGATTATGGTTTTTGTAATGTGTTTTTATTTTCCTGTGAGATAGAGAATCAATAACAGGCATCACCAGGCATTTGAAACTGAATAGAACCTGATTGATGTTTTAGTCGTCCAAATGATGGCGCTTGTTTTTTAGTCTGTGAGATCTCATTGACCTGAATGGCTGTTGAACAAGAGGGGGAATTGCATCGTCATGGTGATAAGGGAAGTGGTGCCATGGCCAAGCGACGCGGGCCATGGCGAGCAATATCGGGACAGGGCACGGACAAGATAGCAACGAATAGGGGAGAAATGGACAGGATTGCAATGGATAGGGGATAGGAAAGAAAGCGCCGACCCCGGAGCAGCGCCGGGGTCGGTGGGATGGTGAATTAGATCCGGCCTTGATAGCGCAGCGGGAAACGCCCCTGACTGTCTGGTTGACCGAGGAAGGGGAGCCCTTGCTGCATCTGTTCCGGCAGTGCCGCCCCCGGCTTCAGATTACCCTGGAACAGGTACTGGCCATTGGGTTGCAGTTCGAGGCGACCGCTGGTCTGGACGGCATCCGAGCTCTGCTTGAGTTCGGCCACCAGTTTGGAGTCGAGGCAGGTGAGTTTCACCTCGGGGTCGGCCAGATCCAGCTTGCCTGCTGGGCTATCGGCACTGGCGTTGTACCAGTCGAGGTTGCCGTAGAGGTTGTCACACCAGGGGTTGCCCTGGGCAAACTGATCCACTTTCAGTTGTAGTTGACCGGTAAGGGTGACCGGGAAGGGGAGCGGCATCGGAATGCGCGTCATCAACCAGGGTGCCGGAGCATTGAGAGTCAGGTCGCGGCCGAAGGCGGTGCCATTCCAGCCGACAGTGCCCTGACCGTTGAGGCCGTTGCGATCACCAAAGCGAATGGTCACTTCGGGGGCGAGGCGCAGCAGCGACCAGCCGTTGAGCTCCCAGCGCAGCTGACTCACCGATTCGCTGGCATATTGCAGCCGGGCTACCTGGCCACTCCAGAGGGTGCCACTGACACCCTCCAGTTTCAGCAGGTTGGCGATGTTGGCAGGCAGTGGCAGATAGCGCGCTACCAGTGCCGCAGGCAGGGTCGCCAGCAGAAAGATCAAATAGGCTGCCAGAAACAGGCTGCCAATCAGGATATTTTTTTTCATAGGAAACGACTCAGCGGCAAAGGGCAGACCCGGATCTGCACCCCTGCTCCATGGAAATGAGAGCGCGGCAACCAGTGGCTAGTTACAACGCGGTGTTTCATTGGGGGCGACTCAGCTGCAAACGTCTGACCTTGACCAGACCCGGGGCCAGATCCTCGCGGGCGATCTCGACGATTTGTACTTGAATGCCGTGCTGCTCCACCAGGGTGGAGAGCCAGAGCAGCAGATCATCAAACTGGACCGTGTCGATCCACACTTGCAGCTCCTGCGCCTGGGGTTGCAGCCGGGCAATCTTGATCTTGTGGTTGAAGGCGGTGCGGTTGACCACCCCCTCAAGGGTACCGCTGGTATCGATTTGACGACCCGTCCCCCCTTGCATGGCCAACACCACTTCACCTTTTTCCTTGAGCCAGGCAAGGGTCTGTTGCTGGTTCTGCACCTGCCGCTCACGCTCTGCGATACGGTTGGTCATGGGTTGCCAGACACTCCAGTAGAAGAGGCCGATCAGCAGCAGGGCACCCCCTGCCACCACCAACCGTTGTTCCCGTGCGGTGATGCCATGCCACCAGCTCTGCAATTTTTCCATCATGATGATTTACCCTTGAGCACCAGTGCTCCTTCTACCTTGCCCCCGGTGCTGCGCACCTCCCCCTGCTGCACTTCAAAGCGCTTGCCTGCCAATTCGCGGAACCGCTCGATCTCGGCAAAGCCGGGAGCGGTGACCTGCAAGCGCAGCTCGCGGCGGCTGGCGTCAAAGCGCATCACCTGCGGCTTGAGGCCGGGTACTTCGGCAAAGGTCGGAGCCAGCTCGGTCAGCATCAGCAGCACACCGTTTTGTGGGGCTTGTCCCATCTGTTGCAGGTGCTGGGTCATCTGGCTGCGCACGTTCACGATGCGACTCTCGCCCGGGAAGATGCGGCTGTAGACCTGACGGATCTCCGCCTTGAGCACCTTGTCTTGCTCGGTGAGTTGATAGAGCTGCACCCCGCGCTGGGTAAGCGCCACCAGCAGCAACAGCCCTGCGGTGATGACCACTTTGCGCCACTGCAGCCAGTAGCGGGCATACTCGGTCTGCGGCCGGTAGGGGCCGGTCAGCAGGTTGGCGCGACAGCTGAGCGCCCCCTTGGCCAGCAACAGCATGGGCAATTCGGGGTCTGCCGCCTGCCAGTTGGCGGTTGCGATGGCGGGCAGCGGGGTATGGCTGTGGATAGTGACCGGTTCGGCTTCGGTGGCCAGCAACATGGCCAGCAGCGGTTCATCGGCGACGATCCCCTGACAGGGGCTTTGGCGCACCAGCCACTCTTCGCCGAGCTGCAGGGCCGACCACCCTTCGCTTGCCTGAGGCAGCGCCAGCACATCGGGCAGCAGTTGCAGGCTTTTGAGGCCCGCGGCATCGAGCCAGCCGAGCCACTCGCCCATCTTCTGCCGATCCACCGCCATCAGATCCACCTGCTGGCCTTCGTGGGCCAACACCACCACGTGGAGTTCATCCACGTCGGAGGCGATCTGCTCCTCCAGCAGGTAGGGGAGGGCGGCTGCCGACTGGCGGTTATAGCGCCCCGGCAGGGTGACGCGCCGGAAGATCAGATCGCTGCCCGGCACCAGCGTCACCACGGGGCGACCACCGGCCCGCTCCTGCAGCTCGGTCAGCGCAGTGGCCGAGGGCAGGGTGCCGGAGGCGATGATCTCCTGCTCCTGACTCGACCAGACCAGCCAGGCCACCGGTTGTTGTTGATTGGTTCCCAGTCGGATGACCAGACTTTCGCTCACGCATCTCTCTCCTGCGATACCGGTTCGCGCAGGTCAGCTTTGTGCCCTTGCAACCGGTGCGCAGCCCGCAGGCTGCATCCAAAGTTTGCCCTGTCGGGAAGTGCTCCCGCCAACGCTTGTTTATTCCGCGCCGCTACTGAGGCGACGCAGCATGACCAGTTTATTGTCCTTGCCCCGCTGGAACAGGGTCTCGAGCCAGGCGCGGTTATCGCCCACTTCGGCCACCATATGCGCTTCAAAGAAGTCGCTTTTGACCACCAGCGCCTCTTTCAATCCTTTCACCGTATCGGGCGGGGCGAGCTGATCCGTCATCAGCTTGCTCTCTTTCCACCCCTTTTGTGGTCGCTCGTTCAATACCCGCTTGGCATCATCCAGCCCTATCTTGCCCAGATAGAGGGCGACCAGCAGTTCGGGGCGCTCGGGCATCAGCGTGTTGATATTGATCTTCAGCTTGTCGTTGGGCAGGGCGCAGACGTAGGGGGCCAGTTTGGCATAGACCCTGGCGGTCACCCCGCGCACCGCGCGCAGCTCATCTTTGCCCAGCATCCACTGATTGGCGGTCAGATAGGGGGGCTTGAGTCCTTCGTAATAGGAGTCCTCTGCGCCGAGGCTGGAGACCAGCACGGTATCCTTGTCGGTCCAGTCACGGATGGCATCGGTGAGCTGGGCCGCTTCGTAATCATCCATCGCCAGCTGTTTGAGCAGTTCGCGAAACACCTGTACCGGATAAGGCTGTTGCGTCAGATCATCGCCGTTGCTTCCCTCTTTGGAGGGGACGCTCAAGCTGTTGAGGTTGAAGCAGGATTGCAGGTCGATCACCTCGCCTCGCAGCAAGCCATCGTCCACTGGAAAAACCGTATTTTTGCGGGCCCAGTTCTGGCTGAGGTTGACCACCTCGGGGTCATCTTTGAAATCCTGCGCCAGTACCTTGTTCACCAGAGCCTCTGCCGACAGGGCATACCACCACGCCTGTTTACCCGTGGTAATGTTGGCGGTGCGGCGCAGCTCAAGCTGCAGACGACCGCTCATGTTGCTGGCAATGATCACCATCACTGACAGGATCAGCAGTACCACCAGCAGTGCCATGCCACCCTGGCGATGGGGAGAGGGACCGTGTCTAGTTGCCATTTTCAGCCCTCTGGCCACCGGCACCGATCAGGAATTGACGGCGAATAGTGCCGTAATCCTCCAGATCCAGCTCCACCGCCAACCCATAGGGCAGTACGCTGCGCTGGGTCCACTCCTCTTTCCAGCTGCCCTTGTCGAAGAAGTAGAGGCGAAACGCCGTGACGCCAGCCAGCACTGGCTGGATGCGCGGCTCGGTACCGATCACCGGGTCCGGATAGAGGTAGCTCAAGCGCTCCAGCTTCTGATCCTTGAGCCGCCAGCCGACCCGCTGTAGATGGGAGCGAGGCAGCATGCCATCGGGGTTGAGCCAGCCGCTGCGCATAAAAGCCATGCCCCAGTCATCGCTCTGCTGGCCAAAGCGGGAGGCGGCCAACAATACCTTGTTGTTTTCCCCCTCGATGCGGCCACTGCGCGGCACCATCTGGGTGACATCCCGCTCCAGCAGGGTGAAGGCGAGCTGCAACTCGTTGAGGCGCGCCTCTTTGCGTTTGGCCACCTCATCGCTGGTGAGCACCCCCTGCAACACCTGATAGGCGCCCATGCTGAGGCTGGCAAAGATGGCGATGGCGACCAGCATTTCGAGCAGGGTAAAGCCACGGTGACGAGAGGCGCGGGTGTTGCTCGGGATCATCGGCTGATATAGGTCCGCATCATGGCGACCGAGTTTTCGGCCTTGGCCTCGGTGCGCACTTCCATATCGAGCGCCCGGAAGTTGTTGTCAGCGGTGGCGACACCGCGATAGCGCCAGTACCAGGTCTGCCCGGCCATCTGCTCGTCCCCTTCCACCCAGCTGTCGCCGGGCCACTTGTGTTCAAGCTTCTGTTGCACCAGCTGGTTCTCCACCACCCAGGTGGCCAGGGTTTTTTGCTCCAGATAGTTGAGAGCCGAGAGGTGCTCGCTGGCGGTTTTCATCACCGCCAGGCCTGCAATGGCAAAGACCGCCAGCGCCACCATGACTTCGAGTAAGGTCATACCGCGGGCGTTCACTCGGACACCTCTTCATCTTCATCGCCGGTGAGCAGGGTCAGGCGGCCAAACTCGTCCCCCTTGACGATGCGGGTGTAGCGGGCATCGTCATCCTGTTGGGTAAAGGTGAGCACGAACGGGCTCAGCTCGCCGCCGGGGAAGATGAGCAGTTGCGGCGTGCGCTCTTTCTCGTCGCGATTTTGCTCGGTTTTCTCATCAGGATCGGGCTGCCAGCCAAAGCCTTCCAGCTCAAGGGCAAGCTTCATATTGTCGGGCAGTTGCACCGGACCGAGTTGCTTGTCACCGGCCAGCGCCTGCCATTTGCGATCCTTGGCCTGGCGCAGCATAAATTGCCAGCCGTTATCCTCGATGCGAATGGCCACCAGCCGACCATCCATCACCGCATACTCCTGCGCCAGCTGCAGGGTCGCCATCAGGTGGCGCGCCTGTTTGTCCAGCTCCCGATCCCCCCTGGCGCCCCCCATGCTGAGGGTGACGGCGGTGGCCACCAGCCCCATCAGCATGGCGACCAGCAATACTTCCAGCAGGGTAAAGCCGGATTGACGACGAGAGGAGTACGCCTGCTTCATGCAGTCAGCTCAAGGAGTGTGCGAGGATAATGCATCGCTTATTGGAAATCCTTCAGGTTCCAGTTGCCGATGTCATCCTCGGTACCTGCTTCACCATCCAGCCCCATGGAGAAGATGTCGATCTTGCCGAACTGGCCCGGGCTCAGCATTTGATACGGGTTACCCCAGGGGTCTTGCGGCAGGCGCTTGATATAGCCGCCATCGCGATAGTTGCGTGGTGCCGGATCGATGGTCGGCTTGGTCACCAGCGCATCCAGACCCTGTTCGGTGGTCGGGTAGCGGTTGTTGTCCAGCTTGTACATGTCGAGGGCATTTTCCAGCGCCACGATATCGGAGACCGCTTTCTGCTGGTCAGCTTTCTCCTTGTTGCCCATCAGGTTGGGCACCACCAGACTGGCCAGAATGCCGAGGATCACGATGACCACCATGACTTCCAGCAGGGTAAAACCGGATTGACGACGTTTGTTCATGAGTTGCTCCGTAACGAAAGAGATGGGATGCCCCATCAGAGAGTGATCACTGGGTGGGTTCGACGGGCCTCCAGCGGCGCCACCGAACACCGGAAACTTACAGATTCACCATATTGTTCAGTTCAAGGATCGGCTGCAGGATCGACATCACGATAAACAGCACCACCCCGGCCATGGAGACCACCAGCATGGGTTCGAACACCCCGAGAGCAATGTTGACCTGGGATTCAAATTCCCGATCCTGGTTGTCTGCCGCTCGCTCCAGCATGCTGTCGAGCTCGCCGCTCTGCTCGCCAGAGGCGATCATGTGCAGCATCATGGGCGGGAAGATTTTGGTCTCGGCCAGCGCTTTGCGCAGGCTGGTCCCCTCGCGTACCCGTTCGGTCGCTTCACCGATCCGGGTACGGGCAAAGTCGTTGGAGAGCACTTCGCCCGAGATCTTCATCCCCTCCAGCAGCGGTACCGCACTGGCGTTGAGAATGCTCAAGGTACGGGCAAAACGGGCGGTGTTGAGGCCGCGGCTGACCCGGCCAATCACTGGCAGTCCCAGTACCACCTGATGCCAGTGGCGGCGGCGTTTTTCGTCGGTGAGCCACCAGCGCCAGACAAAGCTGCCGATAAAGATCAGCAGCAGGAACCAGAGGCCGTAGTGCTGCATCAGCTCGCTGGTACCGATGAGAAAACGGGTGGTGCCCGGCAGTTGCTGGCCCATATGTTCGAACTGGGCCACTACCTTGGGCACCACGGCGGTGAGCAGGATCGAGATGACACCGATAGCGACACAGGTGAGCACGATGGGGTAGATCATCGCCTGCAGCAGCTTGGTGCGCATATGCTGGCGCTGTTCGGTGTAGTCGGCGAGCCGGTTGAGCACCTTCTCCAGATGACCCGATTTCTCACCGGCCGCCACCATGGAGCGAAACAGCTGGTCGAACACGTGGGGAAAGGCCCCCAGCGAATCGGCCAGTGAATAACCCTCGACCACTTTGCTGCGCACGGTCGCCACCAGACTGCGCAGATGAGCTTTTTCGCACTGCTCGGCTACTGCCTTGAGCGCCTCTTCGATGGTGAGACCTGCGCCCACCAACGTTGCCAGCTGGCGGGTGATGAGGGCGAGTTCGGCTGTGCTGGCGCCGCGACGAAACAGGGCAAAGCGGGTTGCTTCCCGTTTCGCCTTCTCGGTGGTCTCGTTCACCTCGAGGGGGGTGAGCCCCTGTTCACGCAGCAGCTGGCGTACCTGGCGGGCCGAGTCGCCCTCCATCACGCCGCTCTTGTTGCGCCCCTTGCTGTCGAGAGCCTTGTATTCGAATGCCGCCATCTCAATCTTCCCGGGTCACGCGTAGCACCTCTTCGAGGCTGGTCTGCCCCTTGAGTACCTTGTCGATGCCGTCACGGCGGATGCTGGGGGTATGGCTGCGGATCAGCCGCTCGATGGCGAGCTCACCGCTGGCACTGTGAATGGCTTCACGCACAGCCTCGTCGATCACCACCAGCTCGTGAATACCGGTTCGACCGCGGTAGCCGGTGTGGTTGCACTGTTCGCAACCAACCGGCCGCCACACCTGCTGGTCGGGGGCCAGTTCGATGCCCATTGCCAACCGCTCTTGTGCGGTGATGGGGCGCGGCGCGCGGCAATCGGGGCAGAGGGTGCGCACCAGCCGCTGGGCCAGCACCGCCAACAGGGAGGAGGAGAGCAGGAAGGGTTCGATCCCCATGTCCCGCATCCGGGTGATGGCGCCGATGGCGGTGTTGGTGTGCAGGGTCGACATCACCAGGTGACCGGTGAGCGAGGCTTGCACCGCGATCTGGGCGGTCTCCAGGTCTCGAATTTCCCCCACCATCACCACGTCCGGGTCTTGGCGCAGGATGGCACGCAGGCCGCGGGCGAAGGTCATGTCCACCTTGCTGTTGACCTGGGTTTGACCCACCCCTTCGAGGTCATATTCGATGGGATCTTCCACCGTCAGGATGTTGCGATCCCGCGAGTTGATCTCGGAGAGCGCCGCATAGAGGGTGGTGGATTTACCGGAACCGGTCGGGCCGGTGACCAGAATAATGCCGTGGGGTTTGCGAATGAGCTCGCTGATGATGGTGCGGTTGGCTTTGGTCATGCCGAGCTGCTTGAGCTCGAGACGGACGTTGTTCTTGTCAAGCAGACGCAATACTACCCGTTCGCCGTAGCTTGACGGCATGGTGGAGACCCGCACGTCGACGGCGCGGCCACCGATACGTAGGGAGATACGGCCATCTTGCGGCACCCGCTTCTCGGCGATGTCCATCCGCGACATGACCTTGATCCGCGAGACCAAGAGCGAGGCAAGCTTGCGATGGGGACGCAGGATCTCCCGCAGCACCCCATCGATGCGAAACCGGATCACCAGCGCCCGTTCGAAGGTCTCGATATGGATATCGGAGGCCTCCTCCTTGATCGCCTCGCTCAGCATGGCGTTGATAAGGCGGATGATGGGGGCATCGTCATCGGCATCCAGCAGGTCTTCGCTCTGCGGCAGCTCTTCGGCCAGCGCAAAGAA
Organism: Aeromonas sp. MdU4; assembly: GCF_041929505.1. NCBI lineage: Bacteria > Pseudomonadati > Pseudomonadota > Gammaproteobacteria > Aeromonadales > Aeromonadaceae > Aeromonas > Aeromonas sp. MdU4. The sequence goes on along the minus strand of NZ_JBHFMW010000013.1, from coordinate 142,296 downwards.
GTCCATCTCGTTGCCGAGATCTTCCATCAGCTGGCGCGCCTCGGAGGAGTCGCGCTGGTAGTGGGCCATCAGCAGCTCTTCAAAGGCATCGTTGTCGAGCTGCTCGACGGTAAAGCTGCAACCTGCTACTCGCCGCACTTCCAGCAAGGCTTGTGGCGTCACACCCGGGCGGCACTGCAACACCGGCCCCCCCTCGCACGCGGTGAGGATCACCCCGAAGTTGCGAGCAAAGACAAAGGGGAGCTCGGGCAGGGGGGTTGGCCCGGTGCTTCCATCGAGATGGTAGGCACTCATCAGGGTTTACTCTGCACAAACGGCGTGGTGCTACTGACGGCGTTCTGCTGCTGGGTCTGCATCTTGCGGATCTGCTGTTGCACCTCAGGTGACATCATTACATCCTGACCGTAGGCGGGTAATACCTGACGGGCGGGCGAGGTGGCATACCCCTCCTGCGCTGCGGCATTGAGTTGTTCTGCCCGGAACAGGGAGTACTTGTTGCTGGATACGCCGCTATAAACATCGGCATCACGCAAAATGGTGGGCCGGATAAAGACCATCAGATTGCGCTTGGAGGTGGTGTTGGAGGTGGAGCGGAACAGATAGCCCAGCACCGGAATATCGCCGAGCAGCGGTACCTTGGAGACCTGCTCCTTGGTCTGATCATCCATCAAACCGCCCAGCACCACGGTCTCGCCGCTCTTGACCAGCACCGCGTTTTTCACGGTGCGGGTATCGAAAGTGGGGCCAAGGTTGGCGGTGCCAGTCGCCTGGGTCTGCGCCACGCTGGAGACCTCCTGCTCGATCGTAAGCAGTACCGAATCCCCTTCGTTGATCTGGGGGGTGACGGTCAGCTTGGTACCGACCGTCTTGCGTTCGATGGTGTTGAACACCTGATCGCTGGTGGTGGAGCTCTGTGACCCGCTCTGAACCGGCACCTCCTGACCGACGTTGAAGGAGGCCTCCTTGTTATCCATGGTGACGATACTCGGGGTGGAGAGAATGTCGTTTTTGGTGTTGGAGGCGAGTGCCGTAGCCAGCATGGCCCAGTTACCGTGATAGAAACCGGCGGCCATGCCGTTGAAGCCCTTGAGCAACTCTTTGGCGCCATCGGAATTGCCATCCTGGTAATCCTTGCCTGCGGCAATGGCACCGCCGAGTGGCAGGCCCGAGTTGGTGAACTGGGTGCCGCCGCCGTTGGCATTGCCCCACTGGACGCCGAGGGCGAGGCCGTCACCGTCCATCATTTCGACGATGATCGCTTCTACCAGTACCTGGGCGCGGCGAATATCGAGCTTGGCGATCACCTGCTCCAGTTCGGACATCACGTCCGGCTGGGCGGTGATAACCAGGGCATTGGTGGTCTCGTCGGCGGAGATGGCCAGTTTGCCACCGCCGATGCTGGCGCCACCCCCCATGGCCGCGGCGTTACTGCCCCCCTTCTTGTCGGCTTCGATGCTGGAGCTGACCCCCTTGAGCACCTCCACCATGTCCTTGGCTTTGCCATATTTCAGATAGAAGACCCGGGTGTTGCCCTGGCTCTGCAGGTCGCGATCGAGCTGGCGTACCATCTGGATAATGCGGGCGCGCGCTTTGGGCTCGCCACTCACCACCACCGAGTTGGTGCGTTCGTCGGCCACGACCTTGGGCGCCAACAGCAGGCTGGTGGTGCCCCCCTGCTGGTTGCCATCCTTGTTGAGGTTGGTGACCAGCCGCACGATTTCACCCGCGGAGGCAAACTTGAGTTTGATGATGTCCACATCCTGATCGCCAGCGCGGTCGACCCGATTGACCACTTCCACAAGCCGATTGACCACGGCGGCACGACCGGTGATCAGCAGCACGTTGGAAGGCTCGTAGTGGACCACGTTGCCACCGCCAGCGTTGTCGTTGAGCTGACGCAGCAGGGGCGCCAGTTCGCGGACCGAGACGTTGCGCACCGGTACGACCCGGGTCACCATCTCGTCACCTGAACCCGGATTGCTGCCATCCACCACCGGAATGGCAGAGGTTTTGGCATCCCGCGAGCGCAACACCTTGAGCACCCCGTTATCCATCGGCACCACGGCAAAGCCGTAAACGTCGAGCACACTCAGGAAGAACTGGTAGTACTGCTCCTCGTTGAGCAGATCGTAACTGCGGACGTTGATCTTGCCGCGCACCGATGGCTCGATGATGATGGTTTTATTGAGGTTTTTGCCTACCGTGTTGATGAACTCTTCAATGTCGGCGTTCTTGAAACTGGCCGAATACTCGGTGGCCCAGGCAGAACCCGCCATCATCAGTGCGGCAGCGATGGTGGCCAGACGCCAGCCTTTCCCTTTAGTGGTCATTATTGGTACGACTCCAAATCATTATTCTGACAAGCGCACATAGACGTCGAACTGTTCGCCCTGTCGCTCGACGGTCACGGTCATTTCCGTTGCGCCCGCCAGCTGCTGCATCGCCTGCATGGCTTGCACGCTATCTCGTAAATCCAGCCCGTTGATGCTGAGGGCCAGGTCATTGGCCTGCAGCCCGCTCTGGTTGAAAAACGCCGGATTGCTGCCCGGATTGAGGCGATAACCGGCTATGCGACCATCAACCTGAACTGGTGAAATATTGAGGTAATCGGTGATCTTGCCGGGATCGCTCATCAACTCGGTGCGCAGTGCACCGACGCCGAGAGGGGCGCTGCTGCCAGTTGGTGGCAGCGGCTTGCCATACTCCTCGCCGTCCAGCATCAGGGTTTCGTCACGACCATCGCGCTCAATGATCACCCGGTCGGGATAGACCTGACGGATCCGCGCCTGAGTACCGTCGATCAGATCCCCTACGCCATAAGAGTTCTGGATCCCCGACATGGCGATGATGGCGATGGATTTGGCCGGATCTGAGCTGGCCAATACCCCATTGAGCTGGGCATTGAGCTGGGTGCGTGGGGCATTGGCGGCGATAGCTGCGGCTTTGGCTTGTGCCTTGGGGATCGCTTTGCCAAACAGGGCCAGCCGACTGACCTCACCCAGTTCGAGACGCGGGGTACTCTGGCCCATGCCCGCAACCACCGAGGGTTGCCACGGCTGACTGGTTTGCGGCGTGGCCAGGGTGAGCAGACGCCAGGTGAGAGAGGCACTTTGCTGTGCCAGCATCAGCAACAGCACCAGAAAGACCACCTGAGCGACTCTGGTCATGGGAAGCCGCCGGCACTGGGCCAGCAGCATGGTCAAAATGTCATCCCTGAATCGTAGTGTCATATTAATCAACAAATTCCAGGCTCTGGGGCGGCTGCGTATTGTGTACGGCTGTTTGCCGTGACACAACGGGTCCGGGCCCGCCAATCCTCAAAAATGGATATTTCATCACACCGCAAGCCATTGAATGCTCATAAAAGTGGCACTCCGGTAAGGGGGGCTGCCGGTTTGCGGGTAGATACCATGTTTAACCACGCCAATCTTGCAGCGCCTTGAGGGTGACGCTTTGGCCTCCGACCTGCAGCACTATGTACTGCTGATCAATGGTGGCGAGGCGTACCCCCGGCGCAATTTCGTTGCCCTCCCGGTATTCGCGACCATTGAGCACCACTGCCCGCTTGGCCGGATTGGAGGAGAATACGTGGGAGCCATAGCTGAGCTGCGGCACTTGCTGACGCACTGACTGCGGGGCCGCCTCCAGTGCCATCAACTGGGCCGGTTGCACGCTCTGGCTGGTTGCATTTGGCGTCTCCTGCAACGGGGTTTCATTGAGCGCTTTCATCAGCTGTTCGGCCAGGCTCAGAGACGAGGTATTTCCCTGGTTGGCCGCATCGTTTCTGGCCACCGCTTTGGGTTGCACCACCGGCTCAGGTAGCGGCGGTGGTAGCGGGCGAGTCACCATTGCTTTGGGCTCTACTCGTACGAAAGGAGGAGTGATCACCTCCTTTACTTCCACCTTCTCTTCAAGGGGACGCAAGTGGATGAGATGCCAGCCATAGTTGGCGCCAGCTCCCAGCAGCAGGGCAAGGGGGGCCAGCAGCCAGCCGATGCGGCGAGAGCTGCGCTCCTCCTCCCGTGGGATGGGCAGCCCCATGGCGGGAATATGTGCGCTGAGTTGCGGTTGCTGCGCGCGGCGCAGCGCCTTGAGCAGGGTAGACATCAGGAGGCCTCCTCCAGTTTGGGCATGGGTTCACCGGAGAGGGCATTGAGACGCAGCAGGGTATTGCTGCCTGCGATGCCATCCGGGGTGAGCCCCTGATCCCGCTGGAACTGCTGCAGCTTGTTTTTGAGTTCGGCATCGAAGCGACGCACCTTGCGCTCCGGCTGTTGCAGCGCCCGGCTCAGGGCGTTATCAAGCCATTGCACCTGGGTCTGCCCCGCATTGCTGCCAATGAGAGTGACTCCTCCCTTGGGCATGCGCCAGAGCAGGGTGTAGCTCCCTCCCCAGTTGTCGCTGAGCCACTGGCGATCCACTTGCCAGCTCTGGTTGCCAATCATCAGGCGCGCCTGCTTGGGGCCGAGGGTGACCAGCGTGGCGTAATAGAGGCCGCCGGTCTCGTCATTCAGGGTGATCATGGCCGGGTGCTGCAGATTGCGCAGCTCGTCGAGGCTCGCTTCCCCCTCCTGACAGCGCAGACCGGCACGGGGAGCATTGTCGCAGGTGGCATCGAACAACTCGGGTTCGTAGCCCCAGACCCGGTAGAGATTCTGCATCGCACCATCGGGGTCGAGTGCCTGATTGATCGCTTCGGTGAGCTGCTCCTGCTGCTCGGTGGTTTCATCGACGGTGACTGGCACCTCGACTTTGACCACCGGGCGGGTGGGGAAGACCCCAAAGAGTTGCCAGCCCCACCAGCCCGCCGCGACCAGCAATGTGCCGGCCAGCGCGACCGTCAGGCCAGAGAGCCAGCTTCCCTCGTCACGCACGCCAGTGATTTCCAACGCTGATTGGCTGATGTCACCGTGGACCACCTTGTAGCTGCCACGGGCAAAGGCGGCGATCAGGGCGCGATCGCAGATGAGGTTGATAAGGCGAGGGATGCCGCCGCTCAGGCGATGCAGCGTCTTGATGGCGCTCGGGGTGAAGATGGGTTGTACGCATCCGGCGACCTGCAGGCGGAAGCGGACGTAAGCATCCACGTCGCTGTGGGAGAGTGGCAGCAGGTGGTAGCGGGCGGTAATGCGTTGGGCCAGTTGGCGCAGCAGGGGCTGGCGCAGCATCTGCTGCAGCTCGGGCTGGCCGATCAGCACCACTTGCAGCAATTTTCTTTCATCCGTTTCCAGGTTGGTGAGCAGACGCAGCTGCTCCAGTACCCCGGGCAGCAGGTGCTGCGCCTCATCCACCAGCACCACGCTGCGTTTTCCTGCCGCCAGATTGGCCAGCAGGTGATCGCGGATCAGGTCGAACAGCTGCTTGAGCCCTGCATCATCGGGGTAGGGGAGTTGAAACTCGTCGCAAATGGCTGCCAGCAGATCACGCTCGGTCAAAGAAGGATTAAGGATATAGGCTATCTCGGTCTCGGCTGGCAGTTGTTGCAGCAGGCAACGGGAGACGGTGGTTTTACCGGTGCCCACTTCGCCGGTCAGCAAGACAAAGCCACCGCCATCCTGTAATCCGTAGTTGAGGTGAGCAAGGGCTTCGCCGTGGCGCTCGCTCATATAGAGATATTTGGGATTGGGCGAGATGGAAAACGGGTGTTCCGAGAGGCCGAAGAACTGTGTGTACATGAGGGTATTCTTTTGTAGCCGGCAACAGATGAAAAATGTCTCCGGATGATAGCAAACCTCGCTTTCATTGGAAGTTATCATTGGTTTTGGCTGCAATACGGCGCGAATTTAGGGTCGTGATGTGATCTGGGTTCTGTTTGCAGTGTATTTTTGTCAAAAAAACTGCAATTGATAAAAAATAAGTTTTTTATCAATGACTTGTTTAGGGGGGCAAACCAAGCGTTGTCTCTATCCGCAGATTTTTTGTCGGTTCTTTACGAGCCCCTTTTTCCGGGTTGCAACATGGCGTTCCACGGATGTGCAGCGAGTGATGTGCAGTAAAGGGAGGATTGTCAAGATGCTGACACAAGCGACGATAGCCCAGTGGTCATGACGCGTTAATCCCCCCCTCATTTCTATCGGCGAAGCAGCAGTAGCGAACCGATAGAGTAGCCTGCACCAAACGAGCAGAGCACGCCGCGGGCCCCTGCCGGAAGGTCGCGATTGTAGAGGTGGAACGCAATAATGGATCCCGCCGAGCTGGTATTGCCATAGCTGTCGAGAATGACTGGCGCCTCCTGCTGGCTGGCATCGTGGCCCAGCAGCTTGCGGCCGATGAACTGGTTCATGGTGAGGTTGGCCTGGTGGAGCCAGAGTCGGCTTAGACTCTCGGCGGCCCAGCCCTGTTCATCAAGCTGGTTGGCGATCTGGTCGCACACCAGCGGCAGCACCTCCTTGAACACCTTGCGCCCTTGCTGGCGAAACAGCTTGTCGTCGCTATAGCGGGTACGCGGGCTCAGCCTGTTCAAAAAGCCGAAGTTGTTGCGGATATTGTTGGAGTACTGGGTCACCAGCTTGCTGGCCACCAGTTGCCACGGATTGGCCACCTTGCAATCGGCCTCCCGCTCCAGCAGCACCGCGGTGCAGGCATCGCCGAAGATAAAGTGGCTATCCCGATCGCGGAAATTGAGGTGGCCCGAGCAGATCTCCGGGTTGACCACCAGCGCCACTCTGGCGGTGCCTGCTGCCAGCATGTCTGCTGCCGTCTTGATGCCGAAGGTGGCGGAGGAACAGGCCACGTTCATGTCAAAGGCCATGCCGCTCGCCCCCAGATAGTGCTGCAGCTCGATGGCGAGCGCCGGGTAGGGGCGCGGCATGTTGGACGCGGCGACGATCACCAAATCGATCTCCCCCGGCTCGCGGCCAGCGGCGATCAGCGCCTGTTCGGCGGCAGCTACCGCCATCTCCACCATGATGGAGGGCTTGTCATCGGGTCGCTCTGCCAGCAGCGGCTGCATGATATCGGGGTTGAGTACCCCCTCCTTGCTCACCAGATAGCGGCTCTTGATGCCGGAGGCCTTCTTGATGAAGTCGCAACTCGAATGCTGTTTGGCGGGGAGCTGACCGGCGTCGATGGCGGAGGCGTTCTCCTCGTTGTAGAGATCCACATACTGGTTGAAGGCGGCCACCAGCGCTTCATTGCTGACGGCAAAGGGTGGGGTATAGAGGCCTGAGCCACTGATCACGATAGAGGTCATCTTTGCTCCTCGCCGGGTGCGTTCCCGGCTTGTCGGTTTATAGGGGAGAGAGGGTTACAGCTGGTCGATCGCCGCAGCGAGACCCGCCAGAGTCAGCGGATGCATCCGCCCGCCAACCACGTCATTCATCAGCTTGATGGAGGGGTGCCAGAGCCACTCCCTGCGCGGGGTGGGGTTGATCCACACCAGTTTGGGAAAGTGCTGCTGCAGGCGGGTCAGCCACACCTGACCAGACTCCTCGTTCCAATATTCGACGCTGCCGCCCGGCCAGGTGATCTCATAGGGCCCCATGGTGGCATCCCCCACCAGGATCACCCGGTAATCGCTGCCGTAGGTGCGCAGCAGGCGCAGAGTATCGAACCGCTCTTCGGCACGGCGGTTGTTGTCCTTCCAGACGAAGTCGTAGAGGCAGTTGTGAAAATAGAAGTACTCCAGATGCTTGAACTCATGGCGCAGAGCGGAGAAGAGACGCTGCACCTCGGCCACGTGGGCATCCATGGAGCCCCCCACATCGAAAAAGACCAATAGCTTCACCCCGTTGTGGCGCTCGGGCCGCAGCTTCACATCGAGCCACCCCTGCCGGGCAGAGCTTTTTATGGTGTCGTCGAGATCCAGTTCGTCGGGATTGCCTTTGCGCACCCAGCGTCTGAGCTTGCGCAGTGCCAGCTGGATAGCGCGCTGGCCGAGCGGCGAGTCGTCGCTGAAGTTGCGATAATGTCTGGCCTCCCACACCTTGGCCGCCTTGCCGTGCTGCCCCTCTCCACCCATGCGGACGCCATCGGGGTGAAAACCACCGTGGCCAAACGGGCTGCTGCCACCGGTTCCCACCCACTTGTTGCCGCCAGCGTGGCGCTCTTTCTGCTCATTCAGCCGCTGGTTGAGGGTCTCCAGCAGCTTGTCGAGTCCGCCGAGGGATTTGAGCAACGCCTTCTCCTCGGCGCTCAACAGCCGTTCGAACTCTTTGCGTAGCCACTCCTCGGGCAGGCTTTCCGGCAGCAGGGGTATAGCTTCCAGCCCCTCGTAGTACTCGGCGAAGGCGCGATCGAAGCGATCGTAGTGGGCCTCGTCTTTTACCAGCAGGCAGCGGGAGAGCTGGTAGAACTCGTCCATATCGACAGTGACCAGCCGGGCGGCCAGCGCGGCATGCAAGTCCAGCAGCTCGCGCAGGCTGCACGGGAGTTTGTGGCGGCGCAGGTGGGTAAAAAAGTCGATCAGCATGGGTTAGTTGCCGCGCCGGGCCAAAAAGGCGAGCTTCTCAAAGAGATGCAGATCCTGCTCGGTCTTGAGCAGGGCGCCATATAACGCGGGCACCAGCTTGCCCGGCTCGCGGGCACGCATCGCCTCGGGGGCGATATCGTCGGCCAGTAGCAGGCGGATCCAGTCCAGCAGCTCCGAGGTGGAGGGCTTCTTGCGCAGCCCTTCTACTTCGCGCAGCTCGAAGAAGAGATCCATCGCCTCGCCAAGGAGGCTCTCCTTGAGGTCGGGGTAGTGGAGTTTGACGATGGCCTGCATCTCGGCCTTATCGGGGAAGCGGATGTAGTGAAAGAAGCAGCGGCGCAGGAAGGCGTCCGGCAGCTCTTTCTCGTTGTTGGAGGTGATGATGACCACCGGCCGTTGGCGCGCCTTGACTCGCTCGCCGGTCTCGTAGACGTCGAACTCCATCCGATCCAGCTCCAGCAGCAGATCGTTGGGGAATTCGATGTCGGCCTTGTCGATCTCGTCGATCAGCAGCACCGGCCGCTGTTCGGCGCTGAAAGCCTGCCACAGCTTGCCCTGGCGAATGTAGTGGTTGATATCGGCCACTCTGGGGTCGCCAAGCTGGGAGTCGCGCAGCCGGGCTACCGCATCATATTCGTAGAGTCCCTGCTGGGCTTTGGTGGTGGATTTAATATGCCAGGCGATGAGATCGGTGCCGAGATGCTCGGCCACCGCTTCCGCCAGCACCGTCTTGCCGGTGCCGGGTTCACCTTTTATGAGCAGCGGTTTTTCGAGGGTGATGGCGGCATTGACCGCCATCCTCAATGCATCGGAGGCGAGGTAGTGGCTACTTCCTGAAAATCCCATAACGTCGGTTCCTTTGACGAGAGGCGCCCGCTATCTGGGGCCGGAAAGAATAAGTTCTATATGTTGTAATACCATATGGTTATAACGAATCGTCACTTCTCATTCAGAAACCACAGGGTAATCTTGTTTCATCGTCGTAACAAACACAGGGATAGCACCATGAGCAAAATTTTTGAGGACAACAGCCAGACCATAGGTCACACCCCGCTGGTTCGTCTCAACCGTGTTACCAAAGGCCGTGTGCTGGCCAAGATCGAGAGCCGTAACCCCAGCTTCAGCGTCAAGTGCCGGATCGGCGCCAACCTGATCTGGGATGCCGAGAAGCGCGGCATTCTTGGCAAAGGCAAGGAGATCATTGAGCCCACCAGCGGCAACACGGGTATTGCTCTGGCGTTTGTCGCAGCTGCTCGCGGCTATCCCATTACCCTCACTATGCCCGCCACCATGAGCCTGGAGCGCCGCAAGCTGCTCAAGGCGCTCGGCGCCAATCTGGTGTTGACTGAAGGACCGCTCGGTATGAAGGGGGCGATTGCCAAGGCCAACGAGATCCTCGAGTCCGAGCCGGGCAAGTATGTGTTGCTGCAACAGTTTGAAAACCCGGCCAACCCGGAGATCCACGAAAAGACCACTGGCCCCGAGATCTGGGATGCCACTGACGGTGAGGTGGATGTGTTCGTGGCCGGGGTCGGTACCGGCGGTACCATTACCGGTGTCTCCCGTTATCTGAAGCAGACTCAAGGCAAGGCGGTGGTCTCTGTCGCGGTCGAGCCTGCCGAGTCGCCGGTCATCAGCCAGAAGCTGGCTGGTGAAGAGATCAAACCGGGCCCCCACAAGATCCAGGGCATCGGTGCCGGCTTTATTCCGGGCAACCTGGATCTCTCCCTGATCGATCGGGTGGAGCAGGTGACCAGTGACGAAGCCATTGAGATGGCCCGCCGCCTGATGGAGGAGGAGGGGATCCTGGCCGGTATCAGCTCCGGTGCTGCCGTGGTGGCTGCCAGCCGTCTGGCAGAACTGCCCGAATTCGAAGGAAAAACGATTGTCGTCATCCTGCCGAGTGCGGCGGAGCGCTACCTCTCCAGCGCTCTGTTTGCCGGGGTGTTCAGCGAGCAGGAATTGCAGCAGTAGGTGATCGGATCCTGTCAAAACAGCGGCGCTCTCAGGAGCGCCGCTTCTTTATGGGCTAGACTCAACCCCTGCCAGAGTCACTTGTTCCTTATTTTTTGGGGTAAAATAACAAGTTCCGGAGTGAGAAAAAAAGCAGACATTCCGCTGTAAATCTCATATCCTGTGCGGCGTCACGCGGTGTTTGCTGGCTAGGTATCATAAAGTAACAAAGTGTTATTTTTCGTTATAAAATAATTTCAGGCCAGTCCTGATGCGGCTTGTAGCCCAATAACTGAAAATTGCCAACCAACACGCCGATTACTGCACAGAAACTTGACCTGGATTAAACCATTGCGGGTCTGCTTTCGTTACTTTACAACATATCCATACTGACACGGTGGGTCAGGGCGCTTCAAAACCGACCAATCCACCAAAAAATATCAATAATATGGGGTGAAACCATGTACGAGAAGTCTGTTGTTATTACTGCTGAAAACGGCCTGCACACCCGTCCGGCAGCTCAGTTCGTAAAAGAAGCCAAAGAATTCCAAAGCGAGATCACTGTGGTCTCCGGTGGCAAGTCTGCCAGCGCCAAGAGCCTGTTCAAGCTGCAAACTCTGGGTCTGACCAAGGGTACCAATGTGACTATCCAAGCTGATGGTCCGGATGCTCAGCAAGCTGTTGAGAAGCTGGTTGCCCTGATGGACGAGCTGGAGTAATCCAGCTTTACTCCTCACCCACAGTCGTTTTAATAGGAAGGATTATGATATCTGGCATTCTTGCGTCCCCCGGTATCGCATTCGGTAAGGCGCTTCTTCTTAAAGAAGATGAAATCGTTATCAATCAGGGCAAAATCTCTGCTGACCAGATTGATGCCGAGATCAACCGTTTCCTCGAAGCTCGCACCAAGTCAGCTGCTCAGCTGGAAGCCATCAAAGAGATGGCCGGTCGCACCTTCGGTGAGGAAAAAGAGGCCATCTTCGAAGGCCACATCATGCTGCTCGAAGATGAGGAGCTGGAAGGGGATATCAGATCCTTCATCAAAGATAACAAGGCTTCCGCCGACAAAGCCATTTATGAGGTGATCGAACAGTACGCCAAGATGATGGCCGAGCTGGATGACCCGTATCTGCGTGAGCGCGCCACCGACTTCCGTGACATCGGAACCCGTCTGGTGAAGAACGTGCTGGGCATTGCCGTTGTTAACCTGAGCACCATCGACGAAGAAGTTATTCTGGTTGCCAAAGACCTGACTCCGTCTGAAACTGCCCAGATTAACCTGAAATATGTGCTGGGTTTTGTTACCGATATCGGTGGCCGTACCTCTCACACCTCCATCATGGCCCGCTCCTTGGAGCTGCCAGCCATCGTGGGCACCAATGACATCACCGAGCGCGTCAAGAACGGTGACGTGCTGGTTCTGGATGCGATCAACAACCAGATCATCATCAATCCGACTGCCGAACAGCTGAACGAAGCCAAGAAGTTCCAGGCTCAGTTCCAGGCCGAGAAAGATGAGCTGGCCAAACTGAAAGATCTGCCTGCCATCACTCTGGATGGTCATCAGGTCGAAGTGTGCGCCAACATCGGTACCGTCAAGGATACCGAAGGTGCCATCCGCAATGGCGCCGAAGGCGTGGGTCTGTACCGTACCGAGTTCCTGTTTATGGACCGTGACGCGCTGCCGACCGAAGACGAGCAGTTCAAAGCCTACAAAGAAGTGGCCGAAGCGATGCCGGATCAGCCGATCATCGTGCGGACCATGGACATTGGCGGCGACAAAGAGCTGCCGTACATGAATTTCCCGAAAGAGATGAACCCTTTCCTGGGCTGGCGTGCCGTGCGTATTTTCTTCGACCGCGAAGACATCATGCACGCTCAGCTGCGGGCCATTCTGCGCGCTTCTGCCTTTGGCAAACTGCGCATCATGTTCCCGATGATCATCTCCGTCGAAGAGTTCCGTAGCCTGAAGGCTACCGTAGAGACGCTGAAGGCCGAACTGCGTGCCGAAGGCAAAGCCTTTGATGAATCCATCGAAGTGGGTATCATGATCGAGACCCCGGCCGCTGCCGTGATGGCTCATCATCTGGCCAAGGAAGTGGATTTCTTCAGTATCGGTACCAACGACCTGACCCAGTACACCCTGGCAGTCGATCGCGGTAACGAGATGATCTCCGCCATGTACAACCCGCTGTCACCCTCCGTCCTGACCTTGATCAAGATGGTTATCGATGCATCCCATGCCGAAGGCAAGTGGACCGGTATGTGTGGTGAACTGGCTGGTGACGAGCGTGCCACCCTGCTGCTGCTGGGTATGGGTCTGGATGAGTTCTCCATGAGCGCCATCTCTGTACCGCGTATCAAGAAGCTTATCCGCAACACCAACTTCGAAGATGTGAAGGCAATGGCAGATCAAGCGCTGAGCTTTGCCACTGCAGCTGAAATCGAAGCGTGCGTAGATAACTTTATTAAGCAGAAAGCAGTCTGCTAAGATCGGCTGCAAACAGCGACAAATCATCTCTAGGAGCTTTATATGGGTCTGTTCGACAAACTGAAGAAACTGGTTTCCGACGATAGCTCTGACACCGGCGGCATCGAAATCTTTGCTCCGCTGTCTGGCGAAATCGTGCCGATCGAAGATGTGCCTGACGTTGTCTTCGCCGAGAAGATCGTAGGTGACGGTATTGCCATCAAGCCGGCTGGCAACAAGATGGTTGCTCCGTGCGATGGTACCATCGGCAAGATTTTCGAGACCAACCACGCGTTCTCTCTGGAATCTGACTCTGGTATCGAGCTGTTCGTTCACTTCGGTATCGACACCGTTGAACTGAAAGGCGAAGGCTTCACCCGTATCGCTCAGGAAGGTCAACAGGTCAAGCGCGGCGACACCATCATCGAGTTCGATCTGGCCGTTCTGGAAGCGAAAGCCAAGTCTACCCTGACTCCGGTTGTCATCTCCAACATGGACGAGATCAAAGAGTTGATCAAAATGACTGGTGCCGTGACTGTGGGCGAGACCCCGGTTATCCGCATCAAGAAGTAATGCCCGGCTGGCTCACGCCAGCTGCTGCAGTAAAAAACCGAAGCCTTGCGCTTCGGTTTTTTTATGGTCGCGAGTCGGCTTATCCTTCTGCTCATCACGCTATTTTGACGAGATGACAACCCGATGACGCCCCAGCACCCAGGCTTGATAGAGGGCCTGCATGGCCATATCCAGATTCTCATCCCCCGCCATGGTGTGGGCGACGGACATTCCCCGCAGGTTGGCCGCAGCGGTCGTGAACCTGTTTGAAATGGTCGACATTCCCTTGCATCACCGAAACAACAGAGCCTGCAACTGTTGCCGGGCTCTGCGTCGGTTGAGCGGCAAAGGAGCGAAACCGGATCTGCTGCAGCTCTCGGACGTTTATGGGGAAATCGGTTCAATCTTGCCTCTTTTGCACGTTTTATCATAGGGCAGACCTGTGTGGTGGTAAGCCGGGGTTAGCGCTTCAGACGCCGCTTTTTCAGGTAGTGGTCAGGGCGGGAAATAGCGGTGCCGAGGGCTGCTATCGTGGCGGATGAAAGCACGGGGTAGGGGAGCGGGCGGCGCAAAAGGATCAAAAAAACCCACATGGTCAGGCACATGTGGGTCGGGAAAATCCAGACAGGGCAAAAAACTGACACTCCCTGTGTCGGTCATCTTCAGCTCAGGTGGAGGAGATCCATCTGCTGGAGCTTTTCAGGCTAGGGCCCCTGCTGGTGCTCACCAAATCTTCACACGCTCGGAAGGTGGTAGGTAGAGTTTGTCTCCTGGCTTGATGGCAAAGGCTTGATAGAACGCTGGCATGTTGGCAACCACACCGTTGACCCGGTACTCCAGTGGTGAGTGAGGATCGGTCTTGAGCAGGATAGCGGTCAGCTCGGGACGGTATTTCCCTTTCCACACCTGCGCCCAGCCGATAAAGAAGCGCTGCTCTGCGGTAAAACCGTCCAGGACCGATGTCCGCCGGTTGCCCAGGGCGAGCTGATAGGCCTTGTGAGCAATGGTCAGCCCGCCGAGGTCGCCAATGTTTTCGCCAAGGGTCAGTTGACCATTGACATGCTGCCCCTTGAGCGGCTCGAAACGGTTGTACTGCTGCACCAGTTTTTGTGCTCTGGCGGTGAACTCCTTGAGATCTGCCGGAGCCCACCAGTTGTGCAGGGCGCCGTTGCCATCGAATTTGGCCCCTTGATCATCAAATCCATGGCTCAACTCATGGCCGATGACGGCACCGATGGCACCATAGTTGACCGCATCATCCGCCTGCAGATCGAAGTAGGGTGGTTGCAGGATGGCCGCCGGGAAGACGATCTCGTTGTTGTTCGGGTTGTAGTAGGCGTTCACCGTCTGCGGATTGTCGAACCACTCCTCCCGATCGACCGGTTGATGGAGTCGGGCAAGGTGCTCGTTGTAGCGTACGGTGGCGGCCCGCTGGGCATTGCCGACCAGATCATCGGGATGGATGTCGATATCGCTGTAATCCTGCCACTTGTCCGGATAGCCGATCTTGACCCGTACTTTGGCCAGTTTCTCCAGCGCCTGCTGTTTGGTGGGTGATGACATCCAGTCGAGTTCGCCGATCTCCAGGCGATAGGCCGCGATCAGATTGCTTACCATGCTCGCCATACGGGTTTTGGCTGCTGCCGGGAAGTAGTGCTCCACGTAGAGTTTGCCTACCGCCTGCCCCAGATAGCTATCCAGTACCTCCAATGCGCGCTTCCAGCTTGCCCGTTGTTGGGGAACGCCACTGAGTGTGGTGCCGTAGAAGGCGAAGTGCAGATCGCTGCTCTGGCTATCCAGATAGGGGGCATAGGCTTGTAGCAGGTGGAACAGGCAGTAGGATTGCCAATCGGCCAGGCTGGTCTCCTGCATGATTGCGCCCAGTTTTTCCAGATAGTCCGGCTCGTTGACGATGATATTCGTCTCGCCGGCGATACCGGCCTCTGCCAGATAGCTTTGCCAATCCAGAGCCGGCAGCAACCGGGTTAGGCGAGCGAACGGCAGCTTGTTGTAGGTAAGGTTGTCATCCCGCAGTTTGACTCGGTCCCACTGGGCATTGGCAAGCCGGGTCTCCAGCACCAGAATGCGATGAGCCTGTTCCGCCGCCCCCTGCACGCCTGCATGGCTCAGCAGGGCGGCAATAAACTGCTCGTATTTGGCCCGCAGCGCCAGGCTGGCGGCATCGCTTTTCAGGTAGTAGTCCCGATCCGGCAGACCGAGACCGGACTGTTGCAGATAGATGGCGTAGCTATCGGGGAATTTTTTGTCGGACCCAATCTCGATGACAAAAGGGGCGCCCCCGCCCAGCTGGCTGACACGGGCAAAGTAGCTGGCCAGTGAGCGAGGGTCATGGATAGCCATGATCTCGTCGCGTAGCGGCTGGATGGGGGTGAGCCCTTTGGCATCTCGTCCTGCCTGGTCAAGGAAACTGGCATAGAGATCGGCGATCTGCTGCTCGGGTGTGCCGGTTTGCTGCGGGCTCTTGAGCAGAACCTCCAGCAAGGTTTTACGATCCGCCAGCGACTTCTCTGCCAGCAGATTACTGATGGTTTGCTCGGGCATGTCGCCCGGGATCGGTGTCTTGGCGAGCCAGGTGCCGTTAACATGGCGAAACAGATCATCTGCCACATTGACCCGGGTATCCATGCTGGCCAGATCCACTCCGGAGTGCGGACGGACGGTTGCTTCGGCCTCGCTGGCGAGGCCAGAGAGTGTCAAGGCGATGAGGCTAGCGACGATGCAGCGTTGTGATTTCATCATGTGGATCCTGTATCTGGGGTGAGGGCCAGCAGGTTAATCAGATGCGAGCGACCGAGAGGAAGTGGCCATCGTGGTTGAAGGTGCAGGTAAAGGCGAAGTCATCATCGTCGGTTTCGTACTGGCCATAAACCTTGTACTTGTTGCCGCTCTCTTCCGTTGATTCGGTGGTGATATCGCGCGGTGAGACATGGAATTTCCTGGCCGCTTCACCCGTACAGTAACGGGGCATTTTGCTGGTGGTAATATGTGATGCGTTGTTACTGTTATCGTCACCCGCATGCTCATGTTTATTATCGCTGTGCTTTTTGCCTGCGTAATATCCGGTGGCACCGATGGCCCCCAGTGCGGCAGCACCTATCAATACCTTCTTGGTGTCCATATTCTGGCAGCCAGTCAATGCCAGACAGCTGGCCAATCCCATTACCATCAAGGGATATTTCATTTCTCGGATCCTTGCAGTTATACAATGTACAAACATAAATGTGGCAGCCTGAATAACGGGTCAGACGACGGAAGGGCGCCACTTTGCAATGGTCTGGAGAAAGAGAGAACTCAAATAAAATTAAAAAAAGTTATAAAAGCCCACGAGCCATGCCGGTCGTGGGGTTGTAAGGGGGAGGATATGAACGCTGCCCACGGTTAACCCGGCTGATGGCGGGTTTTTGTGTTCAACTTATTGTTTTTAAACTTTTATTTGTATTTATATTTTATCGGCGTTCAGGAGGAGACGCAGCACTGCGGCCAACCATGGTGGTGGCCAGGTTGACAGAGTGACCCATCAGCGGCTCTCTCTTCTCTGGGCGGAAGAGGCCTGATAGGGTGCAAAATAACCTGTCAGCCGTAATGAATAGTAAATATCCGGCTTGAATGCCACTCAATATGTAAAGTGTTTGGTTTATAAAATAACAAGCCAATCAGCATATTTTCCCTGGATGGCGTCACGCTTGCTTGCTGGTGGTACTGAGTGCAGCTGAAATCGCGGTCAGCCGGTGAACATCAAATATGAAAGAGTCACCTCTTTGATGTTGTCATGGGGTAAATATACCGAAACAACGACCTCGAATCGTTAATCTGATTATTTAACTCCGCACCTGTTGCCATAAACGCATATAAAAAAGCCGCTCACCTGGGTGAGCGGCTTTTGTCATCTGGCTATTTGCAGTTGGCAATCAGACCGACTGCTTGCCATCTTCCGCGGGCGGCGGCAGCGAGGCGGAGTTGGACTCCACCTTCTGCTCTTCGCCCTGCATGTTTTTGATGTAGACATCCATCTGGTTGAAGGCGATCTCGATACCGTTCTCGCGGAACAGCTGATCGATCTTGCGGTTCAACTCGTCCACCGCCGGGTTGCGATCCCCCAGTTCGCTCACGAAGAAGCGCAGTTCGTGATCCAGAGTGCTGGCACCAAAGGTGAGGAAGTAGACGATGGGCGACGGGTCTTTCAGCACCCGGCTGTTTTCGTCGGCAGCCTGTTTGAGCAGGGTGCGGGTCAGCTCCAGATCGGAGCCGTAAGCAACCCCCACCCGCACGATCACCCGGGTCACGGTGTCACTGAGCGACCAGTTGATCAGTCGTTCGGTCATCAACTGCTGGTTGGGGATGATCACCTCTTTGCGATCGAAGTCGGTCAGGGTGGTGGCGCGAATGCGGATCCGCGAGACGGTACCGGAGAAGGAGCCGATGGTGACGGTGTCACCGATCCGCACCGGACGCTCGAACAGGATGATGATACCGGAGACGAAGTTGGAGAGGATCTCCTTCATACCGAAACCGATACCGACTGACAGACCACCCGCAACCCACTGCAGTTTGTCCCACTGTACGCCCATCATGGAGAGGGCGGTCAGGGTTCCCACGCCGATCAGCACGTAGTTGAGCATGGTGGTGATGGCGTAGGCGGTGCCCTGAGCCAGATTCAGCTTGGAGAGCACCAGCACCTCCAGCAAGCCCGGCAGGTTGCGCGCCAGCGACCAGGCGCCACCGAGCAGCAGGAAGCCGATCAGCACGTCGCTCAGGCTGATCGGGAACAGCACGGCGTTGGCGCCGGTGCCTTCACTGCGGTGCCACAGCACCATGCTGTCGAGGTAGGAGAATACCGCCACCAGATCTGACCAGAGCCAGTAGAAGGCGACACCGAAGATCAGCAGCAGCACGGTGCGGGTCAGACGCAGGGATTGCTGGCTGACATCTTCCAGATCCATGGGCTGCTCTTCGATGGATTCACCCCCTTCCGCATCTTCTTGAGACTTGTGTTCACGCTTGGCGACGGCGCGGCGGTAAGCCAGACGACGGGCGGCCAGCTCCAGACCACGCAGGGCGGTGCGATAGACCAGGCTCCAGATGATGATGAGGTAGAAGGATTCGATCAGGCGACCGGTCAGCTTGAGCGCGGTGTAGTAGTAGCCGAGCACCGCCAGCACGATCAGTGCGATTGGTGCCAGCGCCAGGGCGATGGCGATCAGCGACTTCTGCATGCTCGCCTCGCCCTTGATGCGGGCGCGGGAGATGGGGAACACCAGATAAGCGGCCAGCCCCAGCATGCTCAGGGTGAGGGCTTGCCCGATCACGTCGTTGCCGAGGGTGGAGGGCTCTACCACCGCCTTGGTCGCGAGCATGATCAGCGGCAGCAACGGCAGCCACAGGTAGCGCATGCTGTTGCGTTTGGCCTGCAGCTCGGCACGCGGGATGCGGAAGTGGGATTCGGCAATGCCGCCCGGGCGCATCACGCTCAGGTAGACGCTGAACACCAGATAGCCGAGGGCAAGGTTGAGGGTGATCTGGAAGGTCAGCTTGGGGCTGAGCAGACCGCAGTAGGTGAGCAGCAGGCCGCCAGCCAGAATAAACATACTGCCCGGCAGGCGCTGCAGCACGGTATAGAGCAGGGCGCGCGGGGTGTGCCACTGGCTGTCCTGGCGAAAGCGCCCCAAGTCCTTGGCGATCTTCTTCTCGCGCTCGACCAGAGTCGGGCGTTTCCATACCAGCAGGCCGCCGATCAGCAGCAGCGGGAAGGCGAGCAGGGAGATCCCCAGCAACTCTTCACGCCAGCGTTTCCAGTCCGGCTTCAGCACCCAGTCGGAGGCTTGCTTGTAAGCCTGGGCTGGCCAGCTGATAAACCACTTCATGTCGATCGGCTTGTTGCTGCTGACCCAGAAGATGTGTTGTTGCAGGGTGAACTCGATGGAGGCGTAGATCCGCGCCAGCTGCTGCTGGGTCAGCTGCAGACTGATGGCATTGGTCAGCTGGCTGTCGAGCTGACGGTTGAGCTGATCGAGCAGATTGATGCGGGTGTCGAGCAGTTTGGCAAGGTTGGCCTTGTCCTCTTCGCTGACCGGATCCTTGCTGCCGGCAATCAGGTTGTCCAGATAGAGGTTCTTCTGGAACAGCAGGTCACGTTGCTGGCTCAGTTCAAACTGGGCCAGATGGAGATCGGCGATCTGCTCTTCCAGATTCTTGACGGCGATGGTCGGTGCCGCTTCCAGCTGTTGGTAGAGCTGATAGAGAATGCGCGACAACAGCAGGTTGCCCTTGAGCATCTGCACCTGTTCGTTGAGGTTGCGCTCGGTCTGGGTACCGCGCTCCAGCCAGCTCTTGGCTTGCAGGTTTTTCTGTACCAGCGAGTTGAGGCTGGTGGTCGCGCTGATGAGCTGCTGGCTGAGCTGGTGGTTGAGCTCCTGCTCTTTCTGCACCAGCGGGCTATCTTCGGTCGCCACCAGTTCACCGGTCTGCTCGGCGGTTTTCTCGGTATCACCGAGGCGCTTGGCGCTGCTTTGCGCTTGCAGCAACTGCAGCTTCTGCTCTTCACTGGTGAGGCGGGCGCTCTGATAGTCACGCTGCTTGACCGCCAGATCCTGCATGCTGGTACGGTTATCCAGCTCCTTTTGCAGGTGTGCCAGTTGCAGTTCCAGCAACGCCAGCTCGGTGTTGAGCTTCATCTTCTCGGCACTGCTGACCCCTTCGCCAGAGTTGAGGCGACTGCGGATCTCCTGGCTACGCTGGTAGGCGCGGCTCATGCTGGTCTGGGCCCGCTCCGGCAGGGTTTGCAGGTTGGTGAGCTGACTGCCGATGGTGCCGAGGGCCTCTTGGGCCGCCTGCATATTGGCCAGCACTTCAGGCTGACGGCTATCGAGCTCGGCCAGACTCATGCTGGCGTATTCGCTCTTGATCTGCTCCGGGCTCTTGCTCTGGGTCAAGGCATCGAGCTTGGCACTGATATCCCGCAGCTCGCTTGGCAGATTGCGGATCCGCAGGGCCTGGGCTTTGGCTTTTGCCTCTTCCTTGTCGATGTTGTCGAGCAGGGAGAGGGTTTCGGTCAGCAACTTCTGGTCAGCCTGCTGGCTAACGGTCAGGGCCTCAGACTTGCCCAGATTGTCCAGTGCGCGCTGAACCGCAGCGCGGGAGGGGACATCCTGTGCCATGGCCGGTGGGGCACAGAGGCTGGCGATTAAACAGAGCAGCGGCAACAGGATGGCCGAGGCTCTCTTGAAGGGTGTTGATTGCATATAACTTCCGGGTTATTACGCGGTGATTGGGAGATTTCCCACCTGGATTAAATCCGCGGGGATTCTAACACCGGCCCGGTTGGTAAGCAGGGGGGAGGGATAAAAAAAACGGCGCCCGCAGGCGCCGTTTTCACTGTTCCAGGACTGATTACAATACGTGGACAGAAGCAGTGTTGGTGGTACCGCTCGGTACCAGAGCACCGGAGACCATGACAACGACGTCACCTTTCAGGCCCATGCCGATTTCCAGCGCGGCTTCTTTACCGATGCGATAGAAATCGTCGGTAGAGGCGATGCTGTCAACCACGTGAGCAACTACACCCTTGGTCAGAACCAGTTGGGCTGCAGTTTTCTTGTTGGTGGTGATGGCCAGGATCCAAGCTTTCGGGAAGTACTTGCGAATGGCCTTGGCAGACTTGCCGCCTTCGGTAGCAACCACGATCAGCGGGGCATCCAGCTTCTCGGAGGTCTCAACCGCGCCTTTACATACCGCTTCGGTGATGCGCAGCTTGTTGCTGTCGTTGGCAGCAGACAGGTTGGACGGCATAACGGCATCGGTACGCTCGCAGATGGTGGCCATGATGGTCACGGCTTCCAGCGGGTACTTACCCTTGGCGGATTCACCAGACAGCATGACTGCGTCGGTACCGTCCAGGATGGCGTTGGCCACGTCGCCAGCTTCGGCGCGGGTCGGACGCGGGTTCTTGATCATGGAATCCAGCATCTGGGTAGCAGTGATAACCACTTTGCGCGCTTTGTTGCACTTGGTGATGATCATCTTCTGGGCGAAGATAACTTCTTCAACCGGAATTTCTACACCCATGTCGCCACGAGCAACCATGATGCCGTCGGAAACAGCCAGGATCTCGTCGAAGTTGTCCAGGCCTTCCTGGTTTTCGATCTTGGAGATGATCTGGATGTTCTCGCCACCGTGGGCTTTCAGGTGCTCACGGATTTCCAGTACGTCTTCTTTCTTACGGATGAAAGAAGCAGCAACGAAATCAACGCCTTGCTCGCAACCGAAGATCAGGTCGCGTTTGTCTTTCTCGGCCAGGGCCGGCAGCTTGATGGAAACGCCCGGCAGGTTAACGCCTTTGTTCTCGCCCAGATCGCCGTTGTTCAGTACTTTACAAACAACTTCGCGCTCGGTGATTTCGATAACGTCCAGACCGATCAGGCCGTCGTCAACCAGGATGCGGTTGCCGACGCGCAGGTCGTTGGCGAAACCGGCATAGGTCACAGCCACTTTGTCTTTGTTGCCAACCACGGTCTGGTCGGTAGTGAAGGTGAAAGTCTGGCCAGCGACCAGCGCGACGTCGTTGCCGCCTTCCAGCTTCATGGTGCGAATTTCCGGACCCTTGGTGTCCAGCAGGATGGCTGCGTGCTTGCCGGTTTCGGCCATGACAGCGCGCAGGTTGCTGATACGGCTGCCGTGCTCGGCATAGTCACCGTGGGAGAAGTTCAGGCGCATGACGTTCATGCCGGCGTCCAGCATTTTGGCCAGCATTTCTTTGGATTCGGTCTTCGGACCGATGGTGCAGACAATTTTGGTCTTTTTCATGTCAATCTTCATGGTTAAGGAATTTCCGCCGAGCAATATACACCAGTTTTTGGAAACTTTTTATGATCCAGAAACAACGTTTTGACCAGATAACGTTTTCTTTTCAGGGATAACGTTTTCCTGTGAGTCGCATTTTGGGCTATTCCTCCAAAGGGTCGGGTTGATGGGATACAAATGTTGCCATCTGTGCCAGTTTGGCCTGAATCAGGTGCAGATGTTGTAAAATGACCACCCGCGACCTGTCATCGTCTTGTCACCAGCTTGCGCAAAAATGTTAGCTCATTAGCCAGCTTGTGAAGTGCGTTCTGGATGAAAAACCACCTTGTAACCGGATGGATACTGTTCCTGTTGGGCACGACTCTGCTGTTGCTGCAGATGTTGCCTGGCGACTGCTGGCCGGAAAATCCGCGCAGGCTTGCAGCCTCATCCTTACCCTCCTACCCCATGGTGACCGGCGTGGACGTCGAGTGGCTGATGTGGCACGAATGGCAGGCTCATCGCGCCGCAACGCAGCTTGTTGTTCTTGGAAGGTGACGTTCGGCTACCCGCTCCACACCGTTAACCAAGGCGGATAGTTTGTTCCTCTGAACAGTGAAATTATTCACCCTTGGTTGATAGTTCTTATTCATTTAGTCAGATTGTTAACCTTGAAAGGTGGGTCGATAATCAATGCCAACAGCGATATTCCGGTCGGTATCGCCATCCTGATATTTTGTTGGAGTCATTGTTATGTCCCTCGCCCCCGTCTGGTTTATCTCCCACGGCGCACCGGATCTGGTGCTGCGTGATCAGCCTGCCACCCGTTTTCTGAGCACCCTGCGTCTGGGGGAGCTCAAAGGGTTGGTGGTTGTCTCCGCCCACTGGTTCAGTCGCGAGTTGCAGATCAACGTCGAGTCCAAGCCGGCGCTGATGTATGACTTCTACGGCTTTCCCGAGCCGCTTTACCGGATGCGCTGGCCTGCCAGCAGCCCTGAGTGGCTGCAACAGGCTGTGGGTGAGCAGCTGGCATTGGCGGGGCTGGCTGCAACACCAGTGCGGCGCGAGCTGGACCACGGGGTCTGGTCACCGCTCTCCCTGATCGACCCCGACAGCGAGATCCCGCTGGTGCAGATCTCGATCCCTGCGAGTTGCACCCCGACTCAGCTGTGGCAACTGGGGGAGGTGCTGGGGGCGCTGCGCAGTCAGGGGATTGGCATCCTCGCCTCTGGCGCCATCACCCACAATTTGCGGGCGCTGGGGCCGGAAGGCTCGCCGGTGCCACGTTGGGCCAGCCAGTTTGTCGATTGGCTGGAGCAGAAGATGGCCGCAGAGGATCGGCTGGCGTTGCTCGACTATCGCCAGCAGGCCCCCGGTGCGGTGGAGTCTCATCCCCACGACGACCATCTGCGCCCGCTCTTTGTGGCGCTGGGTGCGGCCGATGGTGTGGCTCCGACCCGACTGCACGAGAGCTGGGATGGCGGCAGCCTCTACATGGGGGCTTACCGCTTCGATTAACGAGCACCGTGCAAGCAAGAGCCCGCCAATTGGCGGGCTCTTGTTATTTACGGCGTGGGGGGGCCGATGGTACTGGTGATTGAGCCGAAGGCTCTCAGGGAACCACCACCCGGCTCTCGCCACCGCCGAGGGCTTCGACCCTGATCTGCACGCCAATCCGCTCCACCAGGGTCTGGACGTGGGAGATAACCCCGATCTGGCGGCCCGCCGCCTGCAGGGAGTCGAGGCTGGCGAGCGCCAGATCCAGACTGTCCGGATCGAGCGTGCCGAACCCTTCGTCGATAAACAGCGACTCGACCTGGGTCTGGCGCGACGAGAGGCTGGAGAGGGCCAGCGCCAGCGCCAGCGACACCAGAAAACTCTCGCCACCGGAGAGGGAGTCCACCGAACGCACCTCATCCCCCATATCGAGATCCACCACCTGCAGCGCCAGATCGGTGCCGGGCACCCGCTCCAGTCGGTAGCGTGGCGATAGCTCGGCAAGCTGGGCGTTGGCCTCCAGCAGCAGGCGCTCGAGGGTGAGGCTCTGGGCGAAGGTGCGGAACTTGGCGCCGTTGGCCTGCCCGATCAGATCGCACAGTTGTTGCCAATGGTCGGCCACCGCCTGTTGGGCGGCCAGCTCCTGTTGCAGGCTGCCCGCCTTGAGGGCGGCGGCTTCGGCCTGCGCCAGCGTGCTCTTGCACTCGAACAGCTGCTCTTCAAGGGCGCGACAACGGGCACCCCGCGCCGCCAGCTGCTCGCTCAGCTCTGCATCCGGCAGGGCGGCCAGCTCGGGGTGGTGCTCCCGATAGCGATCCCGCTTGCTCTCTTCCAGTGCCAGCGCCCGTTGCCGCTCGGCAAGACGGGTACGCACCTCGCCAAGGGCATCTTCCAGCCCTTGCAGGGCAGTGCGCCGAGCCTTGAGCTCATCGGGGCTGATGGCCAGCAGGCGGCGCAGGTCATACTCGGCAATGCCAAGGGTGCTGGCATGGGCAGCCCAGCGCCCCAACACCTCCCGTTTGCGGCGGCTGCTGATCTGTTTTTCTTGCTCCACATGGGTTAGACGGGTTTTGAGTTCGGTCTGCCGCTCGCGCAGAGCGCGGGCGCCACTCTGCATCAGCTCCAGTTCGCTAGCGAGATGTTGCAGCCGCTGCTGCCAGCGGCTCTCGACCAGCGGGATCTCCTCACCGCCGAGACAAGCGCTGCGGCTGGTGAGCAGCCCCTGCCGCTGCTGTTCGTGCTCCTTGTAGTCGCGCTCCAGCTTGTGCAGCAGCTCGCGCTGGGTCTGCAGGCGCGCCTCCTGTGCGCTCAGGGCCGGGGTTAGACTGGCGATCTCGCTGGCCAGCCGCTCCCACTCGCTCTGGCCGTGCAGCCAGGCTTCGCAGGCCCGCTGCCACTCGTGCCACTGCTGGCTGCCGAGCCACTGGCGCCACGGTTGGCCGCCCATCTGTTCGTCGAGGCGGTGGGCACCCTGTTCGAGGCGCTGGCGCAGGGTCGCCTCCTGCTCGCTCATCCCCTTCACTTCCCCTTCCAGCGCGATGCGCTGGCGGTCGGCCTCCTGCCACTGCTGGTCAAACTGCTGGTGTTGGGCCGCCAGCTGGCTCAGCTGCTGACGCACCCCTTGCAACTGTTGCTGACCGAGCTGGGCCTGACGCAGCTGCTGCTGGCTCTGGGCCAACCCCAGCTCCAGCGCCTGGCCATGGCCGAGCAGGGTGCTCATCAGCTCGTTCCACTCGATTGGACTTTGGCGCAGCGGTAGCGGATGACCGAGCAGGGTATCGCCCCCCAGCTGTTGCCAGCGCTGGGTCAGTTGCTCGGCGCGTGCCTCCAGCTCCGGCAGGTGCTGCTGGCGCACCGCCAGCTGGCGGGCCAGCTCCTGACGCTCGCTCTCGCACTGAATGTATTGATGGTTGAGCCGCTCCCATTCGAGTTCGAGGCTTCTGGCCCGTTCCGCCAGCTGACCCAGAATCCCCGCCACCTGCGGCTGGCTCTGGCTGTAGGGATGCTCCTCGGCACCGCACAGCGGGCAGGGGGAGCCATTGCTCAGAATATGGCGATACTGCTCGAAGCTGGCGATGGCGCGGGACTGCTCCAGCGCGTGGCGCGCCTCATCTCGCTGCAGGGCGAGCCGCTCGCGGGCTGGTGCCAGCTCTTCGCCGAGGATAGCGAGCTTGCCGAGTGCCTGCTCCAGCTGGGCAATCTCCTGCTGCAGGCGGCCATGCTGCTCGCCATGGTTGCGGCCATAATCGGCCAGCTCCAGCAGCTGGCGTAGTTGGCCCAGCTGTTCGGTCTGCTGTTGCCACTGCTCCTGCGCCTTGGCGAGGCGGCTCTCCCACTGCTGCTCCTGCAGCTCGTGCTGTTGCTGTTGTAGCCGCGCCTGCTCCTGTTGCCAGTAGTCGCGCTCCTGCTGACCTTGCTCCAGCTGGCGTTGCAACTGCTGCAGGGCCCGCTGCTTGTGATCCCGCAGGGTGAGCAGTTGTTGCAGCTTGTCGGCATCGTCGGCCCAATCCTGCATGGCGGTGAGCAGGGGTTGCCACTGGCGGGCCACCGGGGCCAGCCCCTTGTGCTCTTCGAGCCAGAGCCCCCACTGCTGATGCTGTTGCTTGAGCTGCTCTACCTGTTTGCTCTGCGCGCGCCAGCCCTGCTCGAGAGTGAGCTGGACTTCCCGCTCCTGCGCCCCCTCCTGCTGGATCTTCTGCAACTGCTGCACTTTTTCCCTGATGCGGGTATCGAGCTCCTGTGCCCGCTTGAGTTCGGGCTGCAGGGCACCCCATTCCCGCTCGGCGGCGATCTTCTCCGCCAGCAGTTGCTGTTCGGTCAGCGCGCTCTGCTGGGTCTGCTCCTCGAGCTTGGCCAGCTCCGGTCCCAGCTCGGCGATCACCTTCTCCTGCTGCTGCACCTCGATGGTGAGTCGGGCCAGTTCGTCGTGATCGGCGCGGGCCACTTGGGCCTGTTCGGCGCGGGCAAACTCCTCGCGCTCGGGGGCGGCGGCGCCGTGGGCCTGCAGGGCGGCCTCGAGCGCCGCCTGCCCTTCGGCGCAGCCCTGCATCTGGGCGGCAATGCGGCTGTTGAGGTCGCGCAAGTCCTGCATCAGCTGCTGTTGCTGCTGTTCATGTTTGAGGGTGGTAGAGAGGCTCACCTGCTGGCTCACCCACTGTTCGCGGGTGGCCTCGTCCATCAGCGCCACGTCGCCGAGGCGCTGGGCAATGGTGGCCAGCTTCTGCTGCTCTTCCCGCGCCCGTTCATAGGTCTGGATGGAGATGGCAGAGTAGAGCTCGGTGCCGGTCATCCGTTCGAGCAGGGCGGAGCGCTCGTTGGCGTCCGATTTGAGGAAGGCGGCAAACTCCCCCTGCGGCAGGATCACCGCGCGGCGGAACTGCTCCCAGGAGAGGCCCACCAGCTCGTCGATGCGATCCTGCAGCTCCCGCTTGCTGCCACTGAATACTTGTCCCGATTCCACATCGGTCAGGGTGCGCTCTTGCGCCTGAAAGCGCCCCTCCGCGCGGTTGCGGGCCCGGCGCACCGCCCAGCGGGCTAGCCAGATGCGGCCATCGCAGCCACGAAACTGCACCTCGGCAAAGCCGCTGGCGTGGCCACGACTGAGGATGCCGCGCACGTCGTTGGCCTTGAGCTTCTCTTCGTCATCCATGCGGCCCACTTCGGCCACGTTCTTGCGATTGGCGATAAAGCGCGGCATCTCGTCGTAGAGGGCCAGACAAATGGCATCGAGCAGGGTGCTCTTGCCCGCGCCAGTGTTGCCGGTGATGGCAAACAGACCCGCGGCGCCGAGCGCCCCGCGGGTAAAGTCGATGGTGAAGGGGCCGGTCAGACTGGCCAGATTTTCACCTGACAGAGACAAGATTTTCATTGGTTGGACTCCTTCACCTGCTCCAGGATCTCTTCAAACGAGGCGACCAGTTGTGCTTCGGGTTCCCCCTCGAACTGGCGCTGATAGCAGAGGCGAAACACCTCGGTGGGGGAGAGTTCATCCAGCCTGCGCCGCTCGCGGCCATCGGCCAGCCCTTCGCCCGAGCCCTGATACTGGGTACTGATGCGGGCCAACCGCACCTGTTTGTCGGCGATGGCCGCCAGAATCCGCTCGCGGATGCGGGCCTCGGGCTTGGGCAGCAGCAGCCGCACTTCGAGGAAAGGTTGTGCCTCTTGTGGACAAGCAGGCGGCTCAAGTGATGCGATGGCGTTCAGCGCCTCGTCGAGGTTGCTCTGGGGCAGGCGGATCATCTCCACCGCGCGCGGCACCGGGATCCGTTCCAACCCGGCCAGTTTGCCCTCCGCAAAGGTCACTTCCAGCACCTGATGGTTGTAGTTCGCTTCGGCAAGCGAGAGCGGCAGCGGTGAGCCGCTGTAGTGCACCCCGTTGGCCGGACTCTGGGCCAGATGGAGGTGACCGAGCGCCGTGTAGTCAGCCGTGGCGAAAAGCTCGGCAGGCAGGGCGTGCTGGTTGCCGCCGAGCACCCGCCGCTCTGACAGCTCCGAGAGCTGGCCCGCCGCCAGATAGGCGTGGCCCATGGCGATGAGCGGCAGATCTTCCCCGCAGCGGGCGCGCCCTTCGGCCAGCACCTCGGCGTAGACTTGCCGCACCCCTTCGATAAGGCGGTCCTCTCCCTCTGCCAGTTGCTCCACACGCAAGTCGCTGCTGCGCAGGAACGGCACGGCGGCGCACCAGGCGGCAATGTTGCCCTCTTTGTCTTGCAGCGGTACCAGCAGGCGGTCGGTCTCGAGCTTACCTTCACTGTCGCGGCTGATGCTGCCCACCAGATGCAGGTCAAAGGCGCGCAGCAGCTCGTGGGGGGCATCCAGCTTGGAGGGGGAGTCGTGGTTGCCGCCGATCAGCACCATGTTGAGGCGGGGCATCTCGGCGCGCAGTCTGGCCAGAAAACGGTAGAGCTGTTGCCAGGCGCTGGCGGGGGGATTGGCGGTATCAAACAGATCGCCCGCTACCAGCAGGGCGTCGATCTCGCGCGCCTTGAGGGTGTCGCTCAGCCAGTCGAGGAAGGCATCGTGTTCAAAACGGCGGTCATGACCATGGAGTTGATGGCCAAGGTGCCAGTCGGCGGTATGGAGGATTTTCATTGGAAAGCAGCCCGGTTGCAGGGACGGTGCCTGAGGCACCCGATGGAGACAAGATGAGGATGCCCCGTGCTTTTTTCAAGTAAAACAGGGGGCTGACAGCGGATTCAGGCTGGTGTGCAGCACATCCGGTATTGGGGGTGGCCGGTGAGGGGATCGGACTCTTCGGCCTCGATGACGAAACCGTGGCGGCGATAGAAACGTACCGCCTGATCGTTCTCCACATAGACTCTGGCATGGAGCGACGCCCCCTGCCGCTTGGCCTCCTGCAACAGGGCGTGGCCGACGCCGCGTCCCTGGCGGTCGGGGCGCACAAAGAGGGCGGCGAGAAAGTTGTCCACCAGCGCCATAAATCCGAGCAGATCGCCACACTCCTCGAACACCCAGATCCGGGCGTGATCGAGGTAGCGGGTACGCAGATCCTCCTGAGCCTGCCACCAGCAGGAGGCATCGACGAAATCGTGGGCCTGCAGGGAGGCCAGCAGCCAGATTTCGACGATCTCTTCCATGTCTTCCGGGCGACTTGGCCGTAACATAAATCCATCCTTGGTCACAACTTGTACACACGCAGTCTAGGGGAACTTGGCAGCCGCCAAGGTGTTATAAATGAGACCCTGTGAGGTCGATCGCCCTTTATTTAGCGAGAATGATTGGCTGATCACAAAGCGCCTCTCTAGTACAATGCTCGCCGGACAATCTAGAGACCGAGGACGCCATGTGGTTTAAAAACCTGCAGATTTATCGCTTTACCCGCCCCTTTGACCTGACCGTGGATCAGCTGGAAACCCAGCTGGAAGCCTGTGCCTTCACCCCTTGCGGCAGTCAGGACATCTCCCGTTTCGGGTGGGTCAAGCCCCTTGGCAAATTCGGCTCAACCCTGACCCACTCTGCCTCCGGCCACATCCTCATCTGCGCCCGCAAGGAAGAGAAGATGCTGCCCGGTACCGTGGTCAAGGAGATGCTGGCCGAGAAGGTAGAGGCGATCGAGTTCGAACAGGGACGCGCCCTCAAGAAGAAAGAGAAGGAAGCGCTGAAAGAGGAGATCCTCCACACCCTGCTGCCCCGTGCCTTCAGTCGCACCAGCCAGACCTTCGCCTGGATCAATCCGGCCGACAACCTGATGGTGGTGGACGCAGGTTCTGCCAAGAAGGCAGACGATCTGCTGGCGCTGCTGCGCAAATCCATCGGCTCCCTGCCAGTGGTGCCGGTGGCCCTCAAGAACCCGCCCGAGATCACCATGACCGAGTGGCTGAATGAGGGCAACCTGCCTGCCTCCTTCACCCTGGAAGATGAAGCCGAGCTGCGCAGCGCCATGGAGCACGGCGGCATCATCCGCTGCAAGCAGCAGGATCTGATGACGGATGAAATCAAGAACCACTTGGCCAACGACAAGCTGGTGACCAAGCTGGCCCTCAACTGGGGCGAGACCGTCAGCTTCGTGCTGGGGGATGATCTCTCCATCAAGCGCCTGAAATTCAGCGAAGAGCTGCGCGAGCAGAACGACGATGTCACCAGTGAAGATCCGGCCGCCCGTCTGGATGCCGACTTTGCGCTGGTCACCTCCGAGCTGGCCCAGTTTATTCCGGCGCTGTTTGCCGCCCTGGGTGGCGAAGAGCAGTCCATCTAACCGGACTGGCACCTGTTTGGCCTCTGCCATCCCATCGTAAAAACCGCCTTCGGGCGGTTTTTTTGTGTCTATTACGGATAACCATTATTGATAGATGAGTAAGATATTGATCTTGTTCAATAACTTGAGCTACCCGCGCCAATCGTGACATAGTCCCTCTTCATGGTCATAAAACAGACAAGGAGAGTGTCATGTTGCGTAAACCTCTGGGGCTGGCTGTTGCCCTTGCCCTGCTGGCTGGTTGTGCCGGTGACAACGGTTTTCACTACGCCCCACCACCTCAGACCCTGATCGCGCCGGAAGCGGCCAGTGGCTGGACCGACAAACAGGGCTGGCAGGGTCATGACTTCATGGTGGCGGCAGCCAACCCGCTGGCGGTGGATGCGGGCTACCAAGTCATCAAGGCCGGTGGCAGTGCCGTCGATGCTGCCATTGCAGTGCAGCTGGTGTTGACGCTGGTGGAGCCGCAATCCTCGGGGATCGGTGGCGGGACGCTGCTGCTGGTGTGGGATGGCCGCAAGGTGAGTGCGGTGGATGGTCGCGAGACGGCGCCGGCTGCCGCCACCGATCAGCTGTTCATGCAAGATGGCAAGCCGCTGGCGTTTTATGACGGGGTGGTAGGGGGCCGCTCGGTCGGCGTCCCCGGCACCCTGCGCGCCCTGGCGCTAGCCCATCAGCGTTATGGCAAGTTGCCCTGGGCTACGCTGTTCGAGCCTGCCATCACGCTGGCAGAACAAGGATTTGTGATAAGTCCACGGCTGGCCACATTGCTGGCTAAGGATCCCTATCTGGCCCGTGATCCGGAGGCTCGAGCCTACTTCTATCAGGCTGATGGTCGCCCTAAAACGGCAGGAACCCGGCTGACCAACCCGGCGCTGGCCAAGGTGCTGCGTACTCTGGCTACAGAGGGGGTGGATGCCTTCTATCAGGGGCCGCTGGCGGATGCCATGGTGGCCAAGGTGCGTCAGCATCCCGCCAATCCCGGGGTACTGACAGCCACCGATCTGGCCAGCTATAAGGCCAAAGTGCGGGACGGCCTCTGCTTTGACTATCGCCAGAGCGAGATCTGTGGTTTTCCCACCCCCTCGTCCGGCACCCTGGCGCTCGGCCAGATCTTCGGCATGCTGGAGAGCCGCGATATGGCGGCCCTCAAGCCGATCACCACGAAGGAGGGGGGACTGGCTGCTTCCAGCGAGGCTATCCACCTCTACAGCGAAGCGGCGCGTCTGGCCTTTGCCGATCGCAACCAGTATGTCGCCGACAGCGATTTTGTCAGCGTGCCGGTGAAGGGGCTGCTGGATAAGGGCTATCTGGCCGAGCGCGGCAAGCTTGTCGGTCAGCACTCCATGGGGATTGCCAAGCCCGGTACGCCGCCGCTTGCGCTGGCGCGCGGCAAGGATGCGACCCCGGAACTTCCCTCCACCACCCATGTCTCTATCGTCGACAAAGCGGGGATGGCCATCTCCATGACCAGCTCCATCGAGGATGGTTTTGGTTCGCGTCAGATGGTCAACGGCTACCTGCTCAACAACCAGCTGACCGACTTCTCCTTCACCTCGGTGGATGCTACCGGTCTGCCGGTGGCGAACCGGGTGGAGCCGGGCAAACGGCCCCGCTCCTCCATGTCTCCGCTGCTGGTGTTTGACAAGCCAAGCGGCGAGCTGACCATGACGCTGGGCTCGCCGGGCGGCTCCGCCATCATCAACTACGTGGGCAAGACCCTGCTCGGCACCCAGGATTGGGGCTTGAACCTGCAACAGGCCATCAACCTGCCCAACTTTGGCAGCCGTAACGGCCCCACCGAGCTGGAGGTGGGACGCACCCCCATCTCGGTGGTTGAGGGATTGAAGGTGAGGGGGCACGAGGTGGTACTGAACGAGCAGACTTCCGGCTTGCAGGGGGTTGAGCGCAACGCTGGTGGCTGGTTGGGCGCAGCGGATCCGCGTCGGGAAGGGATCGCCAAGGGGGAGTGAGGTTTTTATAACAACAAGGCCAGCATGATGCTGGCCTTGTTGTTGATGGTGCTCTTACTGGATACCCAACAGCTCCACGTCAAAGATCAGCACGGATCCCGGCGGGATTTTGCCTGCGGCCCGATCACCATAAGCGAGGTTGGCGGGGATGTAGAAACGGGTCTTCTCCCCTTCCACCATCAGCTGAACCCCTTCGGTCCACCCCTTGATCACCTGATTGAGGCCAAATTCGATGGGCTCGCCACGGGCGACCGAGCTGTCAAAGACGGTACCGTCCAGCAGCTTGCCCTCGTAGTGCACCTTCACCTTGCTGGTGGCGGTGGGGTGAACGGTGCCGGTGCCCGGGGTCAGCACTTCGTACTGCAGGCCGGATGCGGTGGTGGTCACCAGCGGTTTTTCCTTGTTGCTGGCGAGGAATTCGGCGCCAATCCGCACGTTGTCGGCTGCCAGCTTTTTGTTGTTGCTGCTGGAGTAGAAGTAGTAGGCGACACCGGCAACCAGCAGCGCGATCAGTATGAATTTCATCGGTTTTCCTATTCCAAGAAAGACAAAGAGTGCAATGAGGGGGCCATCTTATCCCAGCCGGACGGAGAGGGCGAGTCACTGCGCGGGAGGATGTGAGGCCAGTGGCAAAGAGGGCAAAGCAGAAGGGGGAGCGACGCTCCCCCTTGGTGCTATCCGGGTCGGGTTACTTGGCTACGACCATCATCAGGGCAGGCAGGGCGAAGAAGAGACCCGCCACATAACCGAGTGCCAGCAGCTTGTTCTCGCTGCCAATCCGGGCCAGCCCTTCGGCGGCGCGTACCGGCAGGTCACGCAGGAACGGCAGACCGTAAATCAGCACCACGGCAAAGACATTGAACAGTACGTGGACCAGCGCGATGGTCAGGGCCAGCTGGGCACCGACTCCGCTGATGGCGGTGGCAGCCAGTAGGGCGGTGATGGTGGTGCCGATATTGGCTCCCAGCGTGAAAGGGTAGAGCTGGCGAGTGCTGAACACGCCACCGCCCGCCAGCGGGATCATCAGGCTGGTCGTGGTGGAGGAGGACTGCACCATGATGGTTACCAGCGCACCGGAGGTGATGCCGGTCAGCGGGCCACGGCCCAGCGCCTTGTGCAGCACCTCTTTGGCGCGGCCAACCAGCACCTGCTGCAGCACTTTGCCAAGATAGGTGACGCTGGCGAGGATCAGCAGGATACCGATGACGATGGTGGCAATGGCGGCCCCCTTGCCTGGCAGGAAGGCGACGGCGCTGTCGATCAGCTGCTGGGCAGGCGCGGTCAGCGGTTTCATGAAATCCACCCCCTTCATCGACATGTCGGCAGAGCCCACCAGCATGTTGGCCAGCCACTCGGCGCTGTGTTGCAGCAGACCGAACATCAGCTCCAGCGGCAGGAAGATGAACACCGCCAGCAGGTTGAAGAAATCGTGCACGGTGGCCGCGGCGAAGGCGCGACGAAACTCGCTGCGATCCCGGATATGACCCATGGAGACGATGGTATTGGTGATGGTGGTGCCAAGGTTGGCTCCCATCACCATCGGAATGGCCATGCCGATGGGCAGGCCGCCAGCGACCAGCCCGACAATCACCGAGGTGACAGTACTGGACGATTGCACCAGCGCGGTGGCCAGAATGCCGAGCAGCAGGGCGAGGAAGGGGTTATTGGCGAAGGCGAAGATCTGGGCTGCCCCCTCGGCGCCCCCGGAGAAGTTTTTGAAGCCGTGGGAGATGGCGCCCACGGCGACCAGGATCAGGTAGACCAGTACGATGACACTCATCCAGTTGAACAGGGCGCGGGTCGCGGGCGGCTGTGACAAGGAGTGATGGTGTTGCATAAAGCCTCTTGGGACGGGGTACCGTCTTGGGTTGTTGATGACGGGGGCATTTAATCAGTGGTTAATGACAGAAATATGACAAGGTGACGTTTTTATGATGGTTTTGTGACATGTGCTGGTGCTTTTCTCATCACCCGGTTTGACAAGGCGTGACGGACGCGGGCCCATGATCACGGCTATGTGGTGATTATTAGCGCAATCGGCTTGTGCTCCTGGTTCAACGCATTATGCTGCGCCCTTTTTGTTGAGTCGTGGAGTAATAAGCGTGATGCGAGCATGGGTTCTCTCTCTTTCCCTCGGGTTGTTGTCAGTGGGTGTGCAGGCCAAGTCAGTGTTGCAGCCGGAGTGCAATCTGGACAAAGCGCTGAAGAACGAGGCGATGGGTGCCTCCGTCGGGGTCAAGGGACGTTGTGACAGCGATATGCTGATGCGTCAGCAGAAAGAGAAGGCGAAGGATGAGCTGAAAAATGGCACCGCCGATCAGCGCGACAAGGCGAGCGACAGCGTGCAGGGTGTCCGTGATGACGTCAAAGCGACCCAGCACAAGGTCGACAAGGCTGAAAATCAACTGAAAAAAGCCCACAAGGATGTCAAAGCGGTGGCCAATGACCCGCTCAAGGCGGCTGCGACTGCAGTGATCAATAACGGTTGATGAGTCAGCCTTCCGGCCTGCTGCCGGAGGGAGGCGGCAAGGCCGCCATGCTGGCATCGACAATCGGAGATATAGCGTCAGTGAAATAGCAAAAGGGGAGCCCATGGCTCCCCTTTTGCTTATGCGTGACTCACCGGCAATCAGGCGTCAGCCGTTTCCTCGTATTGACGGAACGGGATGCGGAACACTGCCAGACGCAGGAACAGATAGGTTACGCCCAGACCGGCCCAGATCAGGCCTAGCTCCAGGGAGCTCTGCTCCAGGTTGATCCACAGGGCGCCGATGGTGGCGGCGCCGAGCAGCGGCATCAACAGGTAGATGACGTGATCCTTGAGGGTCTTGTTGCGCTTCTCGCGCACCCAGAACTGACCGATCACCGACAGGTTGACGAAGCTGAATGCCACCAGCGCGCCGAAGTTGACCAGCGCCAGAGCGGTATCGAGATCAAACGACACGGCGGAGAGGGCCAAGCCACCCACCATCAGCACGTTGATGGCCGGGGTGCGGAATTTGGGGTGGATATAGCCGAACACCCGCTCCGGGATCATCCGGTCACGCCCCATCACGTAGAGGATGCGCGAGACACCGGCGTGGGCAGCCATGCCGGAGGCCAGTACCGCCACTGTGGTGCAGACCAGTACCACGGACTGGAAGAAGGTACCGCCAACGTAGAGCGCGATCTCCGGCAGTACCGCATCCGGATGCTGGAAGCGGGAGAGGCTCGGGAAGTAGAGCTGCAGGCAGTAGGAGACCACCACGAAGATGATGCCGCCGATGAGGGCAGTCAGTACGATCGCCTTGGGGATCACCTTGCCGGCGTTCGGGGTCTCTTCGGAGAGGGAGCTCAGCCCGTCAAAGCCGAGGAACGAGAAGCAGAGGATGGTTGCACCGGTAAAGAGTGGCACCAGCGGGGCTGAGTCGAAGTGGAATGGACGGACGCTTGCCAGCGTGCCGGTCCCCTCACCGTGATAGATGCCCCATGCCATCAGGCCGATAAAAATGGTGATGATGGCGAGCTGGATCACCACGATCAGACCGTTGAAGTTGGCCACCAGATTGATGCCGCGCAGGTTCAGCAGGGTCATCACGGTCACCAGACCAAAGATGAAGACCCAGGGCTCGACACCCGGGAACATGGCGGTCAGATAGATCTTGGCCAGCAGGATATTGATCATCGGCATGAACATGTAGTCGAGCAGGGAGGACCAGCCGACCATGAAACCGACGTAGGGGTTGAACACCTTCTGGGCGTAGGTATAGGCAGAGCCCGCAGAGGGGAACTTGCGTACCAGATGACCGTAACTGAAACCAGTCATCAGAATACCACCCAGCGCCAGCAGATAGGCCGCAGCAACGCGTCCTTCGGTGATGTCACCGACGATGGCGAAAGTATCGAATACAGCCATGGGGGTCAGATAGGCCAGACCCATCACAATCACTTGTGTCAGGGTAAGGGTCTTGAGCAGCTTGGCGTTTTGCGATGCCATTACGCTTTCTCCTCAATCAGTGCCGCAGCACGTGCTTGCAACGAGCGCAGGGATACGATGGATTCGCAAGCCTGAACATCAAGGGCGCCGGGGAGGCGCATACCGGGCTGTACCGGCAGGAAAGCATTAAAACGCCCCATTGTAATCCTCTCAACGTCGGGAGATTGTTTGGCAATCTCTGATATCACTTCCGGAGATGTTCCGGCCTCTTGTGGTGGGTTTGTACTGCTCTTCAAAAGACAAAAACCGATGTCGCAGTGAACATCGGTCCTTTAATTTGCGGCGTATTGTGCATTCGGTCCTCCCCCTTGACAAGCAATAATGGCCGTAAAACCGCATTTTTTTGCATAAGAGAGAGAAGGGTAAGTGGTCACTCGCCCCCGGCAGCCGTCCCCGAGCCACCCCCTCTTTGGCGGGGGGCAAGAGAACCCCTCTGCAGCGTATGAAAAATCGGCAAATCCGGGCTGCAGGGTGCATGATGCCTCAATATTGATCCTGATCATATTTGCCAGGGTTCACCTGTGGCCGAGTCCCGCTATTTCATGGTGTGGCGGGTTGGCTGGAGGGGAGCAGAGAGGGAAAAGTGATGTGCATATCCATTCACTTTTATGACTGGGAACAGGGTCCGGTTTGGCTTGGGCCAACGGATAGAGGCCGATTACGGTGGGGCGTTATTTGAATGTGGTCACACTTCTGGCAGAAACCGCGTTTCTGGCAACCAACGCTGCTGACAACCCGCGCGCCGCAGAAACAACAAGGAGCCCGCAGGCTCCTTGTTTTCTATCGGGGGGAGGGGCGCCAGCGGTTACTGGGCGATCTCCACCTTGTCGGCACTGTTTAGCGGAGAATGCAGCGGAGAGTGCAGCGGGATGCGGAACACGGTCAGGCGCAGGAACAGGTAGATGGCCCCCAGTGCCGCCCAGACCAGCCCCAGCTCGAAGGAGGAGGGCTCGAGGTTGAGCCACAGTACCCCGATGCAGGCGGCGCCACAGAGCGGCAGCAGCAGATACATCAGGTGATCCTTGAGGCACTTGTTGCGACCGAGCTTCACATAGAAGTGGGCAATCACCGCCAGATTGACGAAGGTGAAGGCCACCAGGGCGCCGAAGTTGATCAGCGCCAGCGCCATCTCCAGATCCAGCGACACCGCAGAGAGGGCCAGTAGTCCCACCAGCAGCACATTGAACGCCGGGGTCTGCCACTTCGGATGGATATAGCCGAAGAAGCGGGCGGGCAGGGCGCGATCACGGCCCATTACATAGAGCAGGCGCGATACACCGGCGTGGGAGGCGAGCCCCGAGGCCAGCACCGCTACCGTGGTGCAGACCAGCACCACCGCCTGGAACAGCTTGCCACCTACGTACAGGGCGATCTCCGGCAGCACCGCATCCGGATGCTGGAAGCGGGAGATGTCCGGGAAGTAGAGCTGCAGGAAGTAGGAGGTGGTGACAAACAGTACACCGCCGATCAGCGCCGTCAGCACGATGGCGCGCGGGATCACCCGATCTGCATCCGGGGTCTCTTCCGACAGGGTGCTGATGGCGTCAAAGCCGAGGAATGAGAGGCAGAGAATGGAGGCCCCCATCAGCAGCGGCGAGACATGGATCTGCTCCGAGAAGAAGGGACGGCTGCTGGCCACGGTACCCAGCCCTTCACCGTTGTGCACGCCCCAGGCGATCAGACCGATGAAGATGGCGATGATGCTGAACTGCATGATGACGATGACGCTGTTGAAGTTGGCCACCAGCTTGATGCCGCGCAGGTTGAGGGCGGTCATCACCACCGCCAGACCGAAGATATAGGTCCAGGGCTCCACGTTCGGGAACAGGGCACCCAGATAGATCTTGGCCAGCAGCATATTGATCATCGGCATGAACATGTAGTCGAGCAGGGAGGTCCAGCCCACCATAAAGCCGACATAGGGGTGAAACACCTTCTGGGCATAGGTATAGGCGGAGCCAGCCGACGGGAACTTGCGCACCAGATGGCCGTAGCTCAGGGCAGTGAACAGCATGCCGATAAGGGCAAACAGGTAGGCGGTCGGCACATGGCCTTCGGTGATCTCGGTGACGATGCCGAAGGTGTCGAACACAGCCATGGGGGTGAGGTACGCCAGTCCCATAACCACGACCTGCCACAGTTTGAGGGTCTTTTTCAGACCAACCTGTTGGGCCGCCATTATGCATGTTCCTCATGCAGTGCCAGAGTGGCACGGTCCATCAACGAAACCGGGAGAGAGGCCCGGGAATCAAGGGCGCCAGGGTGGCGCGCACCGGCCATGGCCGGTTGGAAAGCATTGAGATGCCCCATGTTGTTCCTCACTAGACGTGCTGTCGGGAGATTGCTGCCAATCTCGCTATCTTTTCCGGGGGTGATCCGGCCTCGTTTATGGGTTTGTTCACTGGTTAAAAAAGAACCGATGCCATTGTTTTACATCGGTTCTTTCAGTGGCGGCGCATTGTGCATTTGCAGGGCCCCCTTGACAAGAAAAAAAGGGGGCAAAATTGCATTTATTTGCACAGGTAAGTGGTCACTTTCCTGCTGGTCAGGCCAGCACGGCCTCCAGTGATTTTTCAAGGAGTTGCAACCCCTCGTCAATCACTGCCGCGGGGGCGGTCAGGGGGGCGAGAAAACGGATGACATTTGCACGCACCCCGCATGAGAGCAGGACGAGCCCCCGTTTGCCCGCCTCGGCTACCAGTCGCTTGGTGAGGTCGGGATCGGGCTGGCTGGCATCGCGCTGTTTCACCAGTTCCATGGCCACCATGGCACCGGGGCCGCGAATTTGACCTATGCAGTCAAAACGCTCGGCTATGCGTTGCAGCCCCGCCTTGATCTGCGCCCCCTGATCCAGCGCTTTCTGGTTGAGTTTTTCCTCTTCGATCACCTGCAATACCGCCAGCGCAGCGGCGCAGGCGATGGGGGAGCCTGCATAGGTGCCGCCCAGGCCACCCGGCTTGGCCGAGTTCATGATCTCCGCCTTGCCCACCACGGCGGAGAGGGGGAAGCCACCGGCCAGACTTTTGGCCAGGGTCATGATGTCGGGCTCAACCCCCGAATACTCGGTGGCGAAGGTTTTGCCGGTGCGGCAGAAACCGCTCTGGATCTCGTCGCAGATGAGCAGGATGCCGTGCTGGTCGCAGATGCTGCGCAGCTTTTGCATAAAGCTCGGGGAGGCGGGGTAGAAGCCCCCTTCCCCCTGAACCGGCTCGATGATGATGGCGGCCACCCGGCTCGGTTCGATGTCGGCGCTGAAGCAGAGCTCGAGGGCGTGCAGGGCATCCTCTTCACTCACCCCGAGATAGTCGGCGGGGAAGGGGATGTGGTAGACCTCCCCCGGGAAGGGGCCAAAGCCGGTTTTGTAGGGCACCACCTTGCCGGTGAGCGCCATCCCCATCATGGTGCGGCCGTGAAAGCCCCCCTTGAAGGCGATGGTGCCGCTGCGACCGGTGTGGGCGCGGGCGATCTTGATGGCGTTCTCGACCGCCTCGGCGCCGGTGGAGAGAAACAGGGTGCGTTTCGGGGTCGGGCCGGGTACCAGCGCATTGAGCTGCTCGGCAAGCTCGATATAGCCGGGGTAGGGGGTAACCTGAAAGCAGGTGTGGCTGAATTTTTCCAGCTGTTCACGCACCGCCGCCACCACTTTCGGGTGGTTGTGGCCAGTGTTGAGCACGGCGATGCCGGAGGCAAAATCGATGTAGCGGTTGCCCTCCACATCCCACAGCTCGGCATTTTGCGCCCGGTCGATAAAGACTGGCAGCAGGGTGCCGACACCGTTGACCACGGCCGCTTCGCGGCGCGCTTGCCACCCCTTGTTTGATTCTGACTGACTCATCTTTCCTCCCTGTGGAACCGTAGCCCCGATATTCCCTGATAATGTGGCGGGTGGTTGACCGCCCATCGCCGCCGACCGGCCCATCGGGCAAGATCGGCGACGCGCTGTTTACTCTGCAGCCGCCCCTGGTGGTGAACAACGGGCCCTGTTTTGCCCCCTGTCGCCACCGCTGAGCGGCTGCGTATATCTGTAAAAACGATGGTTATAACGGTCAAAGCATCCGTTAATGCGATGCTTTGACCCGGCTTTACTCTTAGCGAATGCCACCAAAGCAGAGGTATTTGGTCTCCAGATACTCCTCCAGCCCCTCGGCAGCCCCTTCCCGACCCAGCCCCGACTCCTTGATCCCGCCAAAGGGAGCCAATTCGGTGGAGATGATCCCCTCGTTGATGCCGACCATGCCGTATTCGAGCTGTTCGGCGACGCGCCAGACCCGGGCGATGTCGCGGCCATAGAAGTAGGCGGCGAGCCCATAAGGGGTGTCGTTGGCCAGGGCGATGGCTTCGGCTTCGCTCTCGAAGCGCACCAGCGGCGCCACCGGGCCGAAGATCTCCTCCTGCAGGATGGGGTTGGTTTTATCCACCTTGCCCAGAATGGTCGGGCGATAGAAGAGGGGGCCAGCGGGATGGGCTTCGCCTCCCAGCAGCACTTCGGCACCGGCGGCGACCGATTGCTGCACCAGCTGGGCCACCTTGTTGGCTGCGGCCGGGTTGATCAGCGGGCCAATCTGGGTGCCTTCACTCATGCCATCGCCCACCTTGAAGGTGTTGACTGCGGCAGTCAGCTTCTCGGCGAAGGCATCATAGACGCTCGCCTGCACCAGCATGCGGTTGGCACAGACGCAGGTTTGCCCCGCATTGCGGTATTTGGAGGCGAGCGCCCCGGCCACGGCCGCATCGAGATCGGCATCGTCAAAGACGATAAAGGGGGCGTTGCCGCCCAGCTCCAGCGACAGCTTCTTCATGGTGTCGGCGCACTGGCGCATCAGCAGCTTGCCGATACGGGTCGAGCCGGTGAAGGAGAGCTTGCGCACCACCGGGTTGCTGCACAGCTCGTTGCCCACATCCGTCGGCTGGAGGCTGGTGATGATGTTGATGACCCCGGCGGGGATGCCAGCCTGCTCGGCCAGTGCAGCCAGTGCCAGCGCGCAGAGCGGGGTTTCGGCCGCGGGTTTGATGACGATGGTGCAACCGGCCGCCAGCGCCGGACCCGCTTTGCGGGTGATCATGGCGATGGGGAAGTTCCACGGGGTGATAGCGGCGACCACGCCCACCGGCTGCTTGATGGTGGCCAGCCGGCGATCGCCGCTAAAGCCCGGAATGGTGCGGCCGTAGGCGCGCTTGCCCTCCTCGGCGAACCACTGGATAAAGCTGGCGCCGTAGGTCACTTCCCCCTTGGCTTCTGCCAGCGGCTTGCCCTGCTCGCAGGTCATGATGCGGGCCAGCTCGTCGCCGTGGGCGGTGATGGCGGCAAACCAGGCAGATAGCTTGTTGCTGCGCTCCTTGGCAGTGAGGGCTGCCCAAGCGGGCTGGGCGGCGTGGGCAGCAGCGATGGCGCGGCGGGTATCCTCGGCGTCCATGTCGGGGACCTGGGTAATGACGGCACCGCTGGCCGGATTGGTGACCTCAAAGGTGCGTCCGCTGGCGGCATGGCACCACTGGCCATCTATATAAGCGCGGGATTGGATCAAGCTGGAGTGGAATGTAGTTCCTGACATGAGAAGCCTCTAGTGTGGGTCAGGGCAGCTGGTTGCCGGAGTAAACCGGCCCCTCCTGCGCCGCTGCCGTATAAAATAATAAGCACAGGAAGACCATAAATTGAGCTTAAATGTTTTTCAAGTGTTAAATATATTTGAATTGCTGGGGGGCGCCATGCTAGAAAATGGGCTGTGTAGCGCAGTTTACCGCGTTCAGATGCCAGGTGTGAGTGAGAACGGGTAAATCGGGTGTGCAAAATAATGAACGGTTTGGCTGTGTAACATAGTGAACGGCAAGGGAAAGCTGGTCCGCTATTTTAACCAGTTGCGTGACCGGGCAACGGGTTACCCAACGCGAGCAGGAGGTGCTGATGTTGCAGGGAAGCAGACAACAGGTGCGAGGGGGCTTGCCATGAGCGTACCGCAGAGCAGAGAAGGGGCCATTCGCCAGCTTGCCACGGCGGAGTCGGGCGTGCGCAGCATGGGGGAGCGGCTGGCGGCGGTGCGCCATCAGCTGGGGCTCTCCCAGCGGCGGGCGGCCGAGTTGAGTGGCTTGACCCACGGCGCCATCTGCATGATAGAGCAGGACAAGGTGAGCCCGTCGGTCGCCTCGTTGCAAAAGCTGCTCACCGTCTATGGCCTGCCGCTGTCGCGCTTCTTCGCCGAGGAGGAGAGCCGTACCCCGGAGGTGGTGATCAAGGCTGAGCAGCTGATCGAGCTGGGCAGTCAGGGGGTCTCCCTCAAGCTGGTGCACAACGGCAACAACCGCCGCCAGCTCGGCTTTATGCTGGAGACCTATCCCCCCGGTACCGACACCGGCGGGCTGGTCAAGCATCAGGGGGAGGAGGTTGGCACCGTGCTGGAGGGGTCGGTGACCCTGACGGTGGCAGGCCAGAGTTATCAGCTGGAGGCGGGCGACAGCTATGTGATCGACACCGGCGAGCCCCACAGCTTCAGCAATCCGTCGGGGCAGACCTGTCGCATCGTCAGCGCCCACACCCCGGCGAGCTTTTAATCCTGACAGTAGTTTGGTAACCGAACCGGTAAGGAAACA
This sequence comes from Aeromonas sp. MdU4, assembly GCF_041929505.1. Taxonomy (NCBI): domain Bacteria; kingdom Pseudomonadati; phylum Pseudomonadota; class Gammaproteobacteria; order Aeromonadales; family Aeromonadaceae; genus Aeromonas; species Aeromonas sp. MdU4. Next base: position 99,369 of record NZ_JBHFMW010000013.1, on the reverse strand, counting down.
GGGATCATGACCGAACATGTAAACAGTTACTACGCAGCCAGCGCCAATAAACACGCGCCCTATCCGACCCTGACCGAGCAGCTGGAGTGCGACGTCTGTGTCATCGGGGCGGGCTATACCGGCCTCTCCAGCGCGCTGCATCTGGTGGAGAAGGGTTACAAGGTGGTGGTGCTGGAGGCAGCCCGGATCGGCTTTGGCGCCAGCGGCCGCAACGGTGGCCAGATCGTCAACTCCTACAGCCGCGACATCGACACCATCGAAGCGAACTGCCCGCCGGAGCAGGCCAGGCTGCTCGGCTCCATGTTGTTTGAGGGGGGCCAGATCATCCGCGAGCGGATCAAGCGCTACAACATCCAGTGCGATCTGCAGCAGGGGGGCGTTTTTGCCGCCGAGACCGAGAAGCAGCTGCACGAGCTCAAATCCCAATATGCCCGCTGGCAGAAGTGGGGCAACGATCAGCTGGAGCTGCTCGATGCCAAGGGGGTGCGCGAGGTGGTCGCGAGTGATCGCTACATCGGTGCCCTGCTCGACAAGAGCGGCGGCCACATTCATCCCCTCAATCTGGCGCTAGGAGAAGCCGAAGCCATCCGCATGCAGGGGGGGCAGATCTTCGAGCAATCCGCCGTCACCAGCATCACCCCGGGGCAGCCGGCACTGGTCAAGACCGCCAAGGGGGCGGTGAAGGCACGCTTTGTGGTGGTGGCGGGCAACGCCTACCTCGGCAATCTGGTACCGGAGCTCGCCGCCAAGAGTATGCCCTGTGGCACTCAGGTGATCGCCACCGAGGTGCTGGGGGAGGAGCGGGCCCGCTCGCTGTTGCCGCAAAACTACTGTCTGGAGGATTGCAACTACCTGCTCGACTACTACCGCACCTCCGGCGATCACCGGCTGCTCTATGGCGGCGGCGTGGTCTATGGCGCGCGGGATCCGGCGGATATCGAGCGGCTGATCATCCCCAAGATGCTGAAAACCTTCCCCCAGTTGGCGGGGGTCAAGGTGGAGTACACCTGGACCGGCAACTTCCTGCTCACCCTGTCGCGGCTGCCGCAATTTGGTCGCATCGGCCCCAACATCTACTACATGCAGGGCTACAGTGGCCACGGCGTCACCTGCACCCATCTGGCGGGCAAGCTGCTCTCCGAGGTGTTGAGCGGTCAGGCGGAGCGCTTCGATGCCTTTGCCAAACTGCCGCACTACCCCTTCCCGGGTGGCCGCTTGTTCCGCATCCCCTTCACCGCCGCGGGCGCCGCCTGGTACACCCTGCGCGACCGGTTGGGGGTATAAGGGCCGCCTGCGCGGGATTGCGGGTAGAGGCCTGCATTGCTGCGAGAGTAGAAAACCGAATTGCTGTCCGAGACAAGTTGAGCAGTAAAAACCAGGCCACCGCGAGGTGGCCTGGTTTTTACTGCTGGTGCCAAGGTTCAGGCTGGCGTTATTGCGCAGCCCTGCTGTTTGCGAAATAGCGTGGGAGTCATCCCGGTGATGCGGGAGAACTCGCGATTAAAGTTGGATTTGGTCTGGAAACCGGAATTCATCATGATCTGGGTAATACTCTCGTCGCTGCTTAGCAGGGCTCTTTTGGCATATTCAATGCGATAGTCATTGATCACGCGGGATATATTTTGATGGTGTACCCGATTGACGGCGATCGAAATCTGTTTGGCAGGAATGCAAAGCTTTCGTGAAAGGGCGGCCAGCGTCAATTCAGGATCCAGATAACATGACTTTTCCTGCATCAACCGATCCAGCCGGGTGACGATCTCATGGGCCCGTACATCACTCATCAGCGGTTCACTGTTCGCCTCGTCGGGGCAATCTGGCGAAGCCTCTGTGGGGGGGTTATCGAGCCCGGCAGTGTTAACCCCCACGGTGACGACGGCAAGCGCCAGCACGGGCAGCAGGATCAGGTGACCCAGGGTGAGAATATAGGGGGAGTAGCGGCCCTGGTTGAGCGAAAAATCGACCGAGATGGCGCCATCAATTAATGCGGAAAACAGCAGCATCCAGCCCGCAATATTTTCGGCCCGTTTAACCCCCTCCCAGTTGTTGAATGAAACATAAAGCAACAGCGGTGCCTGGGCGGCATAACGCACCAGCGCAATCCCATAAAAGAGATAAGTGGCAGTCAGGATCATATCTAGCGGCAACATCAGGATGGGGTGGGTTATCACACCGATCATCACGATGGCGGGGGCAATGGCATGGAGATAGAAAGGTTTGACTGGCCCGCCACTCGTTCGGGTAAAGGCATACCAGGCGGCGACCGGGATCAGCGCGGCAAATATGGGTTGGAGCAGGGCAAATAACGCAATATCGAATGTCCAGCGCAAGCCGACCAGCCCGGTGGTTGCGGCACACAATGCCAGAAAAAGCGATGCCATTCTTGCTTGCTCGGCCAGCCGGACATGCAGGGCTAGCGCCAGTAATCCCAGTAAAAACGAGACAAAAAATGGCACGGGAATGGCGAGCATCATGGCTCCTGAGCGGGTTGCCGTTATCAATGGAAGATGTCGGGCCAGCATAGCGGTTTTGCGGTCTGGCAAGAAGCAATCCGGGGACCAAGAGAGGTTACAGCACGTCCTTGAACCGGTTTTAGGACGTATTCAGTGCGGTGAGTCAGCAACATCAGTTACCTGACCATTTGGCATTGAAGGTAACCGCGATGTTTATTTGCTATCTACAGGCGTGGCAACGCGCATTTGACTTTACCGGCAGCACGACGAGGCAGGCGTTTTGGCTGTTTATGCTGTTGCATCTGCTGATCACGTTGGCGCTGATCTGGCTGGATATTGTCTTGCAAGGCGTTGGCCAACTTGATGTTCTCTATGATGTGGCGAGCATCATCCCGATGATCGCAATTATTATCCGTCGCTTGCATGATATTGGCCGTTCCGGTTGGTGGGGCTGGCTATTTTTTATTCCAGCCGTGGGCCCATTCATCCTGGTCTATTTTCTGTCCAGACCGGGTGGCATATCTGTCTATGCAGAGGGGGCGGCATCATGAAATATCCATGGTTGCTACTGATGTATTTCGTTGCCACTCTCGCTGCTGCGACGAGCAACCCCCACTCTCTGCCAACAGGGGCGATAGGGCTATTGCAGGTAGATCGTCTGACTCAGGGAGAACTGCTGTGGATGCAGGGGCGGGTCGGGGAAGGGGTTTATACAACACTCAACCCGGCGGGCCAGCACTGCGCCATCAAGGTGCCGGTTGCGGTGGGGCGGGTAGAGAAGAGTGGGGTTGGGATCGCCTCTGTCAGCGGGCTATCCATTATCGTGATGAATCCACAGTTAAGCGCGGCGCTGATCAGCGGTGAGCGAGTGCGAAGCGATGAGTGGTCCTTTGCTTGGGGAGTCAGTCAGCGGGCTGCCGATGGCTATGTCATCGGGGGGATCGGAGAAAATGAAGGATTTGTCCTCAACTCAAAACGGCGCTGGATTTCATGGTTTTTGCAGGAAAAACCCGCATTGCAGTGCCAATAAGCGGCCATTTTATCCAGACAGCGTTCAATTTTGGAAATCGCTTACGGCATAATCGTTTAGCAAATTGAAACAACAAGACCACCGCGAGGATGGCCTTGTTTATCACGCTGCAGAGCCTTGTTTAGCTGTAGAAGGCTTCAACGGTGCCCTTGAGCTTGATCAGGATGGGCTGACCACGGCGATCCAGCGCCTTGGGGGAGGGGATCTTCACCCAACCTTCGCTGATGCAGTACTCCTCGACATCGGTGCGCTCTTTGCCGTTCAGGCGGATACCGATCGGGTGCTCGAAGCAGGCGGCCACATAGTGAGGGCTGCGGGGATTGCAGGAGAGGTGATCCGGCAGAGCCGGTTTGGTGCTGGTATCGCTCATCGATATAACCCGAAATGAATAAAAAGTGGGTCATTGTAGAGAATGCCGCCATGGCATTCAAGGCGGCCAAAAAACAGGTAAAGAGCGCTCGCCATCGATATGGGCGCCCCGCTTATCCCCGTTGCCAATGCATCACCAGCTCGGGGCGGCCACTATGCTCGCACAACTGCTGCTCACCCTCTTGAAAACCGTTGCGGGAATAGAAGCCGTGCGCCTGCTTATTTTCGGCGTAAACCGTCAAATCGAGCCGGTCATACTGGGCTTTCAGGAGATCGAGCAGCTGGCGCCCCAGCCCCCGTGACTGGTGAGCAGGGGAGATAAACAGCGCAGCAACAGTGCCCTGATACCAGGAGATAAAGCCCAGCAGCTGACCATCCTCCTCATAGACCCAGCTCTTGCTGGCGGGCAGGTAAATATCCCTCATCGCCGCCCGTTGCTCATGCCAAAAGGCGGCGGGAATAAAGTCGTGGGCTTTGACCGAGGTGTGATACCAGAGCTCGACAGCGGCATCCAGATCGGATTCAGATAATGGGCGGATCATAGTGGCCTCAATAACAAACAGTGGAAGTAACGCAGGCGCGATAAGCTCAGCGTAATCGGGCATGTGTGGAAAAATATGAGCGACCGCCCATGGCTGGCCTCTGTCGATGGCCCAGACGGCAAGGCTGCGATTTAGGCAATTCTTGCGGCCGTCATGCCTGTCACCGACTTTCAGACAACGGGTTTTCTGTCGCAGAATAAGAACCTACACAATAGATGTAAGTTAATTATTTGCAAAAGTTTGATAATGCTTCAGCAAGAGCCCCAGGATTTTCCCAAGACATACAATGACCACAATTTGGTAAAGTGATTGTTGACACTCCTGAGGCTGCCAGAGAAGTAAAATCATTATCAGGCAATGAGTGCTCACCGAAGATTAGCTGTTTTTTTACCGGTAATTCAACAAAACTGTCCAGCCAATTACTGCCTGTAATTAGGCTAGCAGCTCCGCGCCATACAGCCCAAGGTGCGTCAACCGCCAAGCTTCCAGCCCACGGACTAGCATCCTGCATCACCATTTTCTGCCATATGTGATCAATAAAATCATCTTCACTGTGACTACAGATTTCTTTGCTTAAAAAACCTCCTCCTGGGTGAAAGTTTGGTTCGGATACTACCAGCCCCTGCAAAGACCGGCCAAGTAACTTGGCTGCCTCAATACTGATGCTGCCTCCCATACTATGTCCATAAAGAAAGCACTGTTTGATCCCAAGATGTTGCACTAGTTCGACGATTACCATGGCTTGGTCAGTTATCGAATAACTGTAATCTTGCGGTTTTTGGCTATATCCACAACCGGGTAAATCAATCAAGATCGCAGCTCTTCCACTGAAAAGTGGATCATAGACAACTCGTGGATATTCGTATGATGAAGCACAGCCCAATCCATGGACAAAGATCATCGGTATTCCGATTCCAGGTAAATGATGCCAGCGCACATGACAATTAGCTGTGGGTGAAAAAAAAGAGTTCATATAGTGATATCCTTTATATACCTTTTCAATGTCACGGCCAACTATGACATTGCCTGCATTAGGTTAAATTGTGCATGTTTGTGCTGGACTAAGTAGAGTCAGGCTGTATGAGAAAGTGATTTTGGCAAAGCTTGAGTCTAAAAATATCCATATTTTACCTGTTTGCTGCTTTAACCCATTTTCTGCAGATAACACAGTAGTGACAGAGTTGGCCCATGGAGTGGCTTCGCCGATGGGATTATTCATTATTCCGGTTGGCGGCACGAGTACAGGTCCCTGTAACTTGACTTTGTCGATACTGCATCCATGCACTTTGACTAAGGGTGCTTACTGTTCTTGGGTTATCGTTCCAGACCCATTGACCTTTTGGTTTAAGGCAAGGGGTGAGCCAATATAGGAGATAGTTCCTGCGCCATTCACTTCAGCATTCAAGGTGGCGGCGACATTCACTTGGGCAGAGCCCGCGCCGTTAACCGTTACTTTGCTATTTGTTGCATGTAATGCAGACAGGTCGACTTCGGCGGCACCATTGAGTAGTACATCAAGGTGTTCCACTTTGCCTGTTGCAGAAAAGTCACCGCTACCATCCATAATGAGCCGAAATGTTTTGTTAGCCAAGTCAGTCATCTTCATCGACTGGGCACCATTTAATGTCACTTGGTCGATGGCTCTGTTTTGCAGTGTGAAAGTAAAGCCCTGGGTGATGATCACATTGGGCTTGGTATTGATCTCTAACGTGCCATTGGCACATGTATACGTTAAGTTTGCCAGCTCAGCGGCAGAGCCTTTTACCGAGCCTTGCGCATTTCCTGCGGCGACAAAATTTACGGTGGAGAGCGCATTGATAGTCAGCTCATGATATTCACACTCAGGAACGTTAGTTGCACTCAGTGTCTCACTGGACCACGCTACAGGGCTGGTGATAAACAGAAGTATCGCACTGCTGACATATAAGTGTTTCATGTTTTCTCAATGTTAATAATATGCAATATTAATTTTCCTCCCCCCATCTTAACGAAAAAAATGTCCCCTTACTATATAGAAAGAATCGCATTGGATAGTGGGCACCCTTAGTACGCTATGGTGGGGGCCTTATGGGAGGGCACTACAGGTTTGGCTCTGCCGCTCAAGGGGGGCTCCGCCGAAGGGAGATTCATCGACCCGGAGCTGGCCACCGTAGCGGGGAACTATCTTGGTCACAGCCGCCAGACCGATGTTTTGCTCTGTTAAACGATAAAAAGTTATCAAAAACTATAAAAGATCTTTAAAACCCGCGGCCTGTCACACTGCGCAAACCCAGGGCTGGTGCTGATGACTGCGCTTATCGGTCATCTTGGTTATTGAAGGGGTGTTATTTTTATATTTTATAATCCAAATTACCTTGCTGAATATCATAATTCCAAATTATCTTTGTCTGGCCGCAGCAGGTCATGACAAGCGATCGACACCAATATCGATGGATATGTTATCGCTTATTTTTGGTGCCTCCGAGCACAAAAGTAAACATAGACAGTCGATTTAGAAGTAATACGCAATACAATACATAGTGCAGAAGCTGGAGTTTTTATGAACTGGTATTTTCGTGCAATTCAGAAGTTTGCTGATTTCAAAGGACGAGCCTCGCGCAAAGAATATTGGATGTTTGTACTTATCAATACTATTATTTGTGTCGTTCTCTCACTGCTGACCAAACAGCTGGATTATGGTTATAAATTGATGGGAGTATATGGGCTCTTTATCATCGTGCCCTGTTGGGCATTGAGTGTGCGTCGTCTGCATGATATTGACCGCAATGGCTGGTTTTTGCTACTGGGATTAATCCCGATTATCGGTCCGTTGATTGTGCTATTTTTCAAGGCCAAGCGTGGAAATCCATATGCCAACCGTTATGGTGCCACACCAATAGCCTGACAAATAATATATCAAGTTTAAGCCTGGGGCCGGACTACATGGAGAGAGTCCGGTTTTAAAATCTGATATTGGACTACATTATCTAGATGGGTGTCGAACAAAAAGTTATATTCTAACAAAAAGGAGTAAGGAGTAAGAATAGTTCGTTGTAGTGATTATTTATTTCGTCAGATGATTGCAGTTGTTTTATAAAATAACCATTTCTCGTTTTGTTGGCTTATCGGCGTTCATTACCAACCTGCGAGTTGAGTCGCTCGCCAAACGAATAAAGCCAATGCCGCTTCCCCCAAATTACAGCACGTTTAACCCATTTTCTGCGGATAACACTCTTATGACAGCGAAGGCTCATGAAGTGAATCCGAGAGAGGCCTTTTTGCCGCGCAACCATGATATCGATTGCAGCCGGTTGTGGTAGGGCTGAGGGACGATAATCGGCGCCGGATCCATAAATTAAAACGCGAGAGATGGAGAGAAACGACAAGGCCCCCGACGTTGGGGGCCTTGTGTTAGGGCTGTGCTGGCTGGCGATGCAGGGCAATGCCGATCAGGGCAGATCCAAGGTAAAGCGGGCGCCGCCGAGGGGGGATTCATCGACCCGGATCTGGCCACCGTAGCTGTGAACGATCTCGGTCACTACCGCCAGACCGATGCCTTGCCCTGGCGAGCTGTCGGCGCGCACGCCGCGCTGGAAGATCTGTTCCGATTTGGCCGGATCGATGCCGGGGCCATCGTCTTCCACTTCAATGCGCAGCCGATCGAGGTGACGGTGCACCGTGACCTTCACTTCGCTGATGGCAAACTTGCAGGCGTTGTCGAGCAGGTTGCCCATCAGCTCCATCAGGTCGCCCTGTTCGCCGTGAAAGAGGGCGTCATCATCGAACTGGAACTGGGTTTGCAGCTTCTTGTGGCGATAGACCTTGGTCAGGCTGGCCAGCAGCTTTTCAATGAGCGGCACCGGCTCGGTGCCCTTGCTGGCAAGGCGCTGGCGGCCGGTGACGGCGCGTCTGAGCTGGTACTGGATCATCTGATCCATGGTCAGGATCTGTTCGTTGATGTTGTCGTGGATGTCCCGCCCCAGTGCGCTCTCCTGAGTTGTCATCTGGATCAGCGCCAGCCGGGTTTTCAGGCTGTGGGCAAGATCGTTGAGGGCATGCTGATAGCGCTGGGTCTGCTGGCGTTCGTTCTCCAGCAACTGGTTGATGGAGTCAGTCAGCGGGGCCAGTTCCCGTTCGAACTCATTGGAGATGGCATCACGGTCGCCAGCCCGGATATCGTCGATCTGGTGGGCGATGGTGCGCAGGGAGCCCAGGCTCCAGTAGGTAGTCAGCAGCAACAGTCCGGCCAGCAGCAGATAGGCGAGCAGGGCCTGACGGATGGTTTGGTAGAGATAGGCGCGCGCTTCGGCGTGGTAGCGTTTGGCCGAGTCGATCATCACCACGTAGAAGGCGGTAGTGCCATTACCGGGGTTGCGGATAAAGCGCAGGCTGTAGATGTAGTAGCTTTCGCCATTCTCTATGGTGTGCTTTTTGAAGAAGTAGTCGAGATCCTTACCCCGCAGATATTTCATTAAATCTCTGCAGATAGTGGCTTTGGCCCGGAGCACATCTGGCAGATGCAGGCTGGACCAGATCTGCTTGCCATTGGCTTGGCAGATCAGGGTGTCGAGATCGCGATCGGCAGCATTGAGGGAGATGCGTTCAAGATCCTTTGCATCACTTTCAGATGACTTGGTGGAGGAGAAAATTTTTGCCAGGTTCTCCTGCATCCGAGCGCTCGCCTTCTGGCTCTGCTCCTCAACATGCCCCAGATAGAGGGCGTAGACGGCAAATCCCATGATCAGGGCGATCACCAGCAGCGAGCTGAGCAGCAGTTTGATATGCAGGGAGTTGCGTATCATCTTGATGGGGCGCAGCAAGGGGAACCTCCTCAGCTGCACGAGAGGTTGAAGATGTAGCCCTGACGCCGGATGGTAGAGATGGGTTGAATCGTCCCTTCCGGATCCAGCTTCTTGCGCAGACGGCTTACCATCACCTCGATGGTGTTGGGATCTCCTTCGCCATCACCATAGAGCTGGTCGAGCAGTTGCTGCTTGGAGACCACCTGACGGGCGTTGCGCATCAGGTACTCCAGAATGAGGTATTCAAAGCTGGTCAGGACGGCGACCTCACCGGCAATGGTCAGCTCCTTGCGGGAGAGATCCAGTTCGTAATCACCACCCTTCACCTTGGGCGAGATAAAACCGGCGCTGCGGCGCAGCAGTGCATTGAGGCGGGCCAGCAGCTCATCTTTCTGGAATGGTTTAACCAGATAGTCATCAGCACCTGCTTCCAACCCTTCTACCTTGTCCTGCCAGTTGCCACGGGCGGTGAGGACGATGATGGGGAAGGGGATCTGCCGTTCGCGCAGTTGCCGGATCAGTTGCAGGCCGTCCATATCGGGCAGACCAAGATCGATGATCGCCACATCAATGGGGTAGTCGGCGGCATAGTGCAGAGCAATTGCGGCCTTGTCGGTGCTGTAGACCTGATTGTCGGCTTCGGTCAGCAGTGAAGTGAGGTGATGATTGAGCAGCTTGTCGTCTTCGACCAACAGAATTTTCATGATGTGAGCGGTCATAGGGATCCATGCTGTCAATTAGAAAGTGTATGTCGCTTCGAGTCAATTCGAATCCTATCCTGTTGCTCCTGTATCAGGACTGAATCAGAGGAATTTCAGTTGTATAGCGAGCCGTGCCGGGGAGTCTGCGGGGCGATAAGCGCCATTGCCAGGTCGCAAAAGCAGAGGGGGCCACGATGGCCCCCTCTGCGTTATTGCTACTGCCGGTTAGCTGCGGCGGGGCGGCAGCATATTGGTGAGGGTGTTGTCCTTGAGCACATGGTGGTGGAACAGGGCGGCCACCGTGTGCAGAGCGATCAGGGCATAACCGAGGTTGCCCAGGGTCTCGTGCACCTCTTTGATCAACCCTTTGAAGTCCGGATCGGGGGCAACCAAGGCGGGCAGCTCAAACCCGAAGAAGGGGATGGGCTTGCCAGCAGCGCTCAGCAGCAGCCAGCCACACAGCGGAGTCAGGATGAGAAAGCCATAGAGGGCAATATGGGCCAGCTTGGCCAGTTTGTGCATCACAGGGGAGAGTTCGGGCACGATGCGCGGCGTCGGGCTCATCCAGCGCAGGGCCAGTCTGATAAAGACCAGTGCGAAGATAAGCAGCCCCAGCATGAAGTGCCACTCCTTCATCAGGTCTCGACCCGGATCCCCTTTGGGAAAAATATCGCGAAATTCGATCAGGGCGTAGACGGCGATCATCGCCCACAGGGTCAGCCAGTGCAGCCCGATACTGAGGGTGCCGTAACGTTGTTCACTGTTCATCAGCATGGTTGGTTTCCTTCTGTCAAAGAGTCACATCCGTGTGGTATCACCCGATGGGCGAACGATCGGAGGAGGCCAGTTCCATTGGCGACACCTGCCGGATGTACGCGGGTACAGGCCGGGTGCCCATGAGAGGAAAATAATCAGTCTTTTCCGCACGATACTGCCATGGAGATGATATCACTGCCGGCTCATTGAGGAGCTGATCAATACCACACAATTTTCAGGTTAATTAAACCCTGAACAGTGTGAAGCGCCCGTGAAAAAGGGCTGCCTGAACCCGATGGTCAGGCAGGTTCGATGGCAATGACCAGGCAGGCGGGTTCGCAGATCCGGAAGCGGACGTTGCAGTCAAATAGCCGCACGCCGTACTCCTTCTCATCCGGCTTGCCCTTTTTGTAGGCGGGGCGCGGATCTTGTGCCAGCACTTCGCTCACCAGCTGGCGCAGCTCGGGATGGGCCTTGAGCCAGGGTTGCAGTTGCAGCTCCGCTTCGGCACTGAAGCTCACCGCCAGTGGCGGGGTGGGGGCATCGGGGGCAAAGCCGCCACGGGCATCCGGCAGACTGTCGGCATAGGGGATATAGGGTTTGATATCGACGATGGGGGTGCCATCGAGCAGATCGACGGCACCCAGCTCCAGCCACAGCTTGCCCCGCTCGCGGCCGACGCCGTGCAACTCGACCACCGAGAGGCCCAGCGGATTGGGGCGGAAGGTGGATCGGGTGGCAAAGACACCGACCCGCTCGTTGCCGCCAAGACGTGGCGGGCGCACCGTCGGGTGCCAGCCCTGCGCCATGGTCTGGTGAAAGACAAAGCTGAGCCACAGATGGGAGAACTGCTCGATACCGCGCAGCACATCCGGCTGATCGTAAGGGGGGAGCAGCTCGAGGCGGGCGCGGGCCGATTTGACCAGACCGGGCTGGCGGGGGATGGCGAACTTCTCCTTGTAGGGAGAGCGGATGATCCCGAGGGTGTCGATTTCGAACTTCATGGCGGATCCTGACTGAAAACCCCGGCAATTTAGCACAGGCGGCTGCAAAACGCAGGCACCGCCGCGTTACGCCCATTCTGGCATCCTTGCCGTGATCTCCGTCCCATCCCGACATGTCGGGAGCTGTGCCCGCTCGTCAACTTGCGTAGGGTGAAGGCAATTGACGTGTCGGTATGACATTCACGCACTCGTGCCAGCTGGGAGGGAAGGGATGAAACTGCTGATTATCGGTGGCACCGGATTTTTGGGGCGCCACCTGACCGCGTTGGCGCTGGATTGGGGTCATGAGGTGACCCTGTTCAATCGGGGCCAACGCCAGCATCCAGACTGGCGCGATCTGGTGCAACTCACCGGCGACAGGGACAGGGATCTGAGTGATCTGCAAGGTGCGGGGCTGCAGTGGGATCTCGCCATCGACACCTGCTGTTATCGGCCCGAACAGGCGGCAAGCCTCTCGGCGGCCCTGCTTGGGCGCTGCGAGCGGCTGATCTTTATCTCCACCATCTCGGTTTACCGTGACTTTGCCAGCAAGGGGATGGATGAGTCGGCGCCGCTGCACCCAATCCCCCAAGGCGAAATGCCCGACGATTATGGTTCGCTCAAGGTGTTGTGCGAGGCGACCTATCGCGAACGTTGGGATGAGCGACTCTGTATTCTGCGTCCGGGTGTGCTGTGCGGCCCTCATGATCACACCGGCCGCATGGCCTGGTGGGTGAAGCGGGTGCAGCAGGGCGGTCGTTGGCTGCTGCCGGGGGAGGGGCAGGATCGACTGCAATATCTGGATGTGCGCGACTGCGCCGAGTTTGCGTTGCGCGCAGCCGAGCAGCAGCTGGCGGGCACCTTTAACCTCATCAAACCGGGCATTGCGCTGGCTGACTGGGTCGAGCGACTGAGCGCCAGAGTGGGATCCGCAATACCGATCGAACCGGAGTGGACCCCATGGTCTGCGCTGCTGGCGGCCGGTGTTGAGCCCTGGCAGAGTTATCCGACCCTGCTGCCCAACATGTTGCCGGAGTATGCCGGTTATGGCCGCATCAGCGCCGAGGCCGCCATCGTGCACGGTCTCAACTTCCGGCCGCTGGAGGAGACGGCAGCCGATCTGGTCGAGTGGCTGACACACACGCCGGATGGGGGGGGGGCTGAAGGGATGACTATTGAGCAAGAGGCGCTGTTGCGCCAGCAGGTGAGATAGCGAACGAGCAGACCGACGCACCATGCAATATCGATAACAACGAGAGGGCATCGCAGTGATGCCCTCTCGTTTTTAGGTATTGCATGTGGGTGCTAACGGATGGCTGCACCAGCGGCTGCCAGCAGTTCGCGCAAGATGGCGCGATGGCAGCGGGACTCCTGCTCGCAGTAGCAACCCACCGAGAGATTGGTGGTGTGGGAGAGGGCAGCCAGCAGCGCCAGATCGTGTCTGGCTGCCGGGGTTGCCAGCTCCGTCTTGTACGCTTTGCCAAAGGCAGCCCACTGGGTGGGCGTTTCGGCGGCCTGACCCAGCTTCATGGTTTCGCTGCTGGGGGCGAGGTTGGGGAACCATACGTCATACCAGTTCTGGCTGGCGAATTCGCTCTTTGGCACGCCACGAGGCGGACGGCGCACCGTGCCGACCCGCAGCCCTTCGTCGGGGAGGCGGGGCGAGCCGAGACGCACAATAGCAAGCGCCATGGGTCGTTACTTCTCTTCGGCTACTTTCAGCGCCTGACCGTAGCAGATCACCTGTTTCAGACAGCCCGGGGTATCGCTGAATTCGGCACATTTGTCGAAGGTGACACCGTTGCCACCCAGGTCGGCAGCGCGGCGACGGGCCAGGGTGCGCGCTTCACCGGCGTTGGGCAGCGGTTGCTTGGCATCGGCCTGGCACGACTCCCCCTCGATGGTGCCGAGGTAGAGGTAGTTGAGGTCTGCCAGCTGAGCTTGTTCGTAAATGCGCACGCTACCGGGTTTGAAGTATTCGTCGAAGTTCTCTTTATCCAGATTGCTGTTGAAGGCGTAGTTGGCGCAGCCGGAGGCAATCAGGGGCATCATCAGGATCAGGCGTTTCATCGTCTCGTATCTTGTGTCGGTGATGAGGACAGTAGAAAGGCGCAGGCGCTCCATGTCGGCATCTTGTTGAATAATGAGGGGGACATTATAGGGGCCAGCCGCCTGTGGCGACCAGCCCCGTTTTGAGCTCGGGTGTCAGGGTGTGACACCCATCAGCCTGATATCAAACCGGAGCCAGCCGCTGATGGAGGCTGCGATAGTAATCATCTGCCAGCAATTCGTGATGGGGAGCACAGAGGCGGATCTGTCCCTCTTCCATCAGGGCAATCCGGTCCATCTGCTCCAGCCCCAGCAGACGGTGGGAGATGAGCAGCAGAGTGCGTTCAGCTCCCAGCTTGAACAGCAGATCCATGATCTCCCGCTCGGTCTGGCTGTCGAGCCCTTCGGTCGGTTCGTCGAGCAGCCAGAGCGGCGCATCGTGCAGCAGGGCGCGGGCGATGCCGATGCGGCGACGCTCGCCACCGGAGAGCGGTCGGCCACCGTCGCCGAGCCAGGCATCCAGACCTGCCTCATCTTCCAGCAGATTGGCCAACCCGACCTGGGTCAGCACCGCAATCAGCTGCTCGTCAGTGGCGCTCGGTGCCGCCAGCTTGAGGTTGCCCCGCAGGGTATCGGCAAACAGGTGTACCCGTTGGCTCACCACCGAGATGGAAGCGCGCAGCGCCCCTTCGCTGTAATCGGTCAGCGGCTTGCCATCGAGCAGGATCTTGCCTGCCTGCGGGCTCCACTCACGGGTCAGCAGCCCCATCAGGGTCGATTTGCCGCAGCCGGTCTGGCCCAGCAGCGCCAGCTTCTCACCGGTTTGCAGTTGCAGGGTGCAGCCACGCAGCACTGGCTGGGGGTTACCGGGATAGCCGAAGTAGAGGTCGCTGATCTGCAGGGCGCCACCCTTGGCGTGGGTCTGTTCACTGCCCCATTCGGGGGCTTTTGCCTCTTGCAGGATCTCGTTCAAGCGGCGAGCTGAGGTGAGGCTGGTGGAGAGGTGTTGGAACGCTCCTGCCAGCGGCATCAGGGCCTCGAAGCTGGCCAGGGTGGCAAACACCATCAGCGCGGTAATGGGGTCGGGGGCCGCGCCCGCCACGCCATGACCGGCCAGCCAGAGCATCAGGGTCAGGGTCCAGCCACTCAGCAGTTGTACCGAGAAGTTGGCCAGCCCGCTCACCTTGGCCATGCGGGCCTGCGCAGCGAGCAGCGCCAGTTCGGCATGTTGCAGCGCCACCAGCGCCTTGGGGGCGGCGGCAAACATCTGCAGTTCGGCCTGGCCATCCAGATAGTCCACCATCCGGGTGCGCAAGGCCGACTTCTCGGCAATCAGCGCCTGACCGGGGCGACGGCCGAGGAAGTAGAACACCAGCGGCAGGGCGATCATGCCAAACAGCAGAATGGCGCCGAGGGTTAGGGCGAGGTGGCTGTCAAAAAACGACAGGAAGAAGACCAGTCCGGCACTGCTCAGCAGGGCCGCGCCGATAGGGGTGATCAACCGCAGATAGACGTGGTCCATCGCGTCGATGTCGGCCACCAGTCGGTTGAGCAGGTCGGCCTGGCGGAAACCGGCCAGGGTACCGGTTGAGAGTGGCGAGAGTTTTTGCCAGAACCAGACTCGCAGCCGGGTCAGTACCCGGAAGGTGGCATCGTGGCTCACTACCCGCTCACCCCAGCGACCGGCAGTGCGGATGATGGAGAAGAAGCGCACCCCGCCAGCGGGGGTCATGTAGTTGAAGCTGTCGCGGCTAGCGACGGCCATCCCGGCAACGGCGGCGGCAGAGAGGAACCAGCCGGAGAGTGACAGCAGCCCCATCCCGGCGATCAGGGTGACCAGCGCCAGCAACAGGCCGAGGGAGAGGCTGAGCCAGTGTTGGCGATAGAGGCGCAGAAACGGCAAGAGATCAGTCATCGAGAGAACCCCCGGAACGTTGAGACAGAAGACGGGCAAAGTGCCCCTCTGCCTGGCTTAATTGCTGGAAGCTGCCTTGCTCCACCAGCTGGCCGCGCTCAAGTACCAGGATCTGATCCATCTTGGTGAGCTGGTCGAGGCGGTGAGTGATCATCAGCAGGGTCTGATTGGCGATGACCTGCTCCAGCGTGGTCATGATGGCGCGCTCGGAGTGGCGATCCAGACTGGCGGTCGGTTCGTCCAGCACCATCAGCTGGGTCGATTTGAGCAGGGTTCGCGCCAGGGCGAGGCGCTGGGCCTGACCGACCGAGAGGCCGCCAGCCTGATCGCCAACCGGATAGTCGAGTCCCTTTTCCATGGCAAATTCCCAGGCCTGCGCCCGTTTCAGGGCATCTTCCAGCTCGGCATCGCTGGCCGTTGGCTTGGCCAGCAGCAGGTTGTCGCGCAAGGAGGCGTGGAACAGCTGCGGGTTTTGCGAGAGCCAACCCAGCTGCAGGCGCCACTGGCTCATATCGAGGGTGGCGAGCTCCTGTCCGTTCACCTTGAGCTCACCACGATAGGGGGCAAAGCCGAGCAGGGCGTTGACCAGCGAGCTCTTGCCTGCACCGCTGATCCCGATCAGCGCGGTGCGCGAACCGGCTGTAAGGGTGAAGTCGATGGGGCCGACCAGCACCTTGCCTTCGGCGCTCAGCACTTCAAGCCCTTTGGCTTCTACCTTGACGGGGCTGTCGGCATGGAACGGCGCATTGCCTGCGGCCGGTTCGCTCACCTCGGCCTCGAGGAACTCCAGCAGCTGCTCGGCGGCGCCGATGGCTTGCGCCTTGGCGTGGTAGTGGGCGCCCAGTTCCCGCAGTGGTGCGTAGAACTCGGGGGCGAGAAACAGCACGAACAGGCCGGTAAAAAGGGTCACTTTGCTGCCATAGTGGCCAAAGTCGAGGTGATCGATATAGGAGAAGCCGAAGTATACGGCGACCAGTGCCACCGAAATGGCGGCGAAGAACTCCAGCACGGCAGTGCTTAAAAATGCGAGGCGCAGCACTTCCATGGTGCGCTCACGAAAATCTTCCGAGGCATCGCGAATGGCGTCACCTTCTGCCTGGGTACGCATAAAGAGTTGCAGGGTGCGCAGCCCCTTCAGGCGATCGAGGAAATGGCCGGAGAGACGAGCCAGCGCCTGGAAGTTGCGGCGGTTGGCATCGGCGGCACCGACACCGACCAGGATCATGAAGATGGGGATAAGCGGGGCCGTGCCCAGCAGGATCAGGCCAGCGGCCCAGTTGACCGGGAACACGGCCACCAGAATGACCACCGGAATAAAAACGGCAATGGCCATCTGCGGCAGGTAGCGGGAGAAGAAATCCTGCATGTTTTCAATCTGTTCCAGCAGCAAGCTGGCCCAGCTACCGGCCGGGCGGCGCTGGATATAGGCAGGGCCGAGTCGGCTTAAACGAGTCAGTACCAGCTGGCGGATGGTCTGGCGCACCGCGCTGCCCGCCTTGAAACTGGCCACTTCCCGGCCATAGGCCAGCGCTGCTTTGCCGAGGGTGACCAGCAGCAGAGTAATAAAGAGCGTAATGGACTGCTCGGGTGTCGAGCCTTCGATGATGAAACCATGCAGCAGGGTTGCCAGCAGCCAGGCTTGCGCCACCATCAACACGCCCTGGCCCAGGCCAAAGGCGATGGAGATCGTGATCCAGCGGCGACCGTGACTCGATTGCTTGCGCAACCAGCCATAGAGACGTTTTTGCGTTTTTTTATCCATTACCACCATCCTCGCGTCGAGTGGCGCAAGACTATCCTCGCTGTTTGGCCTTGGCAACCTTGTAAATTATCTGTGCGGAAAATGTTTGCTTGAAAAAGCAACCGACTGTTCAATCCTTGTCCGAACAGATTGATTTATTGAAAAAAGTGGCAATGGCAGCATTGCGCTCGGCGGCAAAATGCATATAGTAGGAGCCCTGACGCGGGTGTAGTTCAATGGTAGAACGGTAGCTTCCCAAGCTGCATACGTGGGTTCGATTCCCATCACCCGCTCCAAAATTTTAGATGCCAGGCGGGCATCGTATAATGGCTATTACCTCAGCCTTCCAAGCTGATGATGCGGGTTCGATTCCCGCTGCCCGCTCCAGCTTCAAAACAAAAAGCCCACTCCTGCGAGTGGGCTTTTTGTTTTGCATCCTGTTCACCCTTTGACGCAACGATCATCCTTGCTCGGCATTAAGGGAAACCACAGAGACAGAAAAGGCGCCCGAGGCGCCTTTTCAGATCAACAGTGTAGCAAGAGCTTATTCCTGCTCCAGCTCACCACAGAAACGGTAGCCTTCGCCGTGGATGGTGGCGATGATTTCCGGGGTATCATTGACGCTTTCGAAGTGCTTGCGGATGCGACGGATGGTCACATCGACGGTGCGGTCGTGGGGTTTCAGCTCACGGCCGGTCATCTTCTTCAGCAGTTCGGCACGGGTCTGGATCTGGCCCGGGTTTTCGCAGAAGTGCAGCATGGCGCGGAACTCGGAGCGCGGCAGCTTGAACATGTCGCCAGTCGGGCTGACCAGTGCGCGGCTGTTGATGTCCAGTGCCCAGCCGTTGAACAGGTAACGCTCAACCAGCTTCTTCTCTTCGCCACCGGCTGCCACGTTCATGGTGCGGCTCAGCAGGTTGCGGGCACGGATGGTCAGTTCGCGCGGGTTGAACGGCTTGGTGATGTAATCATCGGCGCCGATCTCCAGACCCAGGATCTTGTCCACTTCGTTGTCACGACCGGTCAGGAACATCAGGGCGATGTTGTCGTTCTCACGCAGCTCACGGGCCAACAGCAGGCCGTTCTTGCCTGGCAGGTTGATGTCCATGATCACCAGATTGATGGTGTGGGAAGTCAGGGCTTGATGCATCTCGTCGCCGTTGTTGGCTTCAAGCACAGCGTAGCCTTCTGCTTCGAAAATGCTTTTCAGGGTATTGCGTGTGACCAGCTCGTCTTCGACGATCAGAATGTGTGGTGTTTGCATGAGTATTCCCAGATTCTTATCAGTTAATTATCTTAAATTTAACACTCTTTGGCGTTTCAAACCGATTTCCTGACTGATCCTGAAAATTTATTACGTCATCCTGGGTATGAGAGTCAGGTCGGAATATCGCGAATTTGGCATCAGTACCGGCAAGCATCCCTGTGCCACTTATAGGTTCCCGACAAGTCTGGTCGAGTAAAGCCTGGAAAGGTCGTCCATTACGAAAGTTGCCGTATTTTATCAGTTAACAGGAGCATAACAACACTCTTTGCCGTCAGATAGCAACTTTTTAACTCTGCTTTGATGTAGGTCAAACCCTGGCTCAGCTGCATCATACTTGGCCTGAACCACATTTTCGCCCCTATAAAATGTAATGGAATGTAACATGTGATTGACATGATTTTGTGGGAAAACTACAAGAAAATCTGCTTTATGGCGCCATTTGAGGTGCCTGACTGGCCTGCATTCGCAATCATCACCGCCTGGAATCCGGCCAGTGTGCGCGTCAGTGAACGTCGCAATCGACGGCGAGAACGGGCTCTGTGGCGCCATCTGACCGAGGATTTGCAGGTCACGGCGGCTGGCCCGCTTTGGGGGGCAGCTCCTGATGAGAGCTGGCAGGAGTCATCGCTGGCGGTGCCGCTCTCCTTGTCACAGGCCCGTCACGTGGCCGTCCGCTTTGGCCAGAATGCCATCTACTGGGTAGAGGATGGCAGGCTCTGGTTGGTGCCAGTATTGACTGATAAATCAGCAGTTTGTCTGGGCAATATTGAATCCTTCTGGATTGCCAGAAACCTTGCCCGATGAAACAATGAACACCTTCATGTATCTGAAAGGAATCAAATCATGCTGGATCTCCTGCCCGACCTTTGCGATCAACATGGCGACTTGCTGCAAGTGGCCGACCCGGTGTTTCACGATTTTGGTGGCAAGCCCATCTTCTATGGTCGCGCCGTGACCCTCTCCTGCTATGAAGACAACAGCCTGGTGCGAGAGCTGGTGACCCGTCCTGGTCAGGGCAAGGTGATGGTGATCGATGGGGGCGGTTCGCTGCGGCGGGCGCTGCTTGGCGATCAGCTGGCGGTCAAGGCGGTGGAGCAGGGGTGGGAGGGGATCCTGATCCACGGCGCAGCGCGGGATGTTGGCACCCTGGCCACGCTGGCGCTCGGGGTCAAGGCGTTGGCGGCCTGCCCGGTCAAGACCGAGAAGCGGGGACAGGGCGAGCTTGGTGCCGTGGTGACCTTTGCTGGCGTGACCATTCACGAAGGGGATTACATCTATGCGGATCGTAACGGCGTGGTGGTGAGTGCCACGCCGCTGATTTGACTCAGAAGTTGAAACCGACGCCCAGACTCAGCGCCTGATCGGCCGTGAAGGCGCTGACACCATAGTTGGCGGTGAGGGAGAGTCGGGGGGTGAGCAACAGGCTGGAGTTGAGCTCCAGCAGGGTGCTGCCCTGATTGAGTTCGAGATGTTTGATTTGACTGCCAATCTTGAACGATGGCGAGAGCTGATAACGAACCCCCGAGGTCATGTTGAAGCCAGATTGGCGGTTCTGATCTGCGACCGCCGGGCCCGCTTCCATAAAGAGCGTGACATCATCTAGAACCGGATATTGATAGCCGCTGTTGACCAGCCAGAGATCAAAACTGTCGCTGTGATGGTTATGGCCATTGAGCAGCACACCCGAGTAACTTTTGACATAGAGTGACGGGTTGGATTGCGGCTGCACCACAGTCCAGTCGGCGGCCTGTACGGCCATGCTGGTGCAGGATGCAAGCAGTGTAATGATGAACGACTTGACCATTCGTTTCCCCTCCCTGGGTCCGGAACTGAGCCTAAGCATGGCACATGCCAGTTGGGAGTGTAGTGAGTCAGGATCATAATAAAATCCTTTGGCATGGGCGCTGGTCATGATAAACAAGCGGCCGTATTGATGAGTTCAATCATTAAGAGGTGAATCCATGAACAAGAAACTGACTCTGCTGGCGGCACTGGCACTGGGAGGCTGCGCAATGGCGGCCGGTTCTACCATGGCTCAGTTGCAGGCATCCAGCTGGCAGCTGCAAGGTGCCAGTGGCGATACCTTCACCCTGCAAGTTGTCGATGGCAAAGTGGCGGGCAAGGGTGGCTGCAATGGCTATTTTGGCGGCATCACCAAGCAGGGTGACGGTGTCTTGACGCTGGGCCCCATGGGGGCAACCCGTATGATGTGCATCGGCGATGAGATGAACAAAGAGATGGAGTACCTGCAGAAGCTGGAGAAGGTGGCCACCTACTCCATCCATGGTAACCAACTGACCCTGAGCGATGCCAACAAGGCTACCCTGCTCACCTTCAACGCCGTGCCTGCCACCAAATAAGGCACGCCGTTCGTCTGATTACCCTGGCAGCACTGACTGCGCAGGCGCGTCAAACGCCCTGATACGCCCTCCCCGTGGAGGGCGTCTGTTTATCTGCGGCGAGCCCATTGTCGCTCTCTATATCCACGCGTCTATTTCCCTATTCGCTCGACTTTATGCCAGAACATCGTACCTTCGCTTCGGTACGTATCTTGATCATTTCAATAATTCTTGTATAGTTGAAATGAAAGGGCATTCAGCGAGGGACAATCATGAACAAAGAGACGGCCACCAAGGTCTTTGAATCGCTGGCTTCCGGCATCCGGCTCGATGTGTGGCGGCTGCTGGTCAAGGCCGGGCTGGAGGGGCGAGTCGCCGGTGAACTGGCCAGCGAGCTCGATATTGCCCCCAATACCCTCTCGTTTCACCTCAAGGCGATGCTCAATGCCGGTCTGTTGTCGGTGGAGCAGGAGGGGCGCTTTCTGCGCTACCGCGCCAATATCCCCCTGATGCTGGATGTGATCGCCTACCTCACCGAGGAGTGCTGCGCCGGTCATCCCGAGGCGTGCGGCATGATGCGCGCCGAGTCAGCCTGCTCCCCCCATGTTCTGCCTGCGCAGCCTTGCTGCAACAAGGAGTAATGCCATGTCAGCCATTCAGATTTTTGATCCCGCCCTCTGTTGTTCCAGCGGTGTCTGCGGCACCGAGGTTGATCAGGCGCTGGTCACCTTTGCTGCCGACCTTGCCTGGGCCAAGGAGCAGGGGGTTGCCATCGAGCGTTTCAATCTGGCCCAGCAGCCGATGCAGTTTGCCGAGACTCCTGCCGTCAGCGCTTTTCTGACCCACGCCGGGGAGGAGGGATTGCCGCTGGTGCTGGTGGAGGGTCAGGTGGTGTTGACCGGCCGCTATCCGAGCCGCAGCGAGCTGGCCCGTTATGCCGGGTTACCTGCGCCACAAGCGGCTATCAAGGGGATCGTCAAGGGCGGCTGCTGCTCCGGCAGCGGTTGCTGCTGAGTTGCAACGCGTCATTCGGGAGAGACTATGTACCACTTTCTGACCAATCCGCCGCCGTTTCTCTTTTTCACCGGCAAGGGCGGGGTTGGCAAGACCTCGCTGGCCTGCGCCAGTGCGGTGGCTCTCTGTGATATTGGCAAGCGGGTGCTGCTGGTGAGTACCGATCCCGCCTCCAACGTGGGGCAGGTGTTTGCCACCGAGATCGGCAATCGCGTTACCGCCATCACCGCTTTGTCCGGCTTGTCGGCGCTGGAGATAGATCCTCCCGCGGCGGCCAAAGCTTATCGGGAGCGGATTGTCGGCCCGGTGCGCGGCAAGTTGCCCGAGAGCGTTGTGCGCAGCATCGAGGAGCAGCTCTCCGGTGCCTGCACCACCGAAATCGCCGCCTTTGACGAATTCACCGCGCTGCTGACCGATCAAACGTTGCTGGCCGAGTATGACCATATCGTCTTTGATACGGCCCCGACCGGCCACACCATCCGGCTGCTGCAACTGCCGGGAGCCTGGAGCGAATTTCTGGAGCAGGGCAAGGGGGATGCCTCCTGCCTCGGCCCGCTGGCGGGGCTGGAGAAACAGCGCAGCCAGTATGGCGAGGCGGTCGCCGCGCTGGCCGATGCCGCTCGCACCCGGCTGGTGCTGGTGGCGCGCGCCCAGCACTCCACCCTGCGAGAAGTGGCCCGCACCCACGAAGAGCTGGCCGCCATCGGTTTGTTGAACCAGCAACTGGTGATCAATGGCCTCTTCCCTGAGGGGGCCATTGCCGGAGATCCGCTGGCAATGGCGCTCTGGCAGCGTGAACAACAGGCGCTTGCCCAGATGCCGCTGGGGATAAAAGGGTTGGCGCAGGATCATATCCCGCTACTGGCTACCAATCTGGTGGGGGTCGAGAGCCTGCGCCAACTGCTGCAACCACAGGATGCTGGTGAGCAGGCACCACTGGCAACGTCAACCCATCAGCCAGCTCAGCCCGAGTTGAGTTCGCTGGTGGATGAATTGGCCGCCGATGGCCATGGCCTCATCATGCTGATGGGCAAGGGCGGGGTGGGCAAAACCACGCTGGCGGCCGCCGTGGCGGTGGAGTTGGCCAGCCGCGGCTTGCCGGTGCACCTCACCACCTCGGATCCCGCCGCGCACCTGAGCGAGACCCTGGCAGGTAGTCTGCCCCATCTTGAGGTGAGCCGCATTGACCCCCACGCCGAGACCGAGCGTTACCGCGCCCAGGTGCTGGCCACCAAGGGGGCGGCGCTGGACGAGCAGGGGCGGGCACTGCTGGAGGAGGACTTGCGCTCCCCCTGTACCGAGGAGATCGCCGTGTTTCAGGCCTTCTCCCGCATCATTCGCGAGGCGGGCAAGCGCTTCGTGGTGATGGATACGGCTCCCACCGGCCATACCCTGTTGCTGCTCGACGCCACTGGCGCCTATCACAGGGAGATCGCCCGCCAGATGGGGAACAAGGGGCTGCACTTCACCACTCCCATGATGCAGTTGCAGGATCCCAAACAGACCAAGGTGCTGATTGTGACCCTGCCCGAGCCGACGCCGGTGCAGGAGGCGGCCAATCTGCAGGCCGATCTGCGCCGCGCTGGCATCGAGCCCTGGGGCTGGCTCATCAACCACAGTTTGCAGCAAGCCGCGGTCTGCTCGCCGCTGCTGCAACTGCGGGCCGAGCGCCAGTTGCCCCATATCGAGGCGGTCGAGCAGATGCACGCCAGCCGCTACGCCGTGGTGCCGCTCTTGGCCGAAGAGCCGGTGGGGCCCGATGCCCTGCGCCGTCTTTGCCAGCACCATTGAGTTGCCGCCCCGGCTCGTGCCGGGGCGGTTTGAATATGCCGTTACTGGTTATGAACCCGGGTTTTGAACCTTTTTTGAATCAATAGAAGATGCGGAATTGCGCCGCATCGGGAGCTGTGATGTCTGCAACATGTGATGCCAAGGCCGTGCCTGCCATCGGTTTTTTTGAACGTTATCTGACCGCCTGGGTCGCCCTCTGCATTGTGGTGGGAATTGGCCTCGGGCAGGGGTTGCCGGATCTGTTCAAGGCGATCGGTGCCATGGAGGTGGCCAAGGTCAACTTGCCGGTGGGGCTGCTGATCTGGGTGATGATCATCCCCATGCTGCTCAAGATCGACTTCGGTGCCCTGCATCAGGTGAAGGGCCATATGAAGGGGATTGGGGTCACCCTCTTTATCAACTGGCTGGTCAAACCCTTCTCCATGGCCTTCCTCGGCTGGCTCTTTATCCGCGTGCTGTTTGCCGACTGGCTGCCAGCGGATCAAATCGACAGCTATGTGGCGGGGCTGATCCTGCTGGCGGCGGCCCCTTGCACCGCCATGGTGTTTGTCTGGAGTCGCCTCACCAACGGCGATCCCTACTTCACCCTGTCGCAGGTGGCGGTGAACGACCTCATCATGGTGTTTGCTTTTGCCCCGCTGGTGGCGCTGCTGCTCGGGGTCTCCAGCATCGTCGTGCCATGGGATACCCTGCTGACTTCGGTGGTGCTCTATATCGTCATCCCGGTCATCATTGCCCAACTGCTGCGCAAGGCCTTGCTGAAAAAGGGAGAGGCCCATTTTGACGGCGTCATGACCCGCATCCAGCCCTGGTCGGTGGCGGCCCTGCTGCTCACGCTGGTGCTGCTGTTCGCCTTTCAGGGCAACGCCATCATCGAGCAGCCGCTGGTCATCGCCCTGTTGGCGGTGCCGATCCTGATCCAGGTGCTGTTCAACTCGGGATTGGCTTACTGGCTTAACCGCAAGGTGGGGGAGAAGCACTCGGTCGCCTGTCCTTCAGCCCTGATCGGTGCCTCCAACTTCTTTGAACTGGCGGTGGCCGCCGCCATCAGCCTGTTCGGCTTTCACTCCGGCGCGGCGCTTGCCACCGTGGTCGGGGTGCTGATCGAGGTGCCGGTCATGCTGCTGGTGGTGCGCATCGTCAACGCCAGCAAACCCTGGTACGAAGCGGGGCTGAGCCGTTAACCGATGGCCGTTAACAGATGGCGGCTAACTGATGCTATCCACTTTACTATTCACTTGATTAATGAGAGACAGGTCAATGAGTGCAATCACCATCTATCACAACCCGGAATGTGGTACCTCCCGCAACACCCTGGAGCTTATTCGCAACAGCGGCGTCGAGCCCATCGTGATCCACTATCTGGAGACGCCCCCCTCCCGCGACCGCGACCAGCTGGTGGCGCTGATCGCCGCCATGGGCATGCCGGTGCGCGATCTGCTGCGCAAGAACGTGCCCCCTTACGAGGCGCTTGGTCTGGCGGAAGATCGTTTCAGCGATAATGAGCTGGTCGATGCCATGCTGGCCCACCCCATCCTCATCAACCGCCCCATCGTCGTCACCCCCCTCGGCACCAAATTGTGCCGCCCGTCGGAACTGGTGCTCGATATTTTGCCCGATCAGCAAAAAGGTGCCTTCTCCAAGGAGGATGGCGAGCAGGTGGTGGACGCGAGCGGCAAGCGGCTCAAGTAATCGCCTGAATGCTCCAATACGCAGCGCAATGCGGCCAGCCCTACGCTGGCCGCATTTTTTTTTGAAAAAACTGAAGGAGTTATCCCGACCAATCGTTTTATCGCTTTTTTTGTGACATGGATCACTGTACCATCGCCGCCCGACCTGCCACCCGGCCGCATATCCCCCTGCGACGGCGCTGGCGTCACCCGATACATGCTGTCACCCGGAACGTGAATGACCCCAGGATGGGACCCGCCACTAACCTGTAGGTTTGTGGTCTGCGTGTCGCGTGGGTCGGCACCTCTCCGCCGGATCTCCCGCGACGCCTGTCTGCAGACTTGCCATATGAAACTCCTCTCTTCATAGGTGCAAGATGACACTGTTATTGAGTCTGGTCGGTATGCTGGCCCTGATGTTTATCGCCTGGCTGGCTAGTGAAAACCGCCGAGCCATCCGCTGGCGAACCGTGCTGGGGGCCCTCGCCCTGCAAACCGGTTTTGCCGCCCTGGTGCTCTATTTCCCCCCCGGACAAATCATGCTCGGTGCCATGAGCAATGGCGTCTCCGCCCTGCTTGGCTTTGCCGACAGCGGCATCCGCTTCGTGTTTGGCGATCTGGCCAGCA
Source organism: Aeromonas sp. MdU4 (assembly GCF_041929505.1). Classification (NCBI taxonomy): domain Bacteria; kingdom Pseudomonadati; phylum Pseudomonadota; class Gammaproteobacteria; order Aeromonadales; family Aeromonadaceae; genus Aeromonas; species Aeromonas sp. MdU4. Next base: position 73,341 of record NZ_JBHFMW010000013.1, on the reverse strand, counting down.
ACGGCTTTATCTTTGCCGTGCGGGTGCTGCCGCTGGTGATCTTTATCAGCGCGCTGATCGCGGTGCTCTACCACTTCGGCATCATGCAGTGGGTGATCCGGGTATTGGGCGGTGCTGTACACCGCCTGCTCGGTACCAGCCGCGCCGAATCTCTGGTGGCCACCGGCAACATCTTCCTGTCGCAAGGGGAGTCGCCGCTGCTTATTCGCCCCTTCCTCGCCGGAATGACCCGCTCCGAACTTTTTGCGGTGATGACCTGCGGCATGGCCTCGGTGGCGGGCTCGGTGCTGGGCGGTTACGCCGGTCTGGGAGTGGATCTTAAATACCTGATTGCCGCCTCCTTTATGGCGGCGCCCGGTGGCCTCCTGATGGCCAAACTGCTGGTGCCGGAGCAGCAGCAGGTGAGTGAGCAGGCCGAGATCACCCTCGACAAGAGCGACTACAGCAACGCCATCGACGCGCTGGCGGGCGGCGCCATGAACGGCATGAAGATCGCCGTGGCCATCGGTACCATCCTGCTTGCCTTTGTCAGTGTCATCACCATGATCAACGCCGGTCTTACCACCGTCGGCGAGTGGTTCGGCTGGGCCGATCTCTCCCTGCAGCAGGTGCTGGGTTATCTGTTTGCCCCGGTGGCCTGGCTGATTGGTGTGCCCGCCAGCGAGATGATGGCAGCTGGTTCGCTCATTGGTCAGAAGGTGATCATGAACGAGTTCGTCGCCTATCTGGACTTTGCCAATATCAAGGCCGATCTGAGCGCCCATACCCAGATCATCATCACCTTCGCCCTTTGTGGTTTTGCCAATCTGGGCTCCATTGCGGTGCAGCTCGGCTCCATCGGCACCATGGCGCCGGAGCGCCGTCACGATGTGGCCAATATGGGCTTCAAGGCGGTGTTGGCGGCGACTCTGGCCAACCTGATGAGCGCCACCCTGGCCGGGATTTTTGCCTCACTGGCCTGACAGCTTGAGGTGATGGCTGGTGGATCAGCCGCAGATTAAACAATGCCCCGCTTGTCTTGCGACAAGCGGGGCATTTTTATTGTCACCTGCCAGCCAGGCAGTTTTATCGCCAGTTATATCATTTTGGTAATTTTGAATATGCCGCGAAGAGGATAGCTATTAATGAATGGCGAGATTGAAATTGAGTTATTTGAAAGTAACGAAGAGCGACTGCCACAATTCAGTTATATGACAATGCTCCCGGTTTGAGATGTTCGTATGGATGAGGGCGAATTATCTCAGAGTTAATTGTCATGGCTTTTTTGTGCAGAGCATCACACATACTTCGAGTAATAAAAACTACTATCGCCAAGGTTAGGGAGGGGAGTTCAAGATGATGGCTGACCAGTGTGCATAAAATTTTGTGCAACACTAGTCGGCAGGTTTAATGCTCATCGTGAACTGCAACCCCCTGATATCAGCCTTATCCCTCATGGGCGCTGATGATGTCTACTCTATACACAAGCCCCGGTCATATGGCCACTCTGAAGCAGGTAATAACGTTATCTCAAGCTTTATGACTGGTCTTGCCAAGGGAATCATTTGTTTGTTATCCGAATTCGCCTCGGTGGTTTTCATCGCCTCCTGGCAGCCCCTGCTCTTCATATTGATTGATATTGCGATGCAATCAGGCTGTATGGATCTGCTGTTGGCGCTGGGTGGTTAATTAAGGAATCCATTAATAATGGCGATGGGCATCAGCAGGCAGTAATTGTTGATGGATGTAATAATTGACAGCTATGGAACAGTAACATGCATAAATCACTACTCGCTATCTCCTCGATTTTACTTCTGGGTGCATCTTCATATGCGGTACGTGCTGCTGATTTATTTCCACAGGGGGAACATACTAATTTTGATACCTATGTGCTGGCACTCTCTTGGCAACCCGGGTTTTGCCAGTCCAAAGGTTACTCCCCTGCTGAATGCCCTAATCTGCGTAACGGTGAAGGTGAGCTTGATGCACTGACCATTCATGGGTTGTGGCCGAGTTTACCCGAATCTCTGAACATCAGCGTGGGTAACTGGCATAAAAAAGGGTGTAATGCGGTTTATAATCCCCAAACAGAGAGGAATTACCCCAGTGCGACCAAGCCATGGTGTAATAGCAAGCCTGTTGATATGTCACCGGCGTTTCACCAGGGGCTGGTGAAGTATATGCCGGGTATCAAAGAGCCGACTTGCTTGCATCAATATGAGTACGCCAAGCATGGAGTCTGTTTTGGCTTCAAACCAGAGGATTATTTTGGGGCGATGATCAGTTTAAATCGCGATCTCAGGAATAGTCCTGTCGGCAAATTTATGAAAGATAATTATGGTGAAGAGGTCAATACTGCTGACTTCAAACAGGTGATTGTCGATACCTATGGTGAAGATGTCAGCCGTAACGCAGTACAGCTTATCTGCACCCCAACCAAGAAAGGCCTTGCTCTTACCGAGATCCGGTTGGCGTTGAGGGCGAGTGAAATAAATACTACTCTTGCTTACACCTCATTTAATACGGACCAGTCAGAAGTTAGCGGCGGTAGCAGCAATTGTGGTAAGAGTTTCACGCTGATCAAATACAGAGAGGATAATAAAAGCCAGCGAGTAGACTAGAGCCTATAAAGCTGATTGATCTCGAGAACATCGTTTGGGCGAAACGATGCAGTATGAGTTGCAAGCCAGAATATTGCATCGTTTCGTTAATACCCGAGAGCGGTCAATCATAAGGGAGTCTGAACAGACTCCCTTCACATTTTGAGGTTATGGCTCGCTGTCCAGAGCCTTGCTATAAGGTCTTAATCACTTAGCCATACACGGTCAAATTTCTTTGATTTCTTGTTCCAAAAGAACACTGAATCAGAACTTGCAAATTTGAAGTAGTGTATGCTCGGGTTTTCCAGTGTTAATGTCTCCGGTTCACCCTTTTCGCAGGTCCAATAACCCTTGCCACACAACGTGGTATAACGTCCCTTATCTGCAAGGTCGATCCCCATAGCAAGATTGACGTTTGGATACTCTTTACCCCAGTCGGTTTGCTCAAGGACGATCCACTCATCGCCATTAGCAGTAGACAGTTTTACCCACAATCCTTCACCACTAAACTTTGTGCTTTTTAATAAAAAGGCATAATCGGTCTTGCCATCACCATTAAAATCTCCCTCGGCGGTTGAATATTTTGTTGGAGACTCATTCCGCAAGGGTTCATCGGCCAACTCCTGTGCGGTAGGCATGCGCCAGCCCTCTGGCAGGTCCAACGCGTACACTGCCTGCGACAGGATCATAGTGAAAATGATGATGATGCTTCTCATAAGTACCTTATAACGTTTGAATTCAACGGCCTGTGCGGATATTGGCACCGTTCTGGTGGAATGATGGGCCTTGTATTGCCACTTAATAGCGGCGCCAGATAGTAGATCACTGGCTGAAGCCAGGGCAATAGCATCATTATTTTGGGTACTGATTGCTGAAATGGTGAAGCCACAGATCCCGGTGTGATCTTATGCCTCGTGTGGAGGCCATTTGTGTGGATATTGATACGTCCAAGCAACATGTCATCCTGAATCAGGATAGCGGCCAAGGTGCTAAAGCCGCCAAGCTACCCGTTGGTATCCGGTTTACTACCCTCTGCACTGTCATTGCCGGGGCCTGCGGTTGGACTGATATTGGTGAATATGAGTTGAGCCATCGCGACGGGTTTTGTCAGCACCAATTATTCGAGCAGGGGCTTTTATTTTCTGATATCAGAACTGTCCGTTAAACCATGGCCCTTGCTGAAATCGTGAGCTGTTTGCATCAACCCGCTTGGCTGGCGGGATAAGCAAGAGAGCCTGCTATCGCCAGTTATATGGTCAGGCTCTTCACGTTTACTTCACCGAGCGGGGGTAGGGTAGACGCACGTTTGCTGTTGGAGCTTCACGCTATGCCCACCATCGTCACCCACGCCGCCGTGCCCCTCTGCCTTGGGCTCGGGCTTGGCAGCCGGATCATTCCGCCGCGCTTGTTGTTGGCGGGGGTTGTCATCGCCATGCTGCCCGATGCCGACGTGCTCGCCTTTAAGCTGGGGGTTGCCTACGGCCATGTCTTTGGCCACCGCGGCTTTACCCACTCCCTGCTGTTCGCCTTTGCCCTGCCCACTCTGGCCATGCTGTTTCATCGCCAGTTAAGGGCCAGCGCCGCTACCGTCTGGTCATTTTTGCTGATCTCGCTGCTCTCCCACAGTCTGCTCGATTCCCTCACCACCGGCGGCCAGGGGGTTGGCTGGCTCTGGCCGTGGCGTGACGAGCGTTTCTTCGCTCCCTGGCAGGTGATCCGGGTTGCCCCCTTCAAGCTTGAGGCATACCTCACCGCCCGAGGTGAAGCGGTGATCCTCTCCGAGCTCTACTGGGTCTGGCTGCCGGGGGTTGTATTGATGCTGGCGTTGATGGGATGGCGGGTGTGGGGAAGGGGACGGTAGTGGTGGGATTGGAAAGGGTGCTGGATATATCGTGGTTGAGCCAAAAATAAAAACTTGGACACCCATCTCTTCTCCAAAATCTCAAGCAGCTCAGATTTAATTACCTTGTCTATATCGTCTCGGGAACAATCAACTAACAATTCAACTCTATGCTCACTAAGTGCATATCCACCTAAACCAGAGGGCGACTCCTCACCTTTTTGAAATGGTGATACAGTGATATCAATCGCTGACAGTTCAAAAAACTCACCGACTCTAGTTAGAGGGCTCTCAATTTCATCTTTCAGCAAATCGGAATATCTGCTTAATTTTCCAGATGCGTTCAATAACGTAACATTGGTTGTCAAGGTAACTTCCTTTGTTTTGAAAAAATTATGGCATAGCGTTCGAATCAACTTACGAAGTGATTGGCGTTTTTTTTTGCCCATAAAGTGACAGATAGATAACACAGGGACACCCAACTTGTTGAGTATTGGCTATGCTACACCTTGTTCAACGCTATAGGGGCCTAAAATTTGCCCACCTAAGGCGTTTATTCTGCAAATCTACCAATCTGACTCGGTATATTGATCGACAATGCGAATTCCCGAATACGATACGCTATTCGAACATACTTGTTCATGTTTCCCTAAAGAGCTGGGACTCCCATCTTTTGGCTGTCAGATAGTATTTGCCTAGTTATGTGAGATTCTCAATGACGCTCTAGCAGCTTCTTTTTTTGCTCTTGAAATTCGTTCTCAGTAAGAATTCCATCGCGTTTGAGCTGATCAAGCTTTTTCAATTCAGTGTAAAGATCTGATTTCGATTCGACACTTCCTGTGTTTTTAATATTTTGATCAAGGCGTACATCAATGGTAGGATCCTTTAATTCAGGACGGCCAAGGCTGGCATCACTGCGATCTAGGCATCTAAATGTGTAATCGAAGGTTGCCAGGCTGTCCCCAAATGAATCCTGGTGTGAGCCTCGTTGAATTTGCATTGGCATAATCTCTTTTCCATGTGATCGACAATATGCCACTGCTTCTTCCATTGCTTGCTTTTTTGCCAAGGCCGGACTCAGCTCACTAGTGGTGCCAATGGTGTAGGTATCAGGGCCTATAGGTATTACCCCACTACTCGTGCAAGCAGTTATCAATAAAGCTAGTAGTACAATACTGACCGCTCTGTATTTCATTCTTTTCTCCTATTTCTTCACATAACATTTTAACATCTCATATGCTGGACTAAAAATCGTAGGTTGGTGCTGAACGAAGTGAAGCCCAACGTTTACCGCGAATATATCTGAAACTCTGTTTTACGGTTTTGCCACATCCTTGTTTATCCCGATCTGGTTGGCGCAATAAGGTTCGCATGTTGAGCTTTGCTACACGCAGCGCCAACCTACAAAAAACCACGCTACCGCCCCTGAGTGACAGCTCCCAGTTCGCTGCTGTTAACCTGCGGGATAGCAACAATCGCAGCCATGGTGCGCTCCCGAGAGAGGGATTGTCGTTTGGCTATCTTAAGGGGGAGAGTGGCATGTCGAGAAGCGGGTTTTGGCGGGAATCTGTGTTGGATCAATAAATTAGTCATTGAGGCGTGGGTTGAGAGAGCACCTCATTTGGCAGGGAATGCAAAGCAGCCCTCACCCCAGCCCTCTCCCGGAGGGAGAGGGGGTAACACGCCCAGCGCTGCAAGCGGGGGACGCGATAAAAAGAAAGGGAGCCGGTCAGGCTCCCTTTGATGTGGTGATGCAGCGATACACCTATGGGTGAGGCGGATACGCAACCGGATCACTCACGGCCAATGGCATTTGGCCAATGCAATCCCTTAGCGGTTGGTCGCGGCCTTCATCCCTTCCACAAACTCTTTCAGACGGGTGAGCATATGGGCCGGGTTCTGGTGGTGGGTCTCGATGATCTTCACCACGGCGGAGCCGGAGATGGCACCGGCGGCGCCAGCGGCGATGGCCTCACGCACCTGAGCCGGTTCGCTGATGCCAAAGCCGAGCAGGGCGGGCGGGGCGTTGAACTCGCGCAATGTGTTGACGAGCCCTTCAACCGGCATGCCGGCCTTGGTCTCGGCACCGGTCACACCGGCACGGCTCACCAGATAGGTGTAGCCATTGCCCAGCTCCGCCACCTGTTTCAGGGTCTCGGCGTCGCCATTGGGCGGGGCGATAAAGATGCTGTCGATGCCGAACTTGTCGGCGGCCGCCTTGTAGGGGGCGCACATCTGCACCGGCACGTCGGCGACCAGCACCGAATCCACGCCTGCCTGCTGGCACTTCTCGTAGAAGCCGTCAATTTTGCGCACATAGACCAGATTGGCGTAGACCAGCAGGCCAATGGGCAGCTGCGGGTACTTGGTGCGGATGCGGCCAAGCAGCTCGAAGCAGTCGTCCGGGGTGGTGTGGCTCTCGAAGGCACGCAGGGCGGCGCCCTGAATGGTGGGGCCATCCGCTACCGGATCGGAGAAGGGAATGCCGAGTTCGAGGGCATCGGCGCCCCCTGCGACCAGCGCATCGACGATGGCCAGCGACAATTCGGGGGTGGGGTCACCCAGCATCACGAACGGCACAAAGGCGCCCTGATTGGCTTCGTCCAGACGGGAGAAGAGTTGTGCGTAACGGTTCATGACAAGGTTCCTTCTTTCTCGAAAATGTCGGCAACGGTGAAGATATCTTTGTCGCCACGGCCGGAGAGGTTGACGATGAGTACCTGCTCTTTCTCCGGTTCACTGCGGGCCATCTTGAGGGCGTGGGCCAGGGCATGGGCGGACTCCAGTGCCGGGATGATCCCCTCGGATTTGGCCAGCTCCAGGAAGGCGTCCAGCGCCTCCTTGTCGGTGATGGAGACATACTCGGCGCGGCCGATGGAAGCCAGATAGGCGTGTTGCGGGCCGACAGAGGGGAAGTCGAGCCCCGCCGAGACGGAGTAGGACTCCTGAATTTGGCCCTGCGGATCCTGCATCAGGTAGGAGTGCATGCCAAAGAAGACCCCCTTGCTGCCGTGACCGAGCGGCGCACCGTGCTCACCCGTTTCGATGCCGTGACCACCCGGCTCGACGCCGATCAGACGCACTTCAGGGTTGTCGATAAAGTCGGCAAACATGCCGATGGCGTTGGAGCCGCCGCCGACGCAGGCGAGTACGGCATCGGGCAGGCGCTCTTCCTTCTCGAAGCACTGGGCCTTGGCCTCTTCGCCGATCATCTTCTGGAATTCCCGCACGATAGTGGGGAAGGGGTGCGGACCGGCGGCAGTACCCAGCAGGTAGTGGGCCGACTCGTAGTTGGCAGCCCAGTCGCGCAGTGCCTCGTTGCAGGCATCTTTCAGGGTGGCGGAGCCGGAGTGCACCGGAATGACGGTGGCGCCCATCAGCTTCATGCGAAATACGTTGGGCTTCTGGCGTTCGCAATCCTTGGCACCCATATAGACCCGGCACTTGAGGCCGAGCAGGGCGCAGGCCAGCGCAGTGGCGACGCCGTGCTGACCGGCGCCGGTCTCGGCGATGATCTCGGTCTTGCCCATCCGCTTGGCGAGCAGCGCCTGACCCAGCACCTGGTTGGTCTTGTGGGCACCGCCGTGCAGCAGATCTTCACGCTTGAGATAGAGGCGGGTCTTGGTGCCTTTGGTCAGATTGCGGGTCAGGGTCAGCGGCGTCGGGCGACCGGCATACTCGGTCAAGAGCGCCTGAAATTCGGCGATAAAGGCCGGGTCTTCCTGAGCATCGACAAAGGCCTTCTCCAGCTGGAGCAGGGCGGGGATCAGGATTTGGGGTACATACATACCGCCAAATTCGCCAAAAAACGGGTTGAGCAGGGTCATAGACTATTCCTTGTATTTATAGGCTTAAGCAGTTCATTCATTTGGTGCATGTGATTTGCGGATGCACAACGCTCTTTTACAGTTGGCGCAGTGCGCCGAAGGCAGCTGCAATCTTGTGCGCATCCTTCTGGCCCGGGGCACTCTCGACCCCGGAGTTGAAATCAAGGCCAAGGCAGCCCACTTGCGCCGCCTGCAGGGCGTTGTCGGGATTGAGCCCCCCCGCCAGCATCAGTTTGTTCTTGTCGAGCGTGGCCAGCATGGCCCAGTCGAACGCCTGACCGGTGCCGCCGCTCTGGCTGCCGACCGCAGTTTTCACGACAGTATCGAGCAGCAGGCGATCCGCCGGATAGTCGAGGGAGGGCAGCAGCTCGCCACTTGTGATTCCTACCGCCTTCCAGATCTGGCAGCCAGCCGGCAGCAGCGCACGGAGCCCCTCGATATAGGCGGCATCTTCATCCCCGTGCAGCTGCACCGCGGAGAGCCCCAGCACCTCCACCGTCTTGACGATGGTGGCGGGCTGGGCATTGCGAAATACCCCGACATAGGAGAGCGGCGCGCCAGCCATCACGGCCCGGGCGGTGGGGATATCGACGTAGCGCGGACTCTTTGCCACAAAGATCAGGCCGCCAAACACGGCGCCCGCCTGATGGGCTGCGGCAGCATCGTCGGCGCGGGTCAGGCCGCACACCTTGTTCTGGCCCAGTACCAGCTTGCGTACTGCTGCCTCCAGATCCTGCTCGGCCATCAGCGATGAGCCCACCAGAAAGCCCTTGGCGTGGTGGCGCAGATCCGCCACCTGAGCACGGTGATTGATGCCGGATTCGCTGATCACCACCCGATCGGCTGGGATGTCTGCGGCCAGCTGTTTGGTGCGGGCGAGATCGACGCTCAAGTCCCGCAGGTTTCGGTTGTTGATGCCGATAACCGGCGCCCCCAGCGCGATGGCGCGGGTCAGCTCCTCTTCATTGCTCACCTCGGTGAGCACGCCCAGACCCAGCTCTTTGGCGACCGCGAACAGGGCGCGATAGCCCTCGTCGGTGAGCACCGAGAGCATCAGCAGGATGGCGTCCGCCTGATAGTGGCGGGCCAGATAGACCTGATAGGGGTCAATCATGAAATCCTTGCAGAGCACCGGTTGGCTGACGCGGCTGCGCACCCGCGGCAGGAAGGCGAAATCCCCCTGAAAGAACTTCTCGTCGGTCAGCACCGAGATGGCGGTGGCGTATTTGCCATAGATGTCGGCGATCGCCTCCGGGCTGAAGTCGTCGCGGATCAAGCCCTTGGAAGGGGAGGCCTTCTTGCACTCCAGAATAAAGCGGGTGGAGCCCGCCTTGAGCGCCCCGACGAAATCCCGATCGCTGGGGGTCAGCGCGCTCTGGAAGCTCGCCAGCGGCTGGGCCAGCTTGCGGGCGGCGACCCACTCCTGCTTGGCCGCCACGATTTTGCCGAGAATGGTCTGGCTGATGGAGGCCATGTTCAGAAAATCATGGGGGGCAATAAGGTCTGACATCTCGTTATCCTTGCGAAGCTGTGAACTGCCCTCAGGGCGCTCTGAATGACTGCTGTGCAGAGTCGTGGCTGACATCATGCCTCCTGATGGCCCGTTTCCTGATGGCTTAGAATGGCGAGGCGGGCAGCGAGCTCCGCTGTCTTGCCGCTCGCCAGCACCGTCAGCACTTGGGTGGCCGCGCTCTTGAGATCCGCTGCCTTGCCCGCCATCAGCAGCAGCGGCGCCACGTTGGCAGCGATGGCTGCGTTGTGGGCCGGGGTGCCACGCCCTTCCAGAATGGCGGCGGTGATGGCGCGGTTCTCTTCCGGCTCGCCGCCCTGAATGGCGCTGACCGGGTAGGTTTCCAGGCCAAAGTCAGCAGGAGTGAGCAGAAATTCGCGGATCTCGCCGTCACGGATCTGGGCGACCTGGGTCGGGCCGTGGATGGCAATCTCGTCGAGTCCGGCGCCGTGCACCACCATACCTGTTTTCAGCCCCAGTGCCAGCAGGGTTTCTGCGAGTGGGCGCACCAGCTCAGGGGCATAGACCCCCATCAGCTGATAGGTGGGGCGAGCCGGGTTGATGAGCGGCCCCAGCACGTTGAACAGGGTGCGGGTCTTGAGGGACTGGCGCACCGGCATGGCGTGGCGCACCCCGGCGTGGTACTGGGGGGCAAACAGGAAGCAGATGCCGAGTTCGTCCAGGCAGCGGCGCGCCTGCGCCGGGCTCATGTCGAGCTTGATCCCCATTTTGTCGAGCAGATCGCTCGAACCCGACTTGCTCGAGACCGAGCGGTTGCCGTGCTTGGCCACTTTCAGGCCGCAGGCAGCGGCGACCAGCGCCGAGGTGGTGGAGACGTTGATGGTGTTGAGGCCATCGCCACCGGTGCCGACGATGTCGCAGAACTCGTAGTCCGGACGCGGGAAGTCGCGCGCTTCCGCCAGCAACGCTTCAGCGGCGCCAGCGATCTCCTCCGGGGTCTCCCCCTTGATCTTGAGGGCGGTCAAGAGACTGGCGAGCACGATGGGATCCACTTCGCCACGTACCACCTGGCCGAAGGCGTCGCGGGTACTTTCACGGCTCAGAGACTGACCCTGATAGAGGGTGTTGAGATGATGATGCATGTTGGTCTCCTTACCTTACCGCACACTGCTTTCTGGACGGGTGATGTGGGCGAGCGCCTGAGTTAGCAGACGGGCCCCTTCCGAGGTCATGATGGATTCGGGATGGAACTGGAAGCCCAGTACCCGCTCATCCTGTTGTTCGATGGCCATGGGCATGCCCTGATAGTGGGCAATCACCGTCAGCTCTTCCGGTACATAGGTGGCGACCAGCGAGTGGTAGCGGGCCACCGGCAGCGGGCTCGGCAGACCGGCGAAGGCGCCGTGGCCGTTGTGCTCAATCAGGGAGCGCTTGCCGTGGACGATTTCGCCTGCCGCACCGACGGTGCCGCCGTAGGCTTCGCACAGGGCCTGATGGCCGAGGCAGATACCGAGGATGGGCACCTGACCGCGGGCCAGCTTGATCAGATCAATCAGGCAACCCGCTTCGTGGGGGGCACCCGGCCCCGGCGAGAGCACCAGCACGGCATCGCCGTCGCAGGCTGCAATCTCGTTCATGATGCGGCTCGCTGGCAGGCTGTTGCGGTAGATCCGCACCGGATAGCCGAGGGAGCGGAACTGGTCGACGAGGTTGTAGGTAAACGAATCGAAGTTGTCGAGCAGGAAGATGTTAGTCATGGCTCACGTCCTTATGTTGCTCCTGCTGGGCGCTCAGGGCTTGCAGGGAGGTGCCATGGCTGGCAGCGATGGCAGCCAGCACGGCCGCCGCCTTGACTCGGGTTTCGTCCGCTTCGGCCTGGGGTTTGGAGTCATAGACCACACCGGCTCCGGCCTGCACATGGGCCACGCCATCTTTAACGAAGGCAGAGCGGATGACGATGCAGGTATCCATCTCCCCTGCGCCATTGATGTAGCCGACGGCGCCGCCGTAGCTGCCACGGCGCTTGCCTTCCACCATGCGAATAAGCTCGCTGGCGCGGATCTTGGGGGCGCCGGTGAGGGTGCCCATGTTCATGCAGGCCTGATAGGCGTGCAGGGCGTCAAGGTCGGCGCGCAAGGTGCCGACCACCTTGGAGACCAGATGCATCACGTGGCTGTAGCGATCCACTTTCAGCAGCTCCTTGACGTAGCGGGTGCCGGGTTCGGAGATGCGGGCGATGTCGTTGCGGCCCAGATCCACCAGCATCAGGTGCTCGGCCACCTCTTTCTCGTCCTGGCGCAGCTCCAGCTCGATGCGGCCGTCGAGATCCCGGTTGATGCTGCCATCGGGGTTGAAGCCGCGGCGGCGGGTACCGGCGATGGGGTACATCTCTACCTCGCGGCTGGTGGCGCAGAATTTCACCGCGCTTTCGGGCGAGGCGCCAAACAGGGTGAAGCCCTCATCCTGCACATAGAACATGTAGGGGCTGGGGTTGGTCTGTTTGAGGCGGCGGTAGGCGGCGATGGGGTTGGGGCAGGGCAGGGAGAAGCAGCGTGACGGCACCACCTGGAAGATGTCGCCACGGCGGATAAAGCCCTTGAGCTTCTCCACCTCGGCGCAGAACTGCTTGTCGCTCTTGTCCACACTGAGGCCGCCATTGAGGGTTTGCGTGGTCAGCGCGGCGCTCAGCTCTTGCTGGCAAGTCTGTTTGAAGGCCGTGAGCCGTTCGGTGAGACGGTGGTATCGGTCTTCTACCCGGCTTTCGTCGCTGTCACCGCCAAAGATGCAGGCGAGCAGTGTGGTTGAGCGCTCGATATGATCGATGGTGATCAGGGTTTCGGCGACATAGAAGCAGTAGTCGGGGCAGTCGCAGCTGCCAGCGGTGACGTCGGGCAGATCCTCGAAGGAGGCGATCAGGTCATAGGCGAAGCTGCCCGCCATAAACAGGGCCTCTTTGCCGAGCTGGCAATCGAGTTCCCGCTGCAGGGTACGCAGCACGTCCAGCACGCTGATCCCCTTGAGGCGGCTATCTTCATCCAGCTCTCGATCGGAGGCCGGGAAGTCGAGCTGCAACTCGCCATCGACCATGCTCTGGATAACGGCGGCAGGCAGGCGCTCGCTCAGCAGGCTCTGCAGCTGGGCGCCGTTGTCACCCAGGCTGCGCACCCGCACGGTGCGGCCACGGCACTCGATGCGCAGGCAGGCATCCACCAGCAGCAGGCTCTGTTTGCCTGCCTTGGAGTCGATCTCGACCGATTCGAGCAGCAGGGTGTTGGGGCGCTCCTGACAGAGGCGGGTGTAGAGCGCCAGTGGATCGGCCACATAGGGGGCGTTGAGCTTGAGGGTATCGAATTCACCCAGAGGAAGGCGATGCGTGGCTGTCATAGTGCGTTCCCTTGCGTGTGATGGTTGTTACCGATGTTCATGACGTTGAATTCCTTGAAAATTAAATTGGTTTAGGCGGTTTCATCAGGGGCGCCATCGCCAGGTTGTTGTGCTTGTCTGAATTCTCGGTTTCATCACAGGTCCATTTGCCGGATAATAAAAAAGCCCGCTGGGGTCAGCGGGCTTTTTCTTTGGGTTCTTAATTTGCTGTCAGTTTACAGGTACAGCAACGACCACACGCCCGCATGTCAGGGAGTGCGCCACCACCAGTTTGCTTTCAGGGTGATTGTCGTTTGCATCAGAAGATCCTGTAAAAAGATGTTTGCAATGAAGTGCCTACAGAAAACGATAAAGCCGCGGCCAAGTCAAGTCGCTTTTTAGCCTTCTTTCACCAAATTTTAGTGAATGGTGACCTGACCATGAGAGCGGAATAACCTGATGAGATTCGATCTGCACTGCCATACGACAGCCTCCGACGGGGTGCTGAGCCCGGCCGAACTGGTGCGCCGCGCCGCCGAGAAACAGGTCGAAGTGTTAGCGGTTACTGACCACGATACCCTTGCCGGGCTTGATGAAGTGCGCCAGACCATCGCAGCCGAGCAACTACCGCTGCGGCTGGTCAGCGGGGTGGAAATTTCCACTGGCTGGGAGCATCACGAAATTCATATCGTGGCGCTGGGCGTGGATGAAAAAAATGTGCAGCTGACCGATTTTCTGGCGGGTCAGCTGTCCCGTCGCGAGGCGCGCGCGCAGGAGATCGGTCGCCGTCTGGAGAAGTGCCTTATCCCCGGCACTTATGAAGAGGCCAAGGCGTTGGCCGGTGACGCGGCGGTGACCCGTGCCCATTTCGCTCGGGTGCTGGTGGCGCGCGGGGTGGTCGACAGTATGCAAAAGGTATTCAAAAAGTACCTGAGCAGGGGTAACAAGGGGTATGCTCCGGCCGAGTGGCCCGAGATGAGCGAGGCGATCACTGCCATTCATGCCGCCGGTGGGCTGGCGGTGCTGGCCCATCCCAGCCGTTACGATCTCACCGCCAAGTGGATCAAGCGGTTGCTGGTGGCCTTCAAGGCGGCGGGTGGCGATGCCATGGAGGTGTCATTGCCCCAGCAGAGCCCGCAGGAGCGGGCCAATCTGGGCCAGTGGGCGAAAGATCACGATCTCTATATTTCGGTGGGGTCTGATTTTCATTTCCCCTCCAACTGGACCGAGTTGGGGCGCCACCTCTGGCTGCCCAAAGAGGGGATGCCGGTCTGGCTGGCCTATCCCGCTCATTTCGGGTTGAGCAACGAGCAGCATGCCGAGCTGCTGGCGAGTCGCTAACAACAGAGCCAGCGAAGCGGCCACAAACAGGTTAAGGTAGTGTCATGGGTTTTTGACCCGTGACCATACGAGCGGGCAGGTATTGCTGCCCCCATTGCGAGAACAAGCTATGAGTCAGCATTTTTACGTACATCCGGAAAATCCCCAGGCCCGCCTGATCGGTCAGGCGGTACAGATCATCCAGAATGGTGGCGTCATCGTCTATCCGACCGACTCTGGCTATGCGCTGGGTTGCCAGATGGGTGACAAGGGGGCGCTGGAGCGCATCTGTCGCATCCGTCGTCTCGACGCGACCCACGACTTCACCCTGGTCTGCCGTGATCTCTCCGAGATTGCCACCTACGCCAAGGTGGACAACGGCGCGTTTCGCCTGATCAAGAACAACACCCCGGGCGCCTACACCTTCATCTTCAAGGCGACCAAAGAAGTGCCGCGCCGCCTGATGAACGAGAAGAAGAAGACCATCGGTATCCGGGTGCCGGACAACAAGATTGCCCAGGCGCTGCTGGAAGCCCTCGGTGAGCCGCTGCTCTCCACCACCCTGATCCTGCCGGATTCCGAGATGGCCGAGTTCGACCCGGAAGAGATCTTCGACAAGCTGGGCAAGCAGATCGATCTGGTGGTCAACGGCGGTTATCTGGGCGAGCAGCCCACCACAGTCGTCGATTTCTCTGACGACGAGCCGGTGTTGCGTCGTCGCGGTGCCGGGGATCCGACTCCGTTTGAGTGATGTCGCTGAACCGGTGACTCTCCCTTCTGCCGAGACGGGGGCTGGCGCCACGCCACCCATCGCGAAAGTCCTGGGGCAGCCCTATCATGAGCTGCCCCAGGATTTGTTCATCCCGCCCGATGCGCTGGAGGTATTCCTCGATACCTTCGAGGGACCGCTCGATCTGCTGCTCTACCTCATCCGGCGTCAGCAGCTCGATATTCTCAATCTGCCGATCCTGCAGATCACTGCCCAGTACATGGAGTATGTGGAGCTGATGCGCGGGCTCAATCTTGAGCTGGCGGCGGAATATCTGCTGATGGCGGCCTGGCTGGCCGAGATCAAATCTCGGTTGCTGCTGCCCAAGGCCCCGGAGCTGGAGGATGAAGAGGAGGGGGAAGATCCCCGTGTCACTCTTATTCGCCGCTTGCAGGAGTATGAGCGGTTCAAGGTGGGGGGCGAGCGCCTCAATGCCTTGCCACGAGTGGAGCGGGAGATCTTTATCGCTACCGCCTTGCCCCCCGATTTTGGCGCTCTCAAACCACTGGCGCCCGATGTTTCGCTGGTTGAGCTCGCCCTTTACATGCAAAGTGTGGTAAAACGCGCGACTCATTTCGAACATCACCAGATCCGTCGCGAACAGATCCCGACTCGGGTGCGCATGGCGGAGATCCTCGCCATGCTCACGTTGGGGCAGACCCTGCGTCTTGAGCAGGTGCTGCGCGCTGAAGAGGGGCGCATGGGGGTATTGGTGACGTTTCTGGCCCTGCT
Source organism: Aeromonas sp. MdU4 (assembly GCF_041929505.1). Lineage (NCBI taxonomy): Bacteria > Pseudomonadati > Pseudomonadota > Gammaproteobacteria > Aeromonadales > Aeromonadaceae > Aeromonas > Aeromonas sp. MdU4. The sequence continues at coordinate 57,440 of NZ_JBHFMW010000013.1, read as the reverse complement.
GGAGCTGTGCAAGGAGCAGCTGATCTGGATCCTGCAGGCAGAACCACTCGGCCCAATCCATTTTGCATTGGCTGCAGAAGAGAGTGAGAAACGTGAACAGACCCATTGAGCGTGCATCCCGTCTGTTTCGTTGCAGCCAGAACCCCTGGGGCACAGTGCATTTCGCCTTGGCCGAGCAGAGCGAGGAGGGCAACCGTGGCGCTGCCCACTGAACGACTCAAGACCCTGATCGAGGCTGCGCTGTTCGTGGCCGGTCGTCCGCTCAATGTCAGCGAGCTGAAAAGCAGCGTGCTGGCCGATTATCCGGTGACCAGTCGCTATGTTCAGCTGCTGTTGGCCGAGATCAGGCAAGATTACAGCGAACGGGGCGTCGAACTCAAAGAGGTCGCCTCCGGCTGGCGCTTTCAGGCGCGTCAGGAGTATGCCGAAGAGCTCGCAAGGCTTTGGAGCGAGCGGGCGCCGCGTTATTCCCGCGCCGTGATGGAGACGCTGACCCTGATTACCTATCGGCAACCCATCACCCGGGCCGAGATCGAAGCGATCCGCGGGGTGGCGGTGTCGAGCCAGATAGTGAATACCCTGAAAGAGCGTGGCTGGGTGCGCAGCATCGGCCACAAAGAGGTGGCCGGTCGCCCTGAATTGCTCGCCACCACCAGAGAGTTTCTGGATTACTTTAATCTGCAGAGTCTGGAGCAGCTCCCCGAGCTGGATCCGGAGCTGCAACCCCTGTTGCCCTCGGCGGTGGACGGGGAGAGCGATGCCCGGTGAATGGCGCCAATCGTGCCGATGTCACCGGAATGTATATTTTTCAACCGTAGTGAGTGTCGCAACTGGCGTTCGCTACAGTTAACCCCGTTGCCCTTTGTACGAATGGGCAGCGATCAACAATCAGGTAACCCCGATGAGTGAAAAACTGCAAAAAGTGTTGGCCCGCGCGGGTCACGGCTCCCGTCGTGAGATGGAGGCCCTGATCACCGCAGGTCGGGTCAGTGTGGATGGCAAGGTCGCCACACTGGGGGATCGCGTCGAAGTGAACGCCGTGATCCGGGTGGATGGTCACCAGATCAAGACCCGTGCCGCGGAAGAGGTCATCTGCCGCGTACTGGCTTATCACAAGCCGGAAGGGGAGATGTGTACCCGTCACGATCCGGAAGGTCGTCCCACCGTGTTTGATCGTCTGCCCAAGATGGAAGGTGCCCGTTGGATCGCGGTCGGCCGCCTCGACGTCAACACCTCCGGTCTGTTGCTATTCACCACCGACGGTGAGCTGGCCAACCGTCTGATGCACCCGAGCCACGAAGTGGAGCGGGAATACGCGGTCCGTGTCTTTGGCGAAATCACCGAAGCCATGCTGCAGCGTCTGCGCAAGGGCGTTCAGCTGGAAGATGGCACCGCCAAGTTCAACAAGATCAAACCGGCTGGCGGTGAGGGTCTGAACCAGTGGTTCAACGTCACCCTGACCGAAGGTCGCAACCGTGAAGTGCGCCGCCTGTGGGAATCCCAGGAAGTGCAGGTAAGCCGCCTGATGCGTATCCGCTACGGCGACGTCAAGCTGGATCGCGGCATCCCGCGCGGTGGCTGGCAAGAGCTGAAACTGCCGGAAGTGAACTACCTGCGCGGTCTGGTCAACCTGCCGCCGGAGACCGAATCCAAGGTCGACCTGCAGCAGGATGGCAAAACCAGTCGTCACAAGCAGGCCGCCCAGATCCGTCGCGCCGTACAGCGTCACAAAGAGATGCAGGGCAAAGAGCCCCGCGCTCGCGCTACCACCGCCCGTCGCAAGCCGCAAGCCTCCACCCGCAACTCAGGTACCGGCAGCAAGTAGGCCGACAACCCGTTGCGAACTGCGTGCCGTCAAAGGGCGCGCAGTCGGCCAATAGAAAGGCCCGCACCATCTGGTGCGGGCCTTTTTTGTCAGCGCGTTGCCTGGCGGCAATATTATTGGACCTGTGCCACCGCTTCACGAGTGAGTCGGCCGATCTCTTCCCACTGTTTCTCTGCGATCAGTTTCTTGTCGACCATCCAGGAGCCACCACACGCGATGACCCGCGGGATCGCCAGATATTCATTGATATTGTGAGTCGAGATCCCGCCGGTGGGCATCAGCGTGATCTGGGTATAAGGTGCCAGCAGCGCCTTGATCATCGCACTACCACCCGATGCTTCGGCCGGGAAGAACTTCAGCGTTGTCAGCCCCATCTCCAGCGCCGCTTCAATGGTGCTGGGGTTATTGACCCCCGGGATGATCGGGATGTTCAGCTCCTGACAGGCCTTGACCGTATTGGGGTTAAAGCCGGGGGAGACGATAAAGGTGGCGCCCGCCTCTTTGGCTGCGATCACCTGCTCGCGGTTGAGCACGGTGCCCGCGCCAATCAGCATCTCTGGCTGACTCTGGCGCAGCAGCCGGATCGCCTCGACCGCAGCAGCGGAGCGGAAGGTGATCTCGGCAACCGGCAGGCCGTTATTGGCCAGCGCCGCCCCCAGTGGAATGATGTCTTCAGCCTGCTCGATGGCGATCACCGGGATCACTTTCAGGGCTTGCAGTTGTTCAGTAATGGATGACATTCGGTTGACCTCGTTTAGTGTGATGCCGGTTTGATGAAGCTGTCGGTGACACTGCGGGTGGCACTTTCCGGAATAATTGCCCCCTTGTGCTGAATGACGATCCCCGCCAGTCGGTGGCCCATGCGGGCGCACTCGTCGATCGCCCGTCCTTGCAGGTAGCCAGCCAGAAAACCGGCATTGAAGGAGTCACCGGCCGAGGTGGTATCCACCACCTTGCTGACCGCTTGAGTAGGGATAGTGATAGCGGGTTGCCCGGTTTGCAGGGCCTGGTAACAGCAGCCAGCCGCCCCCTGTTTGACCACCGCCTGCTGCACCCCGGCCGCCTTGAGGCGCTGCAGGGTCTGGGCCACATCCTCGTCCCCCCACAGGGCCTGCTCATCGTCGTCGGTGACCAGGGCCAGCGTAGTGATGGCCAGCAGTTGCTGGTAACAGGCCCGGGCGTCGGCCGGACTCTGCCACAGGGCGGGGCGATAGTTGCTGTCAAAGATGATCGCCACGCCCGCCCGGTGCAGTTCAGCCAGCCACAGCAGCAGCGCCTGCCGATCTGCCGTTGGCAGGATCGCCAGCGAAATGCCGCTGAGATAGAGCGCATCCACGTCGCTGACGGCCTGCTTGAGCTGTGGCAACTGCGGGTGCTGCATCAGGTAACGGGCAGCCGAATCGTTGCGCCAGTAGAGGAAGGTGCGCTCGCCGTGCTCATCAAGCTGGATAAGATAGAGGCCGGGATGACGCTGTTGATCGATGAGCACCGCGCTGGTGTCGATCCCGGCCTGTTGCCAGCGCGCGATGATTTGCTGGCTGAGAGGGTCTTGGCCCATGGCGGTCAGATAGCTCACCTGAATATCGGTGGGTTGGGAGGCTCGCGCGAGATAGATGGCGGTATTGAGGGTATCGCCCCCAAATGCTTGCTGCATGTCGCCAAAAGGCGTGCCATTGAGTTCAATCATGCACTCCCCGAGCAGGGCAATTCGTTTCATCCCCGGGCTCCTGGCAGCTGAAAGTAGCGGGCTGCATTGTGATAGCAGATATCCTGGATCATTTTCCCGGACAGCTGCAGATCACTGGGGATTTCACCCTGTTCGATCCAGCGCCCCACCATGTCGCACAAAATGCGGCGGAAATATTCGTGGCGAGTGTAGGAGAGGAAGCTGCGGGAGTCGGTCAACATGCCGACAAACTGGCTGAGCAGACCGAGTTGAGAGAGCTGCTCCAGCTGGCGCTGCATGCCATCTTTCTGATCGTTGAACCACCAGCCTGAGCCGAACTGGATCTTGCCTGCAATTCCTCCCCCCTGGAAGTTGCCCGCCATGGTTGCTAGCACCTCGTTATCACGAGGGTTGAGGCAATAGAGGATGGTCTTGGGCAGCTCATCGGTTTGATCCATCTCATCCAGCAGATGAGCAAGCTCCCAGGCAAACGGCTTGTCTCCGATAGAATCGAAGCCACAGTCTGCGCCAAGCAGGGTGAACATGCGGCTGTTGTTATTACGCTGTGCGCCCAGATGCAACTGCATCACCCAGCCTCGCTTGGCGTATTGACGGCCGAGCCATACCTGAACGGCAGTGGAGAAGGCGGCAATCTGCGATTCGTCCAGCACCTCTCCGGCCAGTCGGCGCTGGAGCAGCTGAGTCAGGGTCGCATCGGAGGGAACAGGTGCATAACGCACCACTTCGATACCGTGATCCGCTGCGCGGCAGCCATGCTGGGCGAAGTGTTCAAGGCGCCGTTCCAGCGCGGTCAGCAAGTCGGCAAAGGTAGCAATGTCGACATCGGCGGCGGCTCCCAATGCCCCAATGTAGTCAGCAAAACCGGCTTGCTCGATCTTGAATACCTTGTCGGGGCGCCAGCTGGGGAGCACCTCGATAGCAAAACCGGGGTCCTCGGCAATCTGGCGATGATAGATAAGTGAATCCACCGGATCATCGGTGGTACCGACCATGCGGACATTCATCTGCTGCATCAAACCGCGGGCGGAGAAGGCCGGGGTGGTGAGCAGTTCGTTGCAGTGATCCCATACCTTGTCGGCGGTATTTGGCGCCAGGGCGATACCCTCCAGACCGAAGGGGCGGCGCAGTTCGAGATGGGTCCAGTGATAGAGAGGGTTACCCAGCGTTTGCGGAACTGTCTGTGCCCACGCATTGAACTTGTCACGACTGCTGCTGTTTTTGCCGGTGATCAGTGCCTCCGGGATACCGGCGCTGCGCATGGCTCGCCATTTGTAATGGTCGCCCTCCAGCCAGATCTGGCCAAGATCATCGAATCGGCGATCTTCGGCAATCTCCCGTGGATTGAGATGGCAGTGGTAGTCATAGATAGGCATATCGGCGGCATAGTCATGATAGAGATGACGTGCTGCCTCGCTGTTCAACAGAAAATCCTTACACAGGAAAGACTTCATTTATTTCTCCCTTGGCCCGGTCGTTGCCAGATATGGTGATTAGAGCGCAGCGACGCAGTGACGGGCGCCGTGGTCAAGCAGCCCTTGATAGGCTCGAGTGACCGCATCGACAAAAGCACCCTGTTGCGGCAGTTCCGGGCCAAAGATGGCTTCAATGGCCAGCAACGGTTTGACCACGTTGCAGCTGAGACCGTGCTCTGCATAGATCGCCTGGAAGCGGTTGAGCAGGGGATCCCGGACATCGATCACCTCACCGTTTTCTCCCTCACCGCTGACATAACGCATCCATCCGGCAATGCCCAATGCCAGATGCCGGTAATCACTGCCGTTCTTCAGATGGAAGAGGACGGAGTCGACCATACGCTGTGGCAGCTTTTGACTGCCATCCATGGCGATTTGCCAGGTCTGGTGCTTGAGCGAGGGGTTGGTGAAACGAGCGATCAGTTGTTGGGCATAGCCATCGAGATCCGTACCAACAGGCATGTTCAGGGTCGGCGCCTGTTCATTGAGCATCAGGGCAAGTGCAGCCTGGCGGTAGGCCGGGTTCGTCATGGTGTCTGCGATATGGGCATAGCCGCCGAGGTAGCCGAGATAGGCGAGAAATGAGTGGCTGCCGTTCAGCATGCGCAATTTCATCTCTTCAAAGGGCACGACATTGCTGACAAATTCGGCACCAGCCAGATCCCAGTCGGGGCGGCCATTGACGAAATTATCTTCAATTACCCATTGCCGGAACGGCTCGCAGGCGATGCCACAGGGGTCATAAACACCGATGGCTTGCTCAATCTCTGCCAGCGTCTCTGGGGTGGCAGCAGGTACGATGCGGTCGACCATGGTGCAAGGGAAGGTGACCTGTTCACGGATCCAGGATGCCAGCTCTCCATCGAGTAGTTCGGCAAATCCCAGAATGGACTGACGTGCAACATGACCATTTTCCTGCACGTTGTCGCAAGACATGACAGTAAAGGGAGGGAGGCCACGCTCTTTGCGCAGGCGCAGGGCGGCAACGATGCAACCGATGGCGGAAGTGGGGGCATCAGGGTGCTGCAAGTCGTGCTGGATCAACGGATTCTGCGGGTTGAACTGCCCGGTGGCAGGGTCTGCGCAATAGCCTTTTTCAGTGATCGTCATGGATACAATGGCGACTTGCGGTTCTGCCATCTTCTCGAGGATGGCGGACATGCCGTCAAAGGTGGGATGCAGTGACTCCACCACAGAACCAATCACTTTGGGTTGTACGCTCTCGGCACCCTTCTCCAGAACGGTGTAGAGGTGGTCCTGTGCTCTGAGCGAACGGATCAGCTCCTCACCACCGAACAGGTTGACCTCGCAGATCCCCCAGTCTCCGCCATGTTGAGCCAGCATTTCGTGCGTGATCAGTGCCTGATGCGCGCGATGGAATGCGCCGAAGCCAAGGTGGACGATCCGGCTACGCAGTGCGGTACGTTGGTATGGAGATAACATCAATTCAGTCAGCTTGGAATTCATTGTCATTGCCTCGATTCATAGAGCTTCTGCAACTCGCCTGAGTTGTTGGTTTTGGTCTGGTTGTCTGCTAGCAGGCTGGAGGTGATGACACCGGGCATACACTGATAACGACACCTTTGGTATCAGCATGTTAGCTTCTGGTTGTGCGTAAAGCTAATTTGGTTGACCAATATTGTCTTTTTTTGAGATCTGGATCAACCAAATGGATCAAGTTGGTTGATCTGAAATCCTCTCCTCAAGATGATGGCGCCATTCCGTAGCCAGAACACTCTGATGTGGCCTGACTTATTTAAATTGATGGTTGAAGGATTCGATATTAACATCAAAGTTAAAAACTTGAGGTGGTATATCATCGCCTTGGTTTGCTTGGGCACAATTGTTAATTATTTATCACGCAGTTCACTCAGTATTGCTGCGCCTCAGGTAATGAGTGATCTTAATTTCACCGAGAAAGAGTACTCGTGGATAGTTAGCGCATTTCAAATTTGTTATACCATTGCGCAGCCGATAGCTGGTTATATTATCGATATGATCGGACTCAAGGTCGGTTTTTTTATATTTGCTATCGCTTGGTCATTATTCAATATGGCTCATGCATTTGCCGGTGGTTGGGTGAGTTTGGCTTTTTTACGCGGCGGGATGGGGTTAACGGAAGCTGCTGCAATTCCTGCAGGGATGAAAGCCAGTGCAGAGTGGTTCCCGGCCAAAGAGCGTGGTATTGCAGGCGGATTATTCAATGCTGGTACTTCAGTGGGGGCAATGCTGGCACCGCCGCTCGTTGTATGGGCGATGCTTACCTTTGAAAACAGTGGCTTAGGTACGGAGATGGCGTTCATCATTACGGGTGGCGTCGGAATCCTGTTTGCTATTACATGGTATTTGATATATCGCTCACCGGCCAAACATAGCTGGCTGACCAAAAAAGAGTTGGATTACATTGAACAGGGCCAAGAAAAGCATCTGGTTGCTAATGATGGTAAACCTGCAATAAAAGAAATCCTCAAGCAGCGTAATTTCTGGGGATTGGCGATTGCTCGATTTTTGGCTGACCCTGCATGGGGCACACTGAGTTTCTGGATGCCGTTGTATTTGACCTCGGTCATGCATCTGCCGTTAAAAGAGATTGCCATGTTTGCCTGGTTACCATTTCTGGCGGCGGACTTCGGTTGTGTTGCGGGTGGTTTTATGGCCAAGTTTTTCATGGAAAAACTGCATATGACGACGCTGAACGCCCGCAGAACCAGTTTCACGATTGGTGCGATACTCATGTTGGCAATTGGTTTTGTCAGTATTGTAAAAGATCCCTATGTTGCAATTGCCCTGATGAGCGTTGGCGGTTTTGCTCACCAGACACTTTCAACCGTGGTGATCACCATGTCGGCGGATCTGTTCAAAAAGAATGAAGTGGCCACAGTGGTCGGACTGGCGGGTTCAGCGGCATGGATTGGTCAGCTTTCGTTTACGCTGGTGCTGGGTGCTTTGGTTGCCATTATCGGTTATGGCCCTTTCTTCATCAGCCTCAGTATTTTCGATGTTATCGGGGCCGTAGTGTTGTGGGTTCTGCTCAAAGAACCGGCTTCCCAGACGGTTGCTCACTGCCAGATGAAAAAAGCCACCGCAGCGGCTTACTGAGCACATTGATGGACTCTCATGTTGCGGGTGGTCACTTATCTCGATTACTTTGGTTGACCAATTCATGCTGGTTGCTTACCATTTCCCAAAACAGAGCGACCCATTTGAGAGTGAGCCATGAGTGTCGAAGTAAAACGTCAATACCGTGAAGTCGGTGAGTTTATCAAGGAAGAGCTGGCATCAGGAAAGTATGCCATCGGCACAAGATTGCCCCCTGAACGTGACATTGCTGAACAGGTGGGGGTCGGGCGTTCGGTGGTGAGAGAGGCGCTCATCATGCTGGAGATTGAAGGTTTTGTTGAGGTGAAAAAAGGATCCGGTATTTATGTCATCGCGATCCCCTCTGAACCGAATGCAAACCCGAATGACATCATGATGGGGCCATTTGAACTGCTGCAAGCCAGACAATTGCTGGAGAGCAATATCGCAGAGTTTGCTGCAATTCAGGTGACTCCGTCAGATATCCAGAAGATGAGAATTGCACTCGAGGCCGAGCGCCAGGATGTGGAAAGTGGTGAAGGTGAAGAGGGTGATATGAATTTTCACCTGGCAATAGCCGAAGCGACTCATAACAACATGCTGGTTGCATTGTGGCGCAAGTCTTGGGTCAGTCGAGAAAATAACCCGATGTGGCAGCATTTGCATGACCGGATTGCCAGTACTGAATATCGCAAAGAGTGGTTGAATGACCATGTTGCAATATTGTCAGCAATGCAGAAAAAAGATCCGGCTGCAGCCAAATTAGCAATGTGGACCCATTTAGAAAATGTCAAACAGCGATTGATGGCGTTGTCAGATGTTGATGCTCCCGAGTTTGACGGATTTTTGTTTGACTCTTATCCCGTCAGATTTGCAAGTTAGCGAACGTATTTAAACCAAGAGGTAGTAATGGAACAAACATGGCGCTGGTATGGGCCTAATGACCCGGTAACCTTGAATGATATCAAACAGGCGGGTGCAACCGGTATTGTGACTGCCCTGCATCATATACCGAATGGTCAAATCTGGAGTAAGGACGAGATCCTGGCTCGCAAAGCATTAATTGAAGAAAAAGGTTTAACCTGGTCGGTAGTTGAAAGTGTACCAGTACATGAAGAGATCAAGACACATTCTGGCCAGTATCAGCAATGGATAGCTAACTATAAAGAGTCGATCCGCAATCTGGCTGCATGTGGCATCGACACGATTTGCTATAACTTCATGCCCGTGCTGGATTGGACCCGAACCGATCTTGAATACGAGATGCCGGATGGTTCCCGCGCCCTGCGTTTTGACCATATTGCGTTTGCTGCCTTTGAGCTCTATATCCTCAAGCGTCCGGGTGCTTTGCAGGAATATTCACCGGAAGAGCAGCAACAGGCACTCAACTACTTTAATGAAATGAGCCCGGAGCAAATAGAGACTCTCACCCGGAATATCATTGCCGGCTTACCTGGTGCTGAAGAGGGTTATACCCTGGAAGCATTCCAGGCGCAGTTGGACAAATACAAGGATATTGACAAGGAGTGTTTGCGGGAACACATGGCCTATTTTCTCGATGAACTCGTGCCGGTGTGTGAAGAGTCCGGAGTACGTTTGGCGGTTCACCCTGATGATCCTCCCCGCCCGATCCTGGGATTGCCGCGTATTGTTTCCACCATTGAAGATATCGAATGGCTGGTTAACCGGGTCCCTAGTCAAACTAATGGCATCACCATGTGCACCGGTTCTTATGGTGTTCGTGGCGATAATGATCTGGTTGATATGATTAAGCGTTACGGGGACCGTATCTATTTCACTCATCTACGCTCCACCAAACGTGAGGACAATCCCAAGACATTCCACGAGGCCGCTCACCTTGATGGTGATGTAGACATGTATAATGTGGTATTGGAAATTGTGCGTGAAGAGCAGCGTCGGTTGAAACATGGCGATGGTCGGTTGATCCCCATGCGGCCAGATCATGGTCATCAGATGATTGATGACCTGCAAAAGAAAACCAATCCTGGATATTCATGTATCGGCCGTCTGAAAGGGCTGGCGGAAGTGAGAGGATTGGAAATGGGCATCACCAAGGCACTGTTCAGCAATAACTGATATTGATTGTGTCTGAGTGAGTTGCCAATCAATAAAGCAAGGAGGCTATTGAGCCTCCTTGTTGCATTTGGTGCAGCCACATGTACCGGGCATTAAGAAAAGGCGCCAATTAAAAGAATCACCAACGTCCTATTTTATATGGATTTTATTTGCTTTGTTCGGAGGGAGTTCTTTGCCAGAAAATCAACGGCCCACTCCAGGTTGTCGTTCACCGGCTGGGCAACATTGACGCAATGATTAATGGGATTGGTATAACACACTCCGGCATATCGCTATTTTCAGCGAGCATACCAGAGTGCTAATCACCTGTTTTATTGGTTGGCGTTCCGACGATGGGTGTCGAAACGTTCAGAGATTGGCTGCGGGATCGGTCGTGTTGCTCACCCCCTTGACTGGCTCGCCTAGCGTTGTCTTGAACCATGTGACAACGCGGTCAATCACAGGTTGTTGATACCAGGACAGGTCTCCATGACCGGCGTCCTCTACCAGTACGTATGTTACCGAGCTACTTTTCGCCCGCAGGGCTTCATATAGCTGTTTGCCCTGTATCGGCGAGACGAGCGTGTCGGCACTTCCGTGCATGATCAAAAAGGGGGGCTTGGCCCCCGTGAGGTGTCCCAAAGGACTGGCGGCCAGCGCTTTGTCCGGATCTGCCGAGATCGGTGCACCGGCGAAATCGCGGAAGGCTGGACCGTTGACCAGTAGAGCCTCGGTTGCTGATGATGACTTGTGCAATTGTTGAACCTCAGGTGAAAACCCCTCGCCGATGTTGAGGAGGTTCGAGATCCCATATAGGGTCGCTGCCGCCTGTACATCGGAGGAGCGATCCAGATACTCGCCCTTGTCGAACTCGTGCTCACCATTGGTGAGCGCCACCATCTGTGCAAGATAGCCGCCAGCTGAATCTCCCAGTACGCCGATACGGGCCGGATCGATACCATACTCGGTAGCATGGGCCCGCAGGTAGCGGATGGCTGTTTTGCCATCTTCCAACAAACCGGGAAACATGTCGGGAACGACACGGTATTCGGCGGCAGCGACCACAAAACCCGCGTTAGCCAGTGCTGAGCGCATTTCAAAGAATTTCTCGTGATCGGCAGAGGTGAATCCGCCGCCAGGGAAATAGACGATCGCTGGTTTCAGATCACTCGTCCGCGGTACCAGCAGTGAGAGGTGTAGCTGTCGTACGGATCGGGTGGAATGAACTTGGCAATAGATTACGCCACTGAGTTGGTCGATCTGCTCTCGCTTTCCCGTTGCGTGCATAACCAGAGCCCCTTCTGAATAACCAGGCAGATCAGCATTATTGGCGGTTGCCTGCCGGGCACCCATTCCCAGAGTGAGCACTGCGCTTATGCATATCACTTTGAACATCTTTGTTTTTACTCCAGGTTGACGGATCGCCTGCCGCGATGTGGTCGCCTCAGGCTGAACAGGGGTGATCAGTTATGTCGTGACGCGTAACCTTCCGGCAGTGCTTCCGGGCCGCAGGCGATAACCGTTTCATCGTTGGCACCACACTCTTCAAGGAAGGTGATATCGGCAAATTCGTCGATAACCAGCCTTGGATAGGTTGGGCCTGCATCGCGATAGGCTTGCATCTTGTCCAGATGTTCATTTTGGAAACATACGGTTTTCTGCGGCGCTTCTGCGATCCAGCGGGGAAAGAAGATCACGCCATGCAATTTGCGAGTGGTGAGGTTGAAGGCAACGCTGACACTGGTACCTGTTGGCTCATCCCAGGAGATTTTGAAGACCTCTGCCGACAGCCGCACGATATGGACGAGTTGGTCACGCACCCAGCGGCCGCCGACCATGCCGCTATGGATGCGGTAGTCGATTGTGCGGTCGTTTTTGACGTAAAGCTCGTACTGCCATCCATTTTCATAGGTGTAAATAAAGTGACGGCCAATAAAGTTGGCCAGTTCTTCCGGTTTGGTAGATTCGAATTCGTTATTCATAACGTAGTCTCCATGGTTGGTGTAGGCAGCATATTAGTTTTGTTTTTTGAAATTAAAAATTCTGATTTTGGTTGTTAATAATCTATTTTTTTGATGTATTGGGGTGTTTCAGTCAGGAGATGGCATGACCATGTTGCCCAAATCGACCATTGAACAATGGGGTGTATTACGTGCTGTCGTAGAAGAGGGGGGATTTGCGCCAGCCGCAGAACGCTTGCACCGTAGCCAGTCTTCAATCAGTTATGCAGTCGCTCGTTTGCGTGATGCTGTGGGTGTCGAGTTGCTGGAACATCGTGGTAGACGCGCATTTTTGACCGAGGCGGGAGCGGCCCTGCTTGCCGAGGTCACCCCCTTGATTGAAGAACTGAACCGGATCGAACGGCGCGGGCGCGGGATAGCACAGGGTGAGGCTGTGCGAATTCGTCTGCTGGTTGATACGTTGTTCCCGAAAAAACGTCTGTTCAGGGCAATTGCGCAGATCATGCATCTCTATCCGGATGCTGAGCTTCAGTTATTGGAAACTGTTCGCCAAACGGTGGATGACGTGCCTGCAGACTCTTATGATTTGGCCATTCTGACCATCGAACCGGAAGCGACGGATGTGGACAGGATTGCAGATATTCGTCTCATCGCGGTCGTATCATCTACACACCCTCTGTTGGCCAGCAGGCGTCCAGTGACCAAAGCGGCACTGGCACGATATCCTTTCGCCGAAATTCGTGGTTACGATAGCGTTGAGGAGAAGCCCTCAATGCCTGGGCGCAGTTGGCGCATGAACACCGTCGAGTCGGCTATCGATGCTACACGGTGCGGGCTGTGCTATGGCTGGTTGCCGTGTCACCTGATCCAGACTGAGTTGCAAGACGGCACGCTGCAACCGCTGCCCTTGGCGAGTGGCAGAGTTCGCCATGTGCCGCTCGGGCTTTATCGCAGCGGAATGCTTCCCGGCCAAGATGCGGCAATGACAGAACTGGCGCGGCTTTTGACGATGCCAGTTGAAGATGAGTGCCTGGATGAGCGATGGTGATGAGGTAAGTGTTTGCAACGGCACTAAGCATTAACTGCTTGCCAATAAACCGGGGAGGCCATTGCGCTTCCTTTGTACATTCGGCGCAGATTTTCGTACCAGCCAAAAGATTGCACCCCGGGTGAGGGCTTGTTAGCCTGTGCGGCTCTGATAGAGGAGTGAACGATGAGCAAGGTACTTGATGAGCTGCTGGCGTTGCTGGCGCTGGAAAAAATCGAGGAGGGCCTGTTTCGGGGCCAGAGCCAGGATCTCGGTCTGCGGGCCGTATTTGGCGGACAGGTAATGGGGCAGGCCTTGTCAGCCGCCAAGCAGACGGTCGAGACCGGCCGTCAGGTTCACAGTTTTCACTCCTACTTCCTGCGTCCGGGGGATGTGACCCGTCCCATCGTCTATGACGTGGAGAATATCCGTGACGGCCAGACCGTCTCCACCCGCCGGGTCAAGGCGATTCAGGGCGGCAAGCCCATCTTCTATCTCAACGCCTCGTTTCAGGTGCCGGCCGATGGCTTCGAGCATCAGGCGCAGATGCCCACCGGCATCACCCCGCCAGAGGAGCTCAAGAGCGAGCTGGAGCTGGTGCGCCCCTACGAGAACCTGATCCCGGCTTCCCTGCGCGACAAGATCCTCTGTGAGCAGCCCATCGAGATGCGCCCGGTGACCCTGGTCGACCCTATTCGGCCGACGGTGCAGGATCCGGTACGCCACGTCTGGTTCAAGGCCAACGGCCAGATGCCGGACGATCTGCGGGTGCACAAATACCTGCTGGCTTACGCCTCCGACTTCAACTTCCTGCTCACCTCGCTGCAGCCGCACGGGGTGTCGTACTGGGAGCCGGGGATGCAAGTGGCCACCATCGATCACTCCATGTGGTTCCACCGGGATTTTCGCTTCGACGACTGGCTGCTCTACGTGGTAGACAGCCCGAGCGCCAGCGGCGGCCGCGGTCTGGTGCGCGGCCAGTTCTTTACCCGTGACGGCATGCTGGTGGCGAGCACCATGCAAGAAGGGGTGATCCGCCGTCGCGGTAGTTAAGTCGCGCAGCGGTCAGCAAAACGGGGTGGCTTTAGCCACCCCGTTTTCGTTGCTGCCATTCGTGTTGGTGATGCGGTATCAGCCACCGCGCTGGTATTTGAAGCGCTTTTTGCGCCGATAGGGATAGACATCCTCAAATACCCCCACCTTGATGTTGCTCTGCAGCATCTTCCAGTAGTTGGCGTCGAACATCTCCTTGTGTAGCTGCAGCATGATCTCGCGCACCTGCGGCTTTTGCAGCAGGAAGGTGGCGAACTCCTCGGGGAAGATGTCGTTGGGGGCCACCGAATACCAGGGTTCGGCGCTCCACTCATCCTCGGGGTAGCGGGGCGGCGGGATCTGGCGGAAGTTGCACTCCGTCATGTAGCAGATCTCGTCGTAGTCGTAGAAGACCACCCGGCCGTGCCGGGTGACGCCAAAGTTCTTGAACAGCATGTCCCCAGGGAAGATGTTGGCCGCCGCCAGCTGCTTGATGGCGTTGCCGTACTCCTCCAGCGCGAGCCGGGTCTGCTGCTCGTCCGCCTTGTCCAGATAGAGGTTAAGGGGGATCATCTTGCGCTCGGTGTAGAGGTGCTTGATCACCAGCTTGTCATCGCTAATGGTGAGCGCCGACGGTGCCACCACCTTGAGCTCGGCCAGCAGTTCGGGCGAGATGCGATCCAGCGGAAATTCGAAGTTGGTGAACTCCTGGGTATCGGCCATCCGGCCGACCCGATCGTGCTGTTTGACCAGCCGGTACTTTGCCTTCACCTGCTCGTGGCTCACATCCTTGGGCGGGGTGAACTCATCCTTTATCACCTTGAACACCACATCGTAGGAGGGGAGGGTAAACACGCTCATCACCATCCCCTTGATGCCGGGGGCGATGATGAACTGATCCCGGCTCTGGGCCAGATGATGGCGGTAGTGGCGATAGAGCTCGGTCTTGCCATGCTTCTGGCAGCCGATGGCGTTGTAGATCTCGTAATCGGGCTTGTGGGGCATGATCTGGCGCAGGAAGGCGACAAACAGCGCCGGTTCGCGGGCATAAACCATAAAGTAGGCGCGGGCAAAACCAAACACGATGGAGGCGAGATCCGGCTCGAAGATCACCGTGTCCACATAGATGCTGTGACCGGTGCTGAGCAGGGGGAGGATAAAGGGGAAGACCTGATCCCGGGCCCGGATCAACCCCACCAGATAGGCCCCCTTGTTGCGGTAGAACACCTCTTTCAATAGCTCGATGGCAAACGGCTCATCATGAAGGATTTGCTGGCCGTTCTCGGCAAGATGGCGGTGGATGTCGACAATATCCCGCTGTTTGTCCTCATAGGGGAGGGTGAAACTGTAATCCCCGAGCAGCTGACTCAGGGTCTGCGGCAAGTGGGCCAGATCGGTGCGATAGACCCGCAGTAATGCGCTGAGATCGGGCTTGTCGCCACGGCTGACAAAGGGGTGGATATAGAGGTTCTCGTCGCGGATATTGCGATGGCGAAAGATCCGGCGATAGACGGAGTTGAAGAAGGACTCCGCCACCTCGAAGTTCTCGCACTTGGGCAGCAGATCGCTGAACGCTCCCTTGACCCGCTTGAGCAGCTCCTGGGTAGCGTGGTGCTCCCCCATCATCTGGCGGATGGAGCTGGCGGTGGCTCCCACATGATGGTCATAGAGGCGAATACGCTCGCGCCCGGCGAGCTGTACCCCCAGCCAGTCACTGTTCTCGAAGCGGCTCTTGCTGCCCTGGGTTATCTCGAGAAACCGGCTGTAAAACGACTCGAAGCGTTGCAAGATAGTCTCGGCGACGGCCTGTTCCAATGGCTGCTGCATCTCTCTCTTCCTTGTGGTCTGTCGGGCCGATAGCGCGAAGGATTGGGTGTAATTTGTTCACACATCTGGCCACTATCGCAACATTCAAACGTCTGTTCAAGTGGCAATTTTCGGGGATAAACGGTAGATTGCGCCCCTGTTTTGGTGATGGTTTAGCGACTGTTTGCTGTCTGTTTGAGAGGCCGTCCGGCCTGTGAGGAAACCCGATGAAGCTCTATTTTGTCCTGGTGGCACCTGCCCGTCCTGCGAATGTGGGGGCGGCTGCCCGCGCCATGAAAACCATGGGATTCGATGCCATGCGACTGGTGGCGAGCCGGGTACACGAAGAGGAGGAGGCGAGCTGGGTAGCTCACGGCGCCCAGGAGATCCTGACCCAGGCCGAAGCGTTCGACACCCTGCCCGAGGCGCTGGCCGACATGGATCTGGTGATCGCCACCACTGCCCGTGAGCGCGGCCGTTACCAGCACTACCTCACGCCGGGGGAGATCCGCGAGCAGATCCGCGCCAAGCCATCCCTTGGCAAGGTGGCCATCGTCTTTGGCTGCGAGGAGTCGGGGCTCTCCAACGAGCAGCTGGCCGAGGTCGATCTCATCAGCTATCTGCCGCTCAAGGTGAGCTACCCGTCCCTCAATCTGGGGCAGGCGATCATGCTCTACGCCTATGAGATGAGTCAGCTGATGGATGAGCTGAATGGCGACGGTGCCACCGCGGCAGCAGAAAATATTGATAACAGCGGACAGGTTCGGGTGCTTAAAAGCAAGACAGCAGAAATTCTGGGTGAACTCGGAGTTTCACAGGATGAAAAACTGCATCAATGGGTGATGGACCGGGTGCCTATGCTGCCGCAGCGGGATTTGAACATGCTTCACCTGCTCTGCAAGGACCTCGCCCGCCGATTTGGGCGTGAGTAGCAAAGAGGTTTAAGTTGACAGCCCTGCGCCCGGCGCGGTATTGCTAAAAGCCAGTTTCATCAACGAGTGTTCGTCATGCAGTTATTCACCAACGTCATCACCACCACCATTATTACCGGTACCACCACAAGTGGCACTGGGGCCGGTTGATGCGCTGACGAACAAGCACAGAAATCAAAAAAGGCCCGTACCCACCCAGTACGGGCCTTTTTGTTGGATTGGTTTTTAGATTGAGTTTCATGGATTTACAGGGAGAGAAAGCGATGAGAGTGTTGAAATTTGGTGGGTCATCTCTGGCCGACGCAGAGCGTTTTTTACGGGTTGCCGATATCGCGGTGAATACCCACGGCCAGTCTCAGGTAGCCTTGGTGCTGTCTGCTCCTGCCAAGGTGACCAATCATCTGGTGGCGCTGGTCGAGCAGACCAGCCGTGGCATGGATGCCAGCAGTACCCTGTTTGAAGTGAATGGTATCTTCTCCCGCCTGCTGGCCGGGTTGAAGGCGGCTTACCCGGCGCTGGATGACAAGGCGCTGCAGGCTCGCCTCACCGCCGAGCTGGATCAGGTCGAGCGGCTGATGCAGGGCATCCGCCTGCTGGGGCTCTGCCCAGACAACATTCAGGCCCGCATCCTGAGCCGTGGCGAGAATCTCTCCATCGCCTTTATGCACGAGTTGCTGCGGGTGCGTGGCCTCGAGCTGGGTCTCATCGTGCCGGAAGAGCTGCTGGTGACCGATGGCGGCTACCTCGAAGCCCACGTCGATATCGAAGCCTCCCGGGTGCGCTTTGCCGCCAAGGGTTTACGTCCTGTTGTGGCAGAAAAGCAGCGATGCCTCTACCTGATGCCGGGCTTTACCGGCGGCAGCGACAAGGGCGAAACCGTGCTGTTGGGTCGCAATGGCTCCGACTACTCCGCCGCCGTCCTGGCTGCCTGTGTCGATGCCGAGTGCTGCGAGATCTGGACTGACGTCGAGGGCTGCTACAGCTGCGACCCCCGTCTGGTGCCGGATGCCTATCTGCTGAAAACTCTCTCCTACAAGGAGGCGATGGAGCTCTCTTACTTCGGCGCCAAGGTGCTGCACCCGAAAACCATCGCGCCGGTGGCCCAGTTCCACATTCCCTGCCTTATCAAAAACAGCTTCAACCCGCAGGGGCCGGGCACCCTGATCGGCCCCGAGAGCGGCGACGATGACCTGAAAGTGAAGGCTATCTCCGACTTGTCCGGCATGTGCATGTTCAACGTCTCCGGCCCCGGCATGAAGGGGATGGTCGGCATGGCCGGTCGCATCTTCTCCGCCGTCTCCCGCGCCGGGGTCAGCATCGTGCTGATCACCCAGTCATCCTCCGAGTACAGCGTCAGCTTCTGTATCCACAGCTACGACTTGGAGAAGACCCGCAAGGTACTGGAGCGCGAGTTCGAGCTGGAGTTCAAGAACCAACTGCTGGAGCCGCTGGATATCATCAGCGATCTGGCGATCATCTCCCTGATCGGTGACGGCATGCGCACCAGTAAAGGGATGGCGGCCCGCTTCTTCACTTCGCTGGCGCAAGCCTCCATCAATATCGTCGCCATCGCCCAAGGGTCGAGTGAGCGCTCCATCTCGGCGGTGGTGCGGGATCGCAAGGTGGCGGAAGCGATCAAGGCGTGCCACCAGAACTTCTTCGGCAGCCAGCACTTTATCGACCTGTTCGTGGTCGGGGTCGGCGGCGTCGGTGCCGCGCTGGTGGATCAGATTGCCCGCCAGCAGCCGGTGCTGGCCGAGCAGGGCACTGGCCTGCGGGTCGTTGCCATCGCCAACAGCCGCCAGATGGCGGTCAACAAGGATGGTCTGAACCTCGCCAACTGGCGCGAACAGCTGGTCGAGGCCCGTGACAGCTTCTCGCTGGAAGGGGTGAAAAAGTTGGTGGAAGATAGTCACATCATCAACCCGGTGATCGTCGACTGCACCTCCTCCGAGGCGGTGGCCGTCCAGTATGCCGACTTCCTGGCCGCCGGTTTCCATGTGGTCACTCCGAACAAGAAGGCCAACACCGGATCGTTCGAGTATTACAAGGCGCTGCGTCGCACCGCCCGCCAGACTCGTCGCAAGTTCCTGTATGAAACCAACGTCGGTGCAGGTTTGCCAGTTATCGAGAACCTGCAGAATCTGATCAAGGCTGGTGACAAGCTGCGTGCCTTCGACGGCATTCTCTCCGGTTCGCTCTCCTTTATCTTCGGCAAGCTGGATGAGGGGATGGCGTTCTCAGAAGCGACTCAAATCGCCCGCAGCAACGGTTTTACCGAGCCGGATCCCCGCGACGATCTCAACGGCATGGATGTGGCGCGCAAGCTGCTCATTCTGGCTCGTGAGGCGGGCATGGCACTGGAGCTCTCCGATGTGGAGGTGGAGCAGGCGCTGCCACCGGGCTTTGACGCCAGCGGCGACGTAGAAGCCTTTATGGCCCGCCTGCCGGAGGCTGACGGCTGGTTCCGCGACCAGTTCGCCGCGGCCCAGCGTGAAGGCAAGGTGCTGCGCTATGTGGGGTCGATTGAAGGTGGCAAGTGCAAGGTCGCCATCAAGGCGGTCGGTGCCGACGAGCCGCTGTTCAAGGTCAAAGACGGGGAGAACGCGCTCGCCTTCTTCTCCACCTACTACCAGCCGATCCCGCTGGTGCTGCGTGGCTATGGCGCCGGTACCGAAGTGACCGCGGCGGGCGTCTTTGCCGACGTGCTGCGCACCCAGAACTGGAAGCAGGAGCTATAAGCATGAGTTCAGACATGTACCCCTCTTATATGACTGAAGGCGGCAGCGTCGTCGCCTATGCCCCCGCCTCCAGCGCCAACCTGAGCGTGGGATTCGATGTACTGGGGGCGGCGCTCGCCCCCGTGGATGGCTCCCTGCTCGGCGATCGGGTGCAGGTGAAAGCCGCTGACGTGCCGTTTGCGCTCTCATCCGTGGGCCGCTACGCCCACAAGCTGCCGGACGATCCGAAAAAGAATATCCTCTACGACTGCTGGGTTGCCTATGGCGAGACGCTGGAGAAGCGCGGCCTGACACTCAAGCCGCTCGAAATGGTGCTGGAGAAGAACCTGCCGGTCGGCTCGGGTCT
This sequence comes from Aeromonas sp. MdU4, assembly GCF_041929505.1. NCBI lineage: Bacteria > Pseudomonadati > Pseudomonadota > Gammaproteobacteria > Aeromonadales > Aeromonadaceae > Aeromonas > Aeromonas sp. MdU4. The sequence goes on along the minus strand of NZ_JBHFMW010000013.1, from coordinate 37,457 downwards.
GGGTTCCAGCGCCTGCAGCGTGGTGGCGGCGCTGGAGGGGCTCAACGCCTTTCACGGCGCACCGCTCAATGAGCACGACATGGTGCTGTTGATGGGGGAGATGGAGGGGCGCATCTCCGGCTCCGTCCACTACGACAACGTGGCCCCCTGTTATCTGGGCGGCATGCAGCTGGTGCTGGAAGAGCACGGTGTCATCAGCCAGGGCATTCCGGTGTTTGAGCAGTGGTACTGGGTGGTCTGCTATCCGGGCACTGTTGTTTCGACCGCCGCGGCCCGCGCTATCCTGCCAGCCCAATATCGCCGTCAGGATTGCCTCACCTACGGTCGCCGCCTGGCTGCCTTTGTTCATGCCAGCTACACCGGGCAGGAAGGCTTGGCGGCGAGCGTTTTGAAAGACGTGATTGCCGAACCCTACCGCGCGGCGTTGATTGAAGGCTTTGCCGAGGTGCGGGCCCAGGCGGCCCAGAACGGGGCGCTGGCTACCGGCATCTCCGGCTCCGGTCCCACCGTGTTTGTGGTGATGAAGGAGCTGGCGCAGGCCGAGCGAATGAAGGATTGGATGGAAGCACATTTCGTGCAGAACGAAGATGGATTTGCCCGGGTCTGCAAACTGGACATGGCCGGGGCACGGGTAACAGGAAGCGAGCTATGAATCTCTACAACATCAAGGACAACAGCGAACAGGTGAGCTTCGCGCAGGCGGTGCGTCAGGGCTTGGGTCGCGAACAGGGGCTCTTCTTCCCCGAACAACTCGAACCGCTCGCCGATGTGGATGCCCTGCTGGATCTGCCGCTGGCCGAACGCTCTGCCCGCATCCTGAGCCACCTGTTGGGGGATGAAGTGCCCGCCGCCAAGGTGAGCGAGCTGATTAACGCCGCCTTCACCTTCCCGGCGCCGCTGGTGAAACTCAAGGATGGCACCTATGCCCTTGAGCTATTCCACGGCCCGACCCTGGCGTTCAAGGATTTCGGCGGTCGCTTTATGGCCCAGTGCCTTGCGGCCTTCAGAACCAACGACAAGATCACCATCCTCACTGCCACCTCGGGCGACACCGGCGCAGCTGTGGCCCACGCCTTCTACGGGCTGGAGGGGATCGAAGTGGTCATTCTCTATCCCAAGGGCAAGATCAGCCCCTTGCAGGAGAGGCTCTTCTGCACCCTTGGCGGCAATATCCGCACCATCGCCATCGACGGCGACTTCGATGCCTGTCAGGCGCTGGTAAAACAGGCCTTTGACGATGAAGAGCTGAAAAAGGCCATTGGCCTCAACTCCGCCAACTCCATCAATATCAGCCGTCTGCTGGCGCAGGTTTGCTACTACTTCGAAGCGGTGGCCCAGTTGCCGAAAGCCTCCCGCGCCAAGGCGGTCATCAGCGTGCCGTCCGGCAACTTTGGCAACCTCACTGCGGGCCTCATCGCCAAGGCGCTGGGGCTGCCGGTGAAGCGCTTTATCGCCGCCACCAACGCCAACGATACCGTGCCGCGTTACCTGAAAACCGGTCAGTGGGAGCCGCACCAGACAGTGGCAACCCTGTCGAACGCCATGGATGTCAGCCGCCCCAACAACTGGCCACGAGTAGAAGAGCTGTGCCGCCGCAAGGGCTGGGCGCTGGAAACCTTGGGCTCCGGCATGCGTAACGACGCTCAGACTCGCGCTGCCCTTAAACGTCTGCACCAGCTGGACTACCTGTGCGAACCCCACGGCGCCATTGCCTGGGATCTGCTGGGGGAACAGCTGGCTGAGGACGAAGTGGGGGTGTTCCTGTGCACCGCCCATCCCGCCAAGTTCAAGGCGTCGGTGGACGAGATCCTCAATCTCGATGTACCGCTGCCCGGCCCGCTCGCCAAACACGCCGAGCTGCCGCTGCTCTCTGTTAATTTGCCAGCGGAGTTTGCCAGGTTAAGAGCGTTTTTGGTGGGTTAATCCGTTAAGTTGAGATAACCGGTAGAAATAAAAATCCCCCGGTAACGGGGGATTTTTATTTTTCCAATTAAGTCCGAGTGATGGGAATGCATACCTATTATCGCATGCTCAAAAAGGTCTGAAATTGATACCAAGGGAAGAGCGTAATAAATTTGTAAAAATTAAATTATGGATTGATGCTAATATCAGGTGATAATTACTACTATGTATTATAAAAATTGAAATGCTCTTTATGGGATTTAAAACTCCCCTGTATCTTCTGCTATGGCATCTTCCATTCTATCAATGGGAAGATTGCTATATATAGAGAAATCAAAATCATCGCCAAACTTAAGTTTGGCGGCTTTTAAAATCCTGATAGAATCATTGCCAATTCTAGAACGTTGCCTCCAATAACATTGGTTGTTTTTATTGGCACCATCTAAAATGGTTGTCAACTGTTCTTTTGAATATTGTTCAATCTCTTTGTCTATATATCTATCAAAGTACAAGTCAGCTCGTTCAAAATCAAAGCTGTTTACAAAGCATGCAATGCCAAAATCACGGTATTCAGAAAGCAAGCCAAATTCATGACATACATCTCTTAGCCTATCCTGATGCCTTTTATTCAAAAAACAGCCGTTTTCACCATATTTTTTATAATAATTTTCAGAAATCCATCTTGTTAGTTTTTTAATATGTTCTTCTGGAGTTTCAAAAAGGAAAAATGCAATGCCAAAATATGATAGGTCATCCTTCAATACTGGTTTTATTAACTCTTTTGCTGAATCTTCCAGTGCATCATAGATAGTCTTCTCCATAGAAATAAAATCAATTAGTGTTTTGATCGTTTCAGGGTCTTTAGATATATATTGAATAATATGCAGGTTCTGCTTTGATCGACTCTATCATGAACTGCCGTTCTTTTTCAAAGATCAGTTTCAGCGCTCTCGTATTGATCTGTCTGTTATCAGTTGAATTTTTGTCTTCAGATCTAAAGGCGAATTTCCAAAGACCTTTGAAAATTTTTGCCAAAACTTCTTTGTTTATTGCTTTTAGGTATTTTGATTCTATGTATTTATTAAGTGCAGTGTCTGATGGGAATAGATTTTTTACTTTTTCTAGGTCCAGTAGAAATGATGAAAGGACTTTTTGAGACATGAATGGGGGTTTGCTCAGCATTACCTCAATACTATTTCTAATATCACTTCTAATCATTTCCTGGGTTGGTTCAAAAAGAGTATCTTCATCACTAATAACGGGATGTGCAGATAGATGGCGGTGATCTTGAATAAGCATTACTTTATGATTTGAGGCTGTATCTAGGAGTTGTGTCCTCTCAAAAACCTTCTTTATAAGTTCTTTTTCCCATTTTGGAGAATAAGGATCGTCTTTTTGTAGTGTTTCAATCTCAAGCAATATTTTTTCGGCGGTTGTATCACTATGAAGATCTCGCAATTCCTGCAGTTTGAAAATTATATCACAGACTACGACTGACCACAGCATGACAGTGGCTGATCTATAACATCCATTCGCATAGCACTTGTATACTTCCTCAAAATATTTCTTTGTCCTATGGTCATAAATTTTATTTTTATGAGATTCTAAAGAAAAGCTTTTAATGTCCATCTAATTCTCTTTAGTTCTATTAATTAACATGGACGCTTACCGTTTCTTGGAATCGTTTGGCATCCGTTTCTATCTCGTAAGTTGAAGTTCGTAGATATAAAGTGTATGTTACTTATAGATAATAGATAAGCATGTTATATTAATCTAGCATAGTTTAAAGCAAGTTCTATAACATCCGGTGTGAATTTTTGCTCTGTTCTTATACTGTTGACTGATGGTAAATAGGCAATGTTTTTCTCGGCACATATTTTTTCACAAAGTGCGATGACATAAATTAAGTTGGTATTATCTAGGGATAACCCTTTAAATGAGTCCTCAACGCTATAAAACTTCACACTTGGAATATTAGCACTTTCAATACTGGTTAGCCTTTGGTTAAGGTCTCCAAGTTGCTTTTCATTTTTGGCAAATTTATCCTCTATTTCTTTAAATTTCGACTCAGCTTGCCTTATATATTGGCTGAGAAGTTGAGATTGCTTTGCTTGTTGATCTGCAAGTTGCAAAATAAATGAGTCATCGTTTTCTTTAGGCGCTGGATAGATACCGTACTTTCTTAAGGCTGGCATTACCTCATGATAAACCCAACGTTGAAATTTTTTCGCACCACTACTCTTAGCTCTTGACACAACCCTATATATTCCTGGCTCAGTTACAAAGTGCTCATATTTAGTATCTTGACCTCGTTCACCACCAATGATTTCTGTATGCCGCTCATCGTCATCTAGAGCAGAAATGGATTCTCGTAAGAAAGAAGACTGATTTGTTGCATTACTTCCCTCAAGGATCTGAGACTCTTTTGTTATGGCTTTTACAATATCACCCAAACTAAATAAAGTGATGCCATCTTTTTGTATAGTTCTTATTTCTAATTCACCTGATGATGAAGGGTATAACAGAATCTCAAACATTTATTCACCTGTCTTTTAAAAAGGAAATCCGAGCTCGTGTATTGTGCTTTATTTCGTTCATCACGTATGTTGGGCTAACCCTCGTAGGTTGGTGCTGAACGAAGTGAAGCCCAACGTTTACCGAGAAAAATAAATTCGATTTGGTTGTTGATTTCGGCATGGTAAAAATTTATCTTTTTTTGGAAATCATATCTCTCATTTGTTGGGCTTCGCTGCGCTCAGCGCCAACCTACAACACATCCCAAGTCGATTATTCCCGACCCGAGTTACTATCAATGGCCCAATCTGGCCCAATCTGGCCCTATCCATCCTGCGGCGATATGGCGATGAATGGAGGAGTAAGGCCAATCGACCGGCTTGGCACAATAACCATGTTTGACCGGATTGAAGTGGATGTAATCGACATGGGCTTGCAGATCTTTGTCATCCCGGATCAGATGCTCCCAATAACGGCGTTGCCAGATGCCGCGTTCCCGTTTTCTGAGTCGGCTCTCCCGTATTCGTTCTGTTTTGGCAATGCCCCGTGAAAAGCCTGCCTTGATCAGAGACCAGCGCATGGGATAGTCACTGTCATCTGGTGGTAGTTGCCAGATGGCATGGAGATGATCCGGCATCACCACCATGGCAATAATCTCGAAGGGGTGTTGCTGTTTGACGTGGCGGATCACTTCACGCAGAAGGTCGATATGACGTATCAGTAGATCCTGCTTGCGGTCAGCCAAGTTGACGGTGAAGAACCAACATGCCCCGCTGGTTGTTGCTCGGCGATAGCGCATGGTTCTCCTTTCCGGTATCGGGTGATGTATCCGGTCTGTCCGGTTGCTCCGAATAGCCACCAACCGAATAACCACCAACTGACCGAGGGCACGCGTGTTGGGCTTCGCTACGCTCAGCGCCAACCTACGAAATGCATCAATCACTGTGCAAAGCCCACGCTACCGCCCGTGGATTACAGCTTCCAATATGCTCCATTGACCAGCGCGGGCAGCAGCCCATCGCAGCAATAGGCACCGGATGACTATGTTAAGCCAATCGAATCTGCTCTCACCAGTCAAAAAGTGACTTAACCGTCAGTAATGATTGAATTTTTGCGCTGGCTCAAGAAATTGTGGCCGAGCCGCGGTGGGTTAGAAAAAAATGACGGTTCCGGATTTCCGACACTGGTGCAATAAATGATGGCTGGTATTTGGCTTGCGCGCTGTTGCTGTCAATAAATAGGGGGAGATAGGGAGAGTAAAACCATCCCGTAATAGGGTTATTGGCGTTGGTTTTTTAATCGACATTTGACAGAAAGCATAAATATATCTAGCGGAACATTATAAGCATAGATCAAAATATAATTTATCAAAAAAATATAATGCCGATACGATGACCGTCTTTTTTGTATTTCAATACATCTCACGGCTATTAAAATGAAAATAAACCCATCTCTGTTAAATCGCTCGCTGGACCATATTGAGCGACTTGGTAATAAATTTCCACCCCCATTTATGATATTTATCTGGTTGATGGTTGTGACTGTCATCACATCTGCACTGCTGAGTGCTCTGAACGTGCAGGTTGCGCTTGAAAAAATAGAGAGTGGGGCGGTGACGCATACGCTCATTACGGCCAAAAGTCTGCTCGACAAAGATGGCCTGCTGTTTATGTTGAATAACACCCTGAGCAATTTTACCGGCTTCTTTCCGCTTGGTACGGTCTTTTTCATGATGCTCGGGGTGGGGATCGCTGAAGGATCAGGTTTGCTGCGCATCCTGCTTTCATATCTGGTCACCATTACCCCCAGAACCATGATCACCAGCGTCATTGTGCTATTGGGTATTTTTTCAAATATTGCCTCTGCGGTGGGGTATATCGTGCTGGTTCCCCTCGCCGGTTTGATCTTTTTGCAATTCGGTCGTCACCCGATTGCCGGTCTGGCGGCTGCATTTGCCGGGGTGTCCGGGGGATGGAGTGCCAACCTGTTGATCGGTGCGACCGATGCCACCTTTGCCGGTATTTCAACCGCTGCGGCCAGGGTGATTGAGCATGGCTACAGTGTGCAGGCCACCTCCAACTGGTATTTTATGATTGTGTCTACCTTCCTGATTACCCTGGTTGGCACATTGGTGACCGATAAAATTATTGAACCAAGATTGGGGGACTATCAGGCAACCGACAATGCTGGAGAAGAAATAACCAGGCGGGATATATTCGCGCTGAAAATGTCAACTCTGGCTGTGCTCGGCTATATTGCATTGATTGTGTTGGCATTTTTGCCTGCCAACTCGTTGCTGAGGAGTGCCGCCACCGGTGGACTAACCGATTCACCTTTGATGAAAAACCTGATCGTGTTAATCGGGTTAGGCTTTGCCGTGTGGGGTGTCACCTTTGGTTATGTCTCCAGAAAGTTTAAAAGCGCCAATGACATTGCCAACACCATGACCCAGTCGATCACCCAACTGGCAGGATTCTTGGTATTAATATTTTTTGCGGCACAGTTCATTGCCTACTTTAGCTATTCCAATCTGGGCATTATTCTGGCCATTAAAGGTGCCAATGGCTTGCAGGCCACCGGCTTGACTGGCATCTGGCTGATTTTGGCGCTGGTACTCTTGACGGCATGCCTCAATTTGTTAATTGCGGTTGATTCGGCCAAGTGGGCTATCATGGCGCCGATTTTTGTCCCCATGTTTATGTTGCTTGGCTTGTCACCCGAATTGACTCAGGTTGCCTATCGCATTGGTGACTCGGTAACCAATATCATTGCGCCGACCATGCCACTGTTTCCCCTGATTGTTGCGTTTTGCCAAAAGTACAATCCTAAATTAGGTGTCGGCTCGGTAGTGGCCATGATGATCCCTTATTCGGTGGCCTTCCTGGCGGGTTGGACCATCCTCTTGATTATCTGGTTTTCCCTTGGTTTTAATCTGGGGCCGGATGCCGGATTGCATTTTCAACTAAACCAGATGTAACCCTACAGGGTGTGCCACACCACCCGTAGTTTATAAAAACGAATTACTGGCAAGAATGACGGAGAAGTTAATAATGAATGCAGAAATTACCTGGCTCGAAAACATGACCTTTGTTGCGACCGCTGACAGCGGTCATGGGGTGGTCATTGATGCTCCGGTGGATAAGGGTGGCAACAACCGTGGTTCCTCGCCCATGGAATTACTGTTGATGGGGGTTGGCAGTTGTACCGGCATTGATGTGTTGAATATTTTAAAGAAAGCCAAACAGCAGGTTACCTCGCTGCGAGTCAATGTCGAGAGTGTCCGTGAACAAGCAGACCCCAAGATATTCACCGCAATTAAAGTGATTTATCACTTTAAAGGTAAGGAGCTCTCCAGAAAGCATGTCGAGAGAGCGGTGAGTTTATCTGCTGAAAAGTATTGCTGTGTTTCGATTATGTTAGGGAAAACGGCAGAGATTACTCATGAAATTCATATAGAAGATGAGTAATCGCGTGTTATATCACTGGCAATAGCAGTGGCCAGACTCGCCAACGCCGCTCAGGCGAGCAGACAGGATGCAAGGCAGGGCAACTGGTGGCCAACGGGTGAGAGTGATAAATTCACGCGCTGATTTATCAGGTGGTTCAAGAGAGTTAAATGGCAAACGTATCTGTAGTGCTGGCAGCGCTGCTGCTGACGGGGGCTGCCCAGGCCGCCCCTGCGGTTTTCTCCCCCGAGTCGGGTGTGTTGTGCGACAAGAAGGCGGGGTTTTGTGCCGATAGTCAGGGGATCTCCATGGGGTTGACCCGGATCCATCTTGGCGACAAGGCGCAGGCCAAGCTGATGAAGACTTTTGGCTCGATTGATGGGGTCGATATGGGCAGTTACACCCTGAGCAATAAAGTGCACTGCGAGAGCAGCGAAAAGCAGTGTTATCAGGATCGCTACTTTCCGCGCACCAAAGAGAGCAAATACAGCGCCATGCTGTTCAAGCAGGGCAAGTAACGGTAGCAAGGTTGGCAACGGGGGAGCATGGCTCCCCCTTTTTCTTGCTCGCCAGTCATGATTGCGACACTATTGACTCCCTTTGATAAACAGGCTGGCAGCGGTGGTCCGGCTGGAGGCTGTGACCGGCTCGCTGCATGCGGGCTATGACGGGATCATTCGCGGGACAAAAGGAGTAGAGCAGGATGATGGAAGGGACGGAATGGCGCTGGCTCAATGAGCCAACCGAGTGGCACCAGAGCAGCGACGGCTTGCAGGTGGTGACAGACAAGCAGACCGATTTTTGGCGCAGCACCTGGTATGGCTTCGAGCGCCACAGCGGTCATGTCTATGGCTGTGAGGTGGCGGGTGAGTTTACCTTTCAGGTCTGCGTCGAGGGGGAGTTTTCCACCCTCTACGATCAGGCGGGACTGATGTTGCTGCAAGACGAAGCACACTGGCTCAAGGCTGGCATCGAGTACAACGACGATCAGCCGATGATCGGCAGCGTGCTGACCAATCCGCGCTCTGACTGGGCCACCGGCATTTTCAGCGGCAATCCGCGCCGTTTCTGGCTGCGGCTGACCCGGCTGGCGGACTGTCTGCGCCTGCAATACTCCACCGATGGCAAGGTGTGGCCGCTGCTGCGCCTCGCTCCGTTCCCGCCCAGCGAGCGCTGCTTTATCGGGGTGATGTGTTGCACCCCGGAGCGGCAGGGGTTGGCGGTCCGTTTCTCTGACTTGCGCCTCACGGCGCCCCTTGGCAAGGCGCTGCACGACCTTGGGTAGCGGTTTATCGCCAATAGTTGTTAAACAAAAAGCGCCATCAGGCGCTTTTTGTTTAGTTACGTTGAACGCTATCGGCTCAACGCGCGGCGTGTTTACCCATGGCGGGCTTAGCCGATCAGGCTGGCCCACAGGTCATATTCGTCGGATTCGTCGATCCGCACCTTGACCATGTCCCCCGGCTTGAGGCCGGTTTCGCCGTTGAGGTAGACCAGACCGTCGATCTCCGGCGCATCGGCGAAGGAGCGGCCAGTGGCGCCCTCTTCATCCACTTCGTCGATGATAACGGTCATCTCCTGACCCACTTTGCGGGCCAGCTTGCGGATGGAGACCTGCTGTTGCAGCTCCATAAAGCGCTGGAAGCGCTCTTCCTGTACCTCTTCCGGTACCGGATCCGGCAGCTCATTGGCCAGCGCTCCTTCGACCGGGCTGTATTTGAAGCAGCCGACCCGATCCAGCTCCGCCTTGTCGATGAAGTCCAGCAGCATCTGGAAATCTTCTTCGGTCTCGCCGGGGAAGCCGACGATAAAGGTGGAGCGCAGGGTGATCTCGGGGCAGATCTCGCGCCACTTCTGGATCCGCTCCAGAGTGCGCTCGACGGTACCCGGGCGCTTCATCAGTTTCAGGATGCGCGGACTGGCGTGCTGCAGCGGGATGTCGAGGTAGGGCAGAACCTTGCCATCGCGCATCAGCGGGATGACGTCATCCACGTGCGGATAGGGGTAGACGTAGTGCAGACGTACCCAGATATCGAGCTTGGCCAGCTCTTCGCACAGGGCGACCATGTTGGTTTTGATCGGCATGCCGTCGTAGAAACCGGTGCGGTGCTTCACATCGACGCCGTAGGCGGAGGTGTCCTGAGAGATCACCAGGATCTCTTTCACGCCCGCTTCTTTCAGGCGCTTGGCTTCAGCCAGCACTTCGCCGATGGGACGGCTCACCAGATCCCCGCGCATGGAGGGGATGATGCAGAAGGTGCAGCGGTGGTTGCACCCTTCGGAAATCTTCAGATAGGCGTAGTGACGCGGGGTCAGCTTGACGCCGTGGGCCGGTACCAGACTGGTGAAGGGGTTGTGCTCCGGTTTGGCCACATATTTGTGGACGTGACCCAGCACCTCTTCGTAGGCGTGGGGACCGGTGATCTCGAGTACTTTGGGGTGGATCTCGCGGATCTGATTCTCTTTGGCGCCAAGGCAGCCGGTGACGATCACCTTGCCGTTCTCGGCCAGCGCTTCGCCGATCGCTTCGAGCGACTCCTGCACGGCACTGTCGATAAAGCCACAGGTGTTGACGACAACCAGCTCGGCATCGTCATAGCTGGGCACCACGTCGTACCCTTCGGTACGCAGCTGGGTCAGGATGCGCTCGGAATCGACCAGGTTTTTCGGGCAACCCAGGGAGACGAATCCTACTTTGGGGGCCTGTTTTGTGTTGGACATCGCTCAATCACTCTTAGGTGGCTTCTCGTTAAGGGCGCGGATTTTACCGGAATGGTTAACCAAAAACTATACAGCCAGCAGGGGAGAACCGAACAATATCTCCGAGGGGGCAGGATTGGGGTGCACGCAGCCCCCTGATGGCGCGCCATTGGTAGGGAGATTGCGGCGCGGGTGCACACTTAGCGGCACAACGCCCACTTTGTTGATTTTCATATCAACTAAGGGGAGCGCGGGGGCGGGTGTCACTATACTCCCATCACGGTATCTGCGAGATACCGGGTGCAGTCGCGAACAAGATAGCGTGATAGGGGTATGGAGAGCGGGATGGAAAGTTCATTTGGCGAGAGAATGCAGAGCGTGCACGCCACCCTCAGGCAGCGTTTTGACAAGTTGAGCCGGGTGGCCATCGCGATCTATGACCCCCACACGGATCAGCTCAAGACCTTTGCCCACAGCACCGAGGGCCACTCGCCGCTGGTGCAGTATGAGGTCAAGCTGAGCGATGTGCCCTCCCTGCGTTATCTGGCGGAGCACCATCAGTCCCGGGTGCTCGGCGATCTCGATACCCTGCGCGGCTCCGCGTCGGAGCACAGCCGCAAGCTGCTGGCGGCGGGCTATGCCTCCAGTTATACCGAGCCGCTGCTGTTTAACAGCAAGTTGTTCGGCTTTCTGTTTTGCGATGCGATGGAGCCGGGTTATTTCAACGAGCCGATCCGAAGCGAATTGTCAGTCTATGCCCAGGTGCTGTCGGCCATCATGGCGGTGGAGTTTTTCTCCATTCAGACCCTTGGCGGGGCGTTGACCACGGCGCGGGAGTTCAGTCGCTATCGGGATGAGGAGACTGCCAACCATCTGCACCGGATGTCCGCCTACTCCCGGCTGATCGCCAAGACGCTGGCCCCCGCCAGCGGCCTGAGCGATGAGGAGGTGGAGTTTATCTACCTGTTTTCGGAGCTGCACGATATCGGCAAGATTGCGGTGCCGGACGCCATCTTGCTCAAGCCGGGCAAGCTGACGCCGGAAGAGTTCGAGATCATGAAGATCCACCCCGGCAAGGGGCGGGAGATGATCAGCCTGATGATCAACGAGTTTGGCCTCGATGGCATTCACCACACCGACATGCTGACCAACATCATCGCCAGCCATCACGAGCGTTTCGATGGCACCGGCTATCCGCTGGGGCTGGCGGGGGAGGCCATTCCGCTGGCGGCGCGTATTGTGGCGGTGGCCGATGTGTTTGATGCCCTGACCAGCGAGCGCCCCTACAAGCAGCCCTGGCCGTTCGAGACGGCGTTTGCCTATCTGGAGGAGCATGCCGGCAGCCAGTTCGATCCCGCCTGCGTCGCCGCGGCCCTGCACAACAAGGCCGAGTTTTATGCCATCTATCAGCAGTATCAGGATCCGGCCAGTTCACCGGAGGCGGGCGATGAGAAACCGGCTTGAGTGAGATGGACGCCAGCGCACAGGGGATCACAGGGGATAAAGGGCAAGCACTGAGGGCCAACGATGCAGAGCATAAGAGAAGGGGACGCTATTGGGCGTCCCCTTTGCATTTGTCAGATTTGATGGCCGCTGTTTTTTGGCTCGTCACTCGCAGCCCGTTATGGCTTGGGCGGCGGCTCGTTTGACTGGCCGAGGTGGTCGGCGTTGGCGCTTGAACAGCCGCAGGGGCGGATCTGCTTGTCCGGCCGCTGCTGGGCCAGCCGATTCTGGCGCCACCAGATGATGGTGCCCATAGCCAGGATCAGTACGAACGAGGCGAGCAAGCTCAGCAACCAGATGGACATGATTTCTCCTCCTTGCGGTGGTGACAGCCGCCTGCGTGGCGATCGGGCGGCCATGATGTTGGCTGCAAGTATGGCCCTGCGGCGGTTGATGCGCCTGATTATGATCGTGAGTGCAACAGTCTTCTGATTGACTGTTTCGCTGACGTAACAATGGGTAAGAGTATGGAGAAAGTGCCGCGGTTGGCCCGAGTGGGCAGGCTCGATGATGTGGAGGCCGACTCGCGCTGAGAATGCCTTACTGGCTCTTGTCAGATTGGTTAAGGCAAAAACGACACAGGCCCGAACAGAGGTTCGGGCCTGTGGTTTTTACAGCGGATGGCGGGGGCCATCCCGGCGAGCTTATGCCTGTTTGGCCTCGGCCACAGGAGCTGCACTTGCGGCACTTTCGCTGCCATTGGCGAAGCGGTCGGCCCACAGGGCAATCACGCCATCACCGGTGACGTTGCAGGCGGTGCCGAAGCTGTCCTGTGCCAGATAGAGGGCGATCATCAGGGCGATGGAGGCATCACCAAAGCCGAGCATGGAGGTGAGCAGGCCCAGTGCCGACATCACGCCACCACCCGGTGCACCCGGGGCGGCGATCATGATGATGCCCAGCATCATGATGAAGGGCAGCATGGTGCCATAGCCAGGGATGGCCAGATGTTCGGAGAGGAACATCACCGCCGTGGCGCAGGTCACCAGAGTAATGGTGGAACCACTGAGGTGAATGGTGGCGCACAGCGGCACAGTGAAGTTGGCGATGCCGTCGCTCACCCCATTGTTCTTGCTCGACTGCAGGGCGACCGGAATGGTGGCGGCGCTCGACATGGTCCCCAATGCGGTGAAGTAGGCAGGCAGCATGTTCTTGATCAGCTGGGCCGGTGAGCGGCCCAGGGCCAGGCCGGTGCCGATAAACAGCACGGAGAGCCAGATCCAGTGCATCAGAATGGCCATCACCAGCACCACGCCAAAGGTTTTCAGGGTGGCGAACACGGTGCCTTCTACCGTCATCTCGACAAAGACGCCAGCGATGTAGAACGGCAGCAGCGGAATGATCACCTTGGCCAGCAGGCGGTCGATGATGTCACGGCCCTGATCGGTCACCCGGCGCAGATCGGTCGCCTGGGTGGCGCTGATGCCGATACCGAAGATGAAAGCGGCGGCCAGTGCCGACATCACGCCAAACAGCGGCGGGATCTCCAGATTGACGTAGGAGGCGAGCTTGACCGCCTCGGCGGCTGTGGGCTCGGCGGCGGTGGTCAGCTGCGGGATCAGATGGCTTGCCACGGTAAAGGCGAACAGGCCCGCCAGAATAGTGGAGCAGTAGGAGAGCGCCACGGTTTTGCCCAGCAGCTTGCCGGAATTTTGCGGCAGGCTGGCGATGCCGCTCATGATAAAGAACAGGATGATGAGCGGAATAGTGAAGGTAATGAGCTGACCGATCACTGTCTTGGCCGTAAACAGCACGCGCGCCACCCACTCAGGGGCGTAGAGACCGAGCAAGAGACCGGCAAGGATGCCAGCAATGAGTTTGAGGACAAGTTTCATAAGGAAATCCGGTGTTGGGTGTATGGTCTGTTTTGTTATTTGATTTTGATATTAATCGAACTTTCTAACACAGAATCCGCGTTATGTCTGCTTTTGACGCGTTAATGCCGAGTTAAATATTGTCGACAGCGATGAAGGCCGACTTGCTGCCAGCTCACGGTCGGGCCGAAAAATCCGTGATGAATTAGCCCGTTAGGGGGCAAGATGATCGTCACGCAGCAGCATGACGTAGTGGATGGCGGTTTCGCTGGCGGTTTGATGGACATATTGCGACGTGCTGGCCGGGGCAGGTTCCATCGGTGCAAGTTCCATCGGAGCCGGTTGCAGCGGCAGCGCGGTGGTAGTGACGAGCTGCTGTATCAGCTGGTCGTGGCTCATCTCGCAAGCGGGTAGCAGGGAAAAACAGAGTGGAGCGCCCGGTTTGAGCAGGGTAACCAGCGGTTGCAACAGAGTGACGAGGGTAGCCGGTTCGCCATCGAGGGGGCGGCTGAGCCAGATGCCATCGTACGGGAGCACGGAATGCAGCTGTGCAAGGGAACAGACCCGGACGGCTTGTCCTGACCGTTGTGACGCCACTCTGGCCTGGGCCAGTTCCGGCTCGCAGGCGGTGACCATATAGCCCTCTGCACGCAGCCAGAGCAGATCGTCCCCGCCGCCACACTGGCCATTGAGCAGATGTGCGCCGGGCTTGAGTCGCGCGACAAAGGCGGCCCGAGCGCAGGCTTGCGGGTGGGGCAAGGGCTGGTTGTGGGGGATGGCGTCAGAATGTGGCACTGGGATTACCTCAAGCAGGGGGCGCACACACTAACAAATTCGGGGTCGGGGTGGCAAAAGTAAAGACGAGCTATCGGCCTCCCGTCTGGCATCCGGACTCATCGTCAGAATCTGGTCGCAGGCCCATTGGGCAGGGTCAACAGGGTGAACATGCTGTCGAGCAGAAAGTCCGCCTCTTGCGGAAGATCGACCCGATCGGGGAAATGGAGCCAGTTGATGATATAACCATCAAGCATGCAGTGCAGCAGGGTGGAGGCTCGGCGTATATTGAGGTTGGCTGGCAGCTGGTTGCGCCGAATGGCATTGGTCAGCGTGGTCTCGAGATCCCGAAAAAAGTGGGCGGACTGGCCACGGATATGTTCACGCAGGGAGATGGCTTCGCCTTCCAGTGACTCCAGATTAAAGAGGATGGTGAACATCTGGCGCTGGGCCGGATTGTGGCTGAAGTTGTGCAGTATGCCGGCAAAAAACAGGCGAAGCTGACCGAGCGGATCCGGTTCATCTTCATTGAGGCAGGCATCGAGCTGGTGTGCGAGCGGAGAGCAAAGCTCCTGCCAAAGCGAAATGAAGAGCTCGTCCTTGTTTTTGAAGTGCCAATAGATGGCACCACGAGTCAGCCCGGCGGCGTTGGCAATGTCGGTCAGGCTGGTTTTGGCCAGGCCCTGAGAGCAGAAGAGCTCCAGCGCGGTACTCATGATATGACTGCGCGTCTGTTGCGCCTCTTCTTTGGTTCGTCTGGCCATCGAAATTTGTGCCTCATGTAAGCAAAAAGTGACTTACATACATTTATGAATGTATGTATATTGCCTCATCTTTCGACTATTTACCAACAGGGCCCACGCGGCCCTGATTGTTCATTGACTGACAAAGGCTCAGGTGTTTCATGGATAAACATATTCTTGCTCGTTCGGTGGGTCTTGCCTTGCTGGCAACAGGCTTGCTGGCTGGTTGTGGTGACAAGGGCGGTGCGCCGCAGGGACAGGGCGGCATGCCCCCGGCAGCAGTCAATGTGGTGACCCTGCAGACTGGTCCGTTGATGTTGACGACCGAATTGACTGGCCGCAGCGCGCCGCTGCGGGTGGCGGAAGTGCGTCCGCAGGTGAGCGGTATCATCCTCAAGCGTCTCTTCACTGAAGGAAGCGATGTGAAGGCCGGTGATCTGCTCTATCAGATCGATCCGGCGGTCTATCAGGCGGCGGTGGCCAGTGCCAAGGCCAATCTGGCCAAGGCGCAGGCCAATGAGCAGAGCGCCCGCCTCAAGGCCAAGCGCTATCAGGAGCTGCTCAAGGTCAAGTCCATCAGCCGTCAGGACTATGATGACGCCGATGCCAGCTGGAAACAGGCACAGGCCGAGATCATGGCGAGCAAGGCAGCCCTGCGTACCGCCGAGATCAATCTGGGTTACACCCGTATCACTGCCCCCATCAGCGGTCGCATCGGCAAATCTGCGGTCACCGAGGGGGCGCTGGTGACTGCCCAGCAGGCGGATAGCCTCACTGCCATCCAGCAACTCGACCCCATGTATGTGGATGTGCGTCAGTCCACCGCCGACCTGCTGCGCCTCAAGCGACTGGTCGCCGAAGGCAAGCTGACTCAGGATGACCAGAAAGGGGCCAAGGTGACCTTCCAGCTGGAAGATGGCTCTGCCTATGGGGAAGAGGGCTCGCTGCAGTTCTCTGACGTGACGGTGGATGAGACCACCGGCATGGTGACCCTGCGGGTGATCGTGCCTAATCCCACCCATCTGCTGCTGCCGGGCATGTTCATGCGTGCCACCCTGCAAGAGGGTGAGCGGGCGCAAGGGCTGCTGGTGCCGCAAACCGCAGTGACCCGCACCCCCAACGGCGGCGCGACCGTGATGGTGGTGACCGCTGACAACAAGGTGGCGCTGCGCAATGTCCAGCTCAGCCGCATTGTGGGTAGCAACTGGGTGGTGGAGTCTGGCCTCACCGCCGGTGAGCGGGTGATCGTGGCGGGTCTGCAGAAAGTGCGACCGGGCGCCGTGGTCAACCCGGCTGAGCAGGCTGCGGCTCCCGCTGCTGCCAACACCCCGGCCAACAAGTAGGATGGAGTAGTCGCCTCATGGCTCGATTTTTCATAGACAGACCCATTTTTGCCTGGGTGATCGCACTGGTGATCATGCTGGCGGGCAGCCTGGCCATCATCAAATTGCCGGTTGCCCAGTATCCGAGTATTGCGCCGCCAGCGGTGAGTATCTCTGCCAGCTATCCGGGCGCCTCTGCCAAGACGGTGGAAGATTCGGTGACCCAGATCATCGAGCAGAACATGACCGGTCTGGATCACCTGCTCTACATGTCATCCCAATCCGACTCCGCTGGCCGGGTGTCGGTAACCCTGACCTTCCAGCCGGGTACTGATCCCGATATTGCCCAGGTGCAGGTGCAAAACAAGCTGCAGCAGGCAATGTCGCTGTTGCCGCAAGAGGTGCAGCAGCAGGGTGTTCGGGTGCAGAAAACCTCCAGCAGCTTCCTGATGGTGGCGGCGTTCATCTCCAGCGATGGATCGATGAACAACGACGATCTGGCGGACTATGTGGTCTCCAACATCAAGGAGCCGCTGAGTCGTCTGGACGGGGTGGGGGAGATCACGCTGTTTGGTAGCCAGTACTCGATGCGGATCTGGCTCGATCCCAACAAACTCAACCGGGTGCAGATGACCCCGAGTGATGTGCAACTGGCCATCAAGGCGCAGAACGCTCAGGTCGCTTTCGGCAAGCTGGGTGGCACGCCCTCGGTAGAGGAACAGCAGTTTACGGCCACCATCATGGGGCAAACTCGCCTCTCCACGGTGGAGCAGTTCAACGATATCCTGCTGCGGGTGAATCAGGATGGCTCCAAGGTGCGGCTGAAAGATGTGGCCCGGGTTGAGCTGGCTGGCGAAAGTTATGATGCTGACGCGCTCTATAATGGCCAATCGACCGCGGCGATCGCCGTCAAGCTGGCCACTGGCGCCAATGCGCTGGATACCGCCGACAAGGTGCGTGCCCGACTCAATGAGCTGTCGGATTACTTCCCGGCCAACATGGAGATCGTCTATCCCTACGACACCACGCCATTTGTGAAGATCTCCATCGAGGAGGTTGCACAGACTCTGATTGAGGCGATCTTCCTGGTGTTCTGCGTGATGTATCTGTTCCTGCAGAACTTCCGCGCCACCTTGATCCCGACCATTGCTGTGCCTGTGGTACTGCTCGGTACCTTCGGGGTGATGGCGGCATTTGGCTTCTCCATCAACACCCTCACCATGTTTGGTATGGTGCTGGCCATCGGCCTGCTGGTGGATGATGCCATCGTGGTGGTGGAGAACGTCGAGCGGTTGATGAGCGAGGAGGATCTCTCCCCGCTGGAAGCGACCCGCAAGTCGATGACCCAGATCACCAGTGCTCTGGTGGGGATCGCCTTGGTGTTGTCCGCCGTATTCGTGCCGATGGCCTTTTTCGGCGGGTCGACCGGCGCCATCTATCGCCAGTTCTCGCTCACTATCGTGTCGGCCATGGTGCTGTCGGTGCTGGTGGCGTTGATCCTGACGCCAGCGCTCTGTGCCACCCTGCTCAAACCGATGAAGCATGGCGAGTTTGGTGCCAAGCGCGGTTTCTTTGGCTGGTTTAACAGCGCCTTTGATATTGGCACCGACCGTTACCAGCGCGGTGTGCGCAAGGTGATCAAGCAGGGCGTGCGCTACAGCGTCATCTATGCCGCCATGCTGGTGGTGCTGGGTGTGCTCTTTGTGCGGATGCCCACCTCCTTCCTGCCAGAGGAAGATCAGGGGGTCATCATGTCCATGGTGCAACTGCCGGTGGGGGCAACCAAGCAGCGTACCGAGGTGGTGTTGGCGCAGATGCGCGACTACTTCCTGAAGAACGAGAAGGATAACGTTGATGCAGTGTTGACCGTATCGGGCTTCAGTTTTGCCGGTAGCGGTCAAAACACCGGTATGGCATTTATTCAGCTCAAGGACTGGGGCGAGCGCAAGAGTCCGGAACGTAGCGCCAATGCCATCATTGGCCGTGCTATGGGTTATCTGTTCAGCATCAAGGAGGCGCAGGTCTTTGCCTTCAACCTGCCACCGATCCCGGAGCTGGGCACGGCGAGCGGTTTTGACTTCTATCTGCAGGACCGAGCCGGATTGGGGCACGACAAGCTGATGGCGGCCCGCAACCAGCTGCTTGGCATGGCGGCGCAGGATCCTACCCTGGTACGGGTGCGCCCGAACGGGATGGAGGATACGCCGCAACTGGATATCAAGATTGACTACGAGAAGGCGCTGGCACAAGGGCTCTCTATTGCCGAGATAAACAACACTCTGGCAACCGCCTGGGGCTCTTCTTATGTCAATGATTTCGTCGATCGTGGCCGGATCAAGAAGGTCTACATGCAAGCTGATGCCCCCTTCCGGATGAATCCGGAAGACCTGAAGCTCTGGTATGTGCGCAACAGCTCGGGCCAAATGGTCCCCTTCTCGGCTTTTGCCAGTACCGAGTGGAACTTTGGCTCGCCCCGTCTTGAGCGTTTTAACGGCGTGCCAGCGATGGAAATTGTTGGTGAAGCGGCGCCAGGCAAGAGTACCGGTGATGCGATGGCTGCCATCGAGCAGATGGTGAAACAACTGCCGGAAGGGGTGGGTATCGAGTGGACTGGGCTCTCCTTCCAGGAGCGTCAAGCCGGTTCACAGGCACCTGCGCTCTACGCGATCTCGCTGCTGGTGGTGTTCCTCTGTCTGGCCGCTCTCTACGAGAGCTGGAGCATTCCGTTCTCGGTGATGCTGGTAGTACCGCTGGGTGTTTTAGGGGCCATTTTGGCCGCTACGTTGCGCGGGCTTGAGAACGACGTCTACTTCCAGGTGGGCCTGCTCACCACCATAGGCCTGTCGGCGAAGAACGCGATTTTGATCGTCGAATTTGCCAAAGAGCTCTATGACAAGGGGATGGGGCTGGGTGAAGCTGTGGTGGAGGCGGCGCGTCTGCGTCTGCGTCCGATCCTGATGACCTCGCTTGCCTTTATCCTCGGGGTATTGCCGCTGGTGATCAGTACTGGCGCTGGCGCCAGCAGCCGTAACGCCATCGGTACCGGGGTGATGGGGGGGATGATCAGCGCCACCGTGCTGGCCATCTTCTTCGTGCCGCTCTTCTTCGTGCTGGTGATGCGCTACTTCACCAAACACAGCAGCAAAGAAGAGCGTCTGGCCCATACCCATGAGTCAAAACATGACTAATGGCATAGGGGTCAGGCAGCGCTGATCTGCGTACAATAAACATCCAGCTTGCTGTGGTCTGGCTGGCAATCAAACAGGGCAACCCCATGGGTTGCCCTGTTTTTTGATAAATTTTTAAGAAAAAAGTAAGCAAATATGATTTTGTTACAGGCCCCACCTCTGGATAGATGTAGATATCTCGCGAACCATCCCTTACAACAAGCCTCAAATTGCACTCACGATCAAATATTTTCACCTATTCATCGTCGGGGGAAACGGGATAGAATCACCTTTCAGGTAGGACTGAGGCGCAGGGATAGTGCGCTTATTCACCAGTAGTCTGTGATGTCTAAGCGCGATGTACATGGCCGAAACATAAAGATGCTGGAGGGCATGATGACCAACAGCGTGAGCAATGTGGTAAAAAGCAGCAAGCTGGGGGCTGTAACCCAGGGGCGGTAGCCATTGCATTTTCCAGTGAGCATGGTGAAATTCGTATGCCCTGATGCTTTTTAAAGCATCCTATAAGTCTGACTACTTGCTTTTTTACGCAACGAATATTCATTCGTGTTATGCATTCCAGCTTGTATCAATTTCATATCAACGCCTCGCAAGAGATAACATTTCTATGAAAATTCTCGTTACCGGTGGTGCCGGTTTTATCGGCTCTGCCGTAGTGCGCCATATCATCCGTGATACCCAGGATTCCGTGATCAATCTCGATAAACTCACCTATGCCGGTAATCTGGAATCCCTGGCCGATGTATCGTCAAGCGAGCGTTATGCGTTTGAGCAAGTGGATATCTGCAATCGTGCCGAGTTGGATCGGGTGTTTGCCCTGCACCAGCCGGATGCCGTGATGCACTTGGCCGCCGAGAGCCATGTCGACCGCTCCATCACTGGACCCGCCGATTTCATCGAGACCAATATCGTCGGCACCTATATGTTGCTGGAAGCGGCACGTGCCTACTGGAATGGTCTGGACGAGGTACGCAAGGTGGCCTTCCGCTTCCACCATATCTCCACCGATGAGGTGTATGGCGATCTGCCCCATCCGGATGAAGTTGCCGCCGGTGAGCCATTGCCGCTCTTTACCGAAACCACTCCTTATGCCCCCAGCAGCCCCTATTCTGCCTCCAAGGCTTCCAGCGACCATCTGGTACGCGCCTGGCGCCGTACTTACGGCCTGCCCACCATCGTTACCAACTGTTCTAACAACTACGGCCCTTATCACTTCCCCGAGAAGCTGATCCCGCTGGTGATCCTCAATGCGCTGGATGGCAAGCCGCTGCCGGTCTATGGCAAGGGTGACCAGATCCGTGACTGGCTCTATGTGGAAGATCACGCACGCGCGCTCTACAAGGTGGTGACCACTGGTTTGGTCGGGGAGACCTACAACATCGGCGGTCACAACGAGAAGCAGAATCTGGACGTGGTGCATACCGTGTGTGATCTGCTTGACGAAATGGTGCCAAAAGCGGGCTCATACCGCGCTCAAATCACCTATGTGGCGGATCGTCCCGGCCACGATCGCCGCTATGCTATCGATGCCAGCAAGATGAGCAGTGAGCTTGCTTGGCAACCGCAAGAAACTTTCGAGTCGGGCATTCGCAAAACTGTGCAGTGGTATCTGGATAACCAGCAGTGGGTCAACAACGTCAAGAGCGGTGCCTACCAATCCTGGATTGAGCAGAATTACGGGGAGCGCAGCTGATGCATATTTTGCTGTTTGGCAAAAACGGTCAGGTCGGTTGGGAGCTACAGCGTGCACTCGCACCGCTGGGCCGCATCACGGCCGTTGATTTTGACTCCACCGACTATTGCGGTGACTTTAGCAATCCGGCAGGGGTAGCCGAAACCGTACGTCTGGTAAAACCGGATGTGATTGTTAACGCAGCGGCCCATACTGCAGTCGACAAGGCAGAGAGCGAGCGGGAATTTGCCGAGCTGCTCAATGCCACTAGTGTGGCCGCTATCGCCAAAGAAGCAGAAGTATTGGGAGCCTGGTTGGTTCACTACTCCACTGACTATGTGTTCGATGGCAGTGGTGAGCGCCCATGGGTGGAAAGCGATGCCACCGCCCCGCTCAATGTCTACGGCGAAACCAAGCTGGCAGGGGAACAAGGCGCCGCGCTTTGCTCTCGTCACCTGATCTTCCGCACTAGCTGGGTCTACGCTGCCCGCGGCGCCAACTTTGCCAAGACCATGCTGCGTTTTGGCAAAGAGCGGAGCGAGATGTCAATCATCAATGACCAGTTCGGCGCTCCGACCGGGGCCGAGCTGCTGGCCGATTGCACCGCCCATGCTATCCGCGTGGCGCAGAGCAAACCCGACGTTGCCGGGCTGTACCATCTGATTGCCTCTGGCACCACTACCTGGTTTGACTACGCCCAGTTGGTGTTTGCCAAAGCCAGAGAGGCCGGGGTTGAACTGGCGGTCACGCAACTCAATGCGGTGCCGACCAGTGCCTTCCCGACCCCGGCCAAACGCCCCCATAACTCCCGCCTTGATACCAGCAAATTCCAGCGTACCTTCGATCTGGTGCTGCCGGACTGGACGGTCGGTGTGGAGCGGATGTTGACCGAGATCCTCGGCAAGTAAATCACAGGCCAGGGATGTATTGAACGCCTTCCTGGCTGTCAGGGATAAAACAGAAAAGTGTGGCCTCAAGCCACCCTTGTCTTTTGCAATTTAAAAATAAGAAACAAACATCATGACCAAACGTAAAGGCATTATTCTGGCCGGTGGCTCAGGCACCCGTCTCTATCCGGTGACTATGGCGGTGAGCAAGCAGTTGCTGCCTATCTATGACAAGCCGATGATCTACTATCCGTTGAGTATCCTGATGCTGGCCGGTATTCGCGATATTTTGATTATCAGCACGCCGCAAGATACTCCCCGGTTTGAGCAATTGCTGGGTGATGGCAGCCAGTGGGGCCTGAGCTTGCAATACAAGGTGCAGCCAAGCCCGGACGGGTTGGCACAAGCCTTTATTCTGGGTGAAGAGTTTATCGGTTCAGACACCTGTGCGCTGGTGTTGGGCGATAACATCTTCTACGGCCACGACCTGCAAAAACAGCTGGAGGCGGCAGCGGCTAAAGAGAGCGGCGCGACCGTCTTTGCCTACCACGTGCATGATCCGGAACGTTATGGTGTGGTGGAATTTGATAAAGAGGGTACCGCTATTTCTCTGGAAGAGAAGCCACTGGAGCCCAAGAGCAACTATGCAGTCACCGGCCTCTATTTCTATGACAATAGCGTGGTGGAGATCGCCAAGAGCCTGAAGCCATCGCCACGTGGTGAGCTGGAAATTACCGATGTGAACCGTATCTACCTGGAGCAAGGTAATCTGTCGGTAGCGATGATGGGCCGTGGTTATGCTTGGCTTGATACCGGTACTCATGAAAGCCTGATTGAAGCGAGCAACTTTATTCAGACCATCGAGACGCGTCAGGGATTGAAAGTAGCCTGCCCGGAAGAGATTGCCTATCGCCAAAAGTTTATCAATGCCGACCAGGTTCGTGAACTTGCAGCGCCATTGGCAAAGAATGCGTATGGCCAATATTTGTTAAAAATGGTTGCCAAAGCCTGATGTGATATGGGGGGAGGGAAGTTGCTCCCCCATAAAGATTGAATTTAATGTGGATAGACAGATGAATGTAATCAAGACAGCAATCCCTGACGTGCTTGTTTTTGAGCCAAAAGTCTTTGGTGATGAGCGTGGTTTTTTCTTTGAGAGTTTCAACCATAAGCAGTTTGAAGAGGCAGTAGGATATCCGGTTACCTTTGTGCAGGATAATCACTCCAAATCTTCAAAAGGGGTATTACGTGGCTTGCACTATCAGTTGCCCCCTCATGCGCAGGGCAAGCTGGTCCGCTGTGTGGCCGGTGAAGTGTTTGATGTAGCGGTAGATATCCGCAAAAGCTCCCCGACCTTCGGGCAATGGATAGGAGTTCACCTGTCTGGTGAAAACAAGCGTCAGTTGTGGATCCCAGAAGGGTTTGCTCATGGTTTTTTAGCATTAAAAGATGATACTGAGGTCTTATACAAGACAACTGCCTATTATAATTCATCATCCGAAAGATCTTGTATATGGAACGATGATGAATTAGGTATAGATTGGCCAAGTATAGGAATTTCATATAATCTTTCTAAAAAAGATGAGTGTGCTCTAGCTTTTTTTGAAATTGAGAGTATCTCATGATGTTCGTGTTTTTTTTGAGTGATTTATATTTATGAAGTATGTTCTTGGTAGATTGACCCCTTGGGATGAGAAAGTTTTTCAGAAAAAAACTTATGAGCTGTTACACTTAGATATGTCTAATATAACAGAGCTGAAGGAAGAAATTGGTAACTCAACATTTTTTGGCGCTGAATTAATTTATGGAAGATTCTCTGCAGATGATTATGCTATAAAAGCATTACTCATTAATGCTGGCTTTATTCCATGTGAAACCTCATATGATATTTGCCTACCTAGATTGGATAAATTTAGTTTACCGAAACCGTACTCTCTTAAGAGCTACCCATTAACAATAGAAACTGAGGCATCATATGACGAGATAGCAGTCGTTGCCTCTGATAAAATGTTTCGCTTTTCTAGGTTTCATGAGGATCCCTTTGTTTCTCCTGAATTAGCAGATAAGAGACTCGGTTTTTGGGTGCGAGATCTCAAGTATCAATCTAACATCATAGCCTTAACGTATCGAAATCTAGATGGTGATATTATCTCATTCATGATATGTCATAAAGATAATGAAACAGTCAAGTTTTTGCTTGGTGGTAGCCGGAGAGGCATGGAATTTCACTCTCCATTTTTCTGGGGAAGTGTTATTTCATATTGGAAGAGTAAAGGAGTAAAGAAAATAATAACTACAATTTCGGCAGCCAACATTGGTGTGGTTAATTTATATAGCAGCCTAGGCTTTGTGTTCAATTGTGTAAAAGTTGATTATCACAAACATATAATGGTTTGATTTTTTATTTCATATTAAGGTGATGTATGTCTATAAATGATGTGATTTTTGAAGTATTTCATGAGGCACTTGAGTTGCGCGGGGTCGATTTGATAGTCGACAAGTTACAGGACGATACAGTATTATTAGAAAGTGGTCTTGATTCATTAGGATTCGCAATTTTGGTTACTCTACTTGAGGAGCGTTTAGGTTTTGATCCATTTACCATGATGGCAGAACCTATATATCCGAAAACATTTGGCCAATTTGTGCAGGTATATAAAAGTGTTGATGTTGATAAAAGAAAATAAAGATTTTTCGAATAGGGTTGCAGTAGTTACAAAAAATTATTCATTCTACTACGCTGACTATTTAAGAGTATTTGAAATAAACCGAGATATTTTGTTATCTATTAAAGGTAAACGTATTGGGCTGTTGAGGTTATCATCGATAGATATCGCAAAGATAATTCCACTACTAGTCGGGTGGGTGAAGTCAATAGTCTTCATCCCCAGCAATCTAACAGATAATGATTTAGATATTATTTGTGCTGAACGTTATATAGATGCTTACTTATCACTAAAGGATGGAGAGCAGTGTGTTATTGAAGAAATAAATAAAATTACAGAAATAGAAAGTAATAATCTATATGATACAGAAGTAATTATACCGACATCAGGGACAACTGCTGTCCCCAAGTTGGTTAGACATTCACTAACCTCACTTACTAGAACAGTAAAACGTAATACGAGTATAGGTGGGGATAGTAGATGGGCGCTTAGTTACCAGCTAGATAGATTTGCTGGATTACAGGTTTTTTTACAGTCATATTTTAGTGGAGCATCAATCATCATCCCTGATGAGAGAGATAATTTTATCAGTAGATTGAAGTTTTTTGGTGATAATAAATGCACATGTATGTCTGCAACACCGACATTTTGGCGGATGGCGATCATGCATGATATTAAACACCTTATCCCGAATTTGAAAATAATAACTCTGGGTGGTGAAATATCAAATCAAGAAATTTTGGATAAGTTGAGATATATATATCCGTTATCAAAGATAACTCACATATATGCCTCGACAGAGGCTGGTGTGGGTTTTTCTGTCAATGATGGCTTTGCTGGTTTTCCTATCAGTTATATGACCGATGGTGTTAATGACATAGAGTTAAAAGTTTCAGAATCCTCTTCATTGTTGATCAAAAATCGAACCGGCTATCAATCCTATGTAGGAAGAAATGATTTAGTTAATTCGGAAGGTTTTATTGATAGTGGAGATATCATTAGCCTCACTGAAGATAGAGTTTACTTTATTGGCCGAAGTAGCGGAGCAATAAATGTCGGTGGAAATAAAGTGATGCCGGAAGAAGTTGAATCGGTGCTACTTGACCATCACAATGTAAAACTATGTAGAGTCTATGCAAAAAAAAATCCAATAATGGGTAGTTTAGTTTGTTGTGATGTTGTTTTTTCAAAAAATACCGGTGACATCGGAGAAATGAAAAAAGACTTGGTAGAGCATTGTAAAACTCATTTAGATAGTTTTAAGGTCCCCGTAGTATATAAAATTGTTGATGATATTGGCATAAAAATTAATAACAACGGTAAGATAATAAGGCATTAATGTATGAATGTAATTGTAACGGGAGCTGCAAAGGGGCTTGGATTAGCGATTGCTAAAGATCTATTGTTAGATGGATATCAAGTCATTGGTATAGGTCGCAAGCACTCAGATGAAACCATAGCTATGGTTAACGACAAATCTCTACCTTTCTCATTTTATGATTTTGACTTGGTTAATGTTGAGTCTATTAAAGACTTGGTATCATTGATAACTAAGCAGCACGGAAGGATATATGGGTTGGTAAACAATGCTGCGGTTGGATATGATGGTGTATTGGCAACCTTGCATGAATCTCAAATATCTAGTTTATTAAAAATTAATGTAGAGTCCCCAATTGTTCTGACTAAATATGTTCTCCGTTCAATGCTTTTGAATGGTGAGGGGCGTGTAATTAATATAGGCTCAATTATTGGAAGTACGGGCTTTAATGGACTGTCAGTTTATGGTGCATCGAAAGCTGCTCTTGAAGGTTTTACAAAATCTCTTGCTAGAGAAGTCGGGAAAGCTAATATCACTGTAAACACAGTGGCACCTGGTTATATGAGCACGCAAATGACCTCTTCATTAGAGGGTGATAAACTATTAAGTATTATTCGGAGAAGTCCATTAGGCGCTTTGGCGACTGTCGAAGATGTTGCATCAATAGTCACTTATCTTCTCTCAGATAAAGCCAAAATGATTACCGGAGCAACATTTAAAGTTGATGGTGGTAGCACAGCTTGATTAAGCGTCGAACTTAGTGGGAGGAGTATTTATGATTCCATTTAATAAACCATATCTTCATGGAAGAGAGCTTGTA
This sequence comes from Aeromonas sp. MdU4, assembly GCF_041929505.1. Lineage (NCBI taxonomy): Bacteria > Pseudomonadati > Pseudomonadota > Gammaproteobacteria > Aeromonadales > Aeromonadaceae > Aeromonas > Aeromonas sp. MdU4. The sequence goes on along the minus strand of NZ_JBHFMW010000013.1, from coordinate 10,188 downwards.
TATATTGCTGAAGCGGTGGCAAGAGGGAAGATTTCTGGGGACGGCGTATTTACCCAAAAATGTCACGAGTATTTTCAAAATAAGTACGGCTTTAAGAAAGTCTTAATGACTACTTCATGTACAGATGCTTTGGAAATGGCTGCGATATTGCTTGACATTAAGCCTGGTGATGAGGTTATTGCGCCATCCTATACCTTTGTTTCCACTGTTAATGCCTTTGCTTTGCGCGGTGCTAAGATAGTTTTCGCAGATAGCTGTCCAGAACATCCAAATATTGATCCTGTACAAATAGAAAAACTAATTACACCTAAGACTAAAGCTATTGTTGTGGTTCATTATGCGGGGGTTGCATGTGACATGGATGCTATAATGGATATAGCACACCAACATGGTATTCCCGTAGTGGAGGATGCTGCTCAAGCTATTGATAGCTTCTATAAAAATAGGCCTCTCGGGAGTATTGGAACATTTGGTACATTTTCATTTCATGAGACCAAGAATATAATTTCTGGTGAGGGGGGGCTGCTAGTAATTAACGATGAGAGTTATATACATCGCGCAGAAATAATTCGTGAAAAAGGAACTAATCGCTCCTCATTTTTTCGTGGTGAAATAGATAAGTATGGTTGGGTTGATGTTGGTTCATCTTTTTTACCATCAGATATAATTGCTGCGTATCTTTATGCTCAACTTGAGAATATGGAAGTAATCCAGGCTAGGCGAAAAAGCATTTGGATGCGTTATTATAACAATTTGAGTGTTTTGTCTGTCAATAAAAAAATTAAAATGCCCTGTGTGGCAAGTTATTCGACAAACAACGCTCATATGTTTTATTTTTTATGTGAAAGTCTCAAGCAGCGGACTGAATTAATAGATTTTCTTAAGAAGGAAAATGTACACGCTGTATTTCATTATTTGTCGCTACATTCTAGTGAGTATTATCAATCAAAGCACACTAGTCGCGAATTGCCATACGCCGATCTTTTTAGTGATAGACTGGTAAGATTGCCGTTGTTTTATGAATTAACAGATGAACAGGTGGATTTTATTTGCGAGAAAGTATCCTCTTTCTTGAGTATGGGGGGGGGCTTTTGAGGTGGTCTAATAAATATGATAGTGCCTTTATAAAAGGCACTATTGCATTACTTCTAAAAGTCGATGGTAATTACCTTGGCTTTGACTTAGATTTATTCTGATGATTTATTTTTCTATTCATCCATAATTTCATGTTATTTTTTAAGCTGAGTTTTTAGATAATCATATAGAGTGAAAGATAACTCTCTGGATAATTATCTAATTATATTTTTTAGAGTCATGCATACCATGTACATGGCGTGGTAACACCCGTTTTTCAATGATGTGTGGTTTATATTAGGGTTTCACTGTAACATGATCAAAAAAATTTCAGTTTTATATTTGTCGCAATTGTGTAAAACAGTGTTGCCTCTTTTCTTTGTTCCCCTAACAATATCATTATTAGGGGTGGAGCAATATGGGCTTGTTACCTTTCTGGCTATGCTTATAGGTCTGCTAGGTATATTGGACTTAGGTATAAGTGGCACATTTATACGCCAAGTATCGATAAGTAAAGATAGCCTAACTCTATTTGATTCTGTTCTGAAGGTTTTTATTCGTGCTGTTATTTTATTTTTAGGTGTTTCATTTTTTATATTTATTGTTTTTTATGTCCTATCTAATATAATATATAGTCACTGGTTGAATACGAGAGTAGATGAACAGGTATCTGTTTTTGTTATAAAAGCAATGGGGCTTATTCTTGCATGTACTTATTTTAAGTCCTACATTTCTAGCTTTATGCAGGGACTTGAAAAACAGGTGCCCCTTGCTATATGGAACATGGTTTATTCCGTGCTGTTTTACGCAGGCTCATATTATTTTGTTTTATTTTTTTGTGGCGATGATTCTAATGATAGAGTACTGACTCTATACTTCATTTCACTTTCAGTGATAATGTTTATTGATGTTTCCGTTCTTTCTTTAATGTTACTGTTTTATATTCTTTCAAATAGAAGGACTCTAAAAAATACTAGAGATATCATCGAGTGTGCTGAGTCAGAAATCACTTCTCTCCGCGATCTCATTAAGTTCGCCATCCATTTGTCTGGGCTTTCTTTTATATGGATGGTGGCAACGCAAGTTGATAAGGTAGTATTATCAACTTATGCTAGACTTGATGCATATGCACACTATCAGATAGCGGCACAGCTGGCGATGACAATTACAATGCTTGCGGTTCCTGTATCGCAATATTTGATGCCAAGACTTAGCTCTTTGTATAAAAAAGATAATAAGGTCTTATTTATTAAAGAGGTCTCTTATTTTATCTTCATTTTTTCGCTGTTTGTTGTTCCAATTTCACCCTATTTTTATATTTATGGGGAGAGGCTTATTTCTGTATGGATGGGAAATAAACTTCTTGGTGACGAGATAAATGCTTATGCTTTTTGGCTGGTCTCTGCGACGTTAACATCAGTTATTATGAATTTTTTATTTATTGTACTTTATGCAATGAATAAGATAAAGTTGCATTTTTATGCTTATGCTTCATACTCGGTGCTGACAATACCTTGCTCTATATTTGTAGCTAAATATTTTGGTGCAGCAGGAAGTGCAAAGTTTCTTTTTCTACATTCGTTAATTTTTATGTTGGTATGGGGACCTATTGGATTTTCGCGGTTTATACGAGGCATTGTTGTTCCTTTATTCTTTTTTTTAGTTTATTTGATATTTTTTTCATACGTTAATTTTAGATATATGTCAGAGTTAATTTTCTCAAGCTATGAACTAATTGATATTTTACTTCCTCCATTGTTAAATATAGTTTTTATTGCGTTACCTCTATTTATTTTTAGATTTAAAGTGAGAAATATTTTATCTAGGATTTCATTGAAAAGTAATTGGGGTGTTTAAGTGAAAATATTACACTTATCATTTGGGGATTTGAATGGGGCCTTTTATGGTGCCTATAGAACACATGCCAATCTTGTTCGATATGGACATGAATCAACAATGTTTGTTTTAAGAAAAACGTCAAACGATGTGAATGTAGTTAGTATCTCGAGTTTTTATCATGTGATACTAGATTTTTTTTATCGAGCAGTAAGACGACTTATTATAAAAAATGATCGGTTGAAGGATAAAACATTTCTTCTATACAAAACATCATTTGTGCTGAAAAAAATATTTAAGATATATAAAAACTCGCCAGACCTAATAATTATTTATTATGTTGCTGGTTTTTTATCTGATAATGATATTGAAAAATTACAAAAGCACTATGGTTGCCCGATCGCATTTTATTTAATGGATGTTGCTGCGCTTACTGGTGGATGCCATTATCCATGGGATTGTAAGGGCTACATGGAGTCATGTAACCAGTGTCCAGCCGTACGAAATATGTTTCGTGCCATACCCAAAAATGTTTTTGAAAACAGGAGGAGAATTAGCGGCAATGTTAAGAGTGTCTATCTCTCTGGTAGTGAGTGGCTTGATGACAGAATTGCGATAAGTGAAATAAAACCAAGTTTTGGTAGCTTTAAGTTACTTATGGGGATAGATGAGTCTATTTTCACTCCTAGGCCAAAAGAAGAAGCTATGTCAGTCCTAAATATAAGTATTCAGCGGGGGAATAAAGTCATATTGCTTGGTGCTCAGTCGCTATCGGATACAAGAAAGGGATTTAAGTATTTTATTGATGCGATGCATATCATAAAAAAATCCAATCTGGAATTATTTTCTGATGTAACATTTCTTACTGTAGGATGTTCTGACTATGATTGTGAAGTATTTAATGGTTTTGAACACGTAAATCTACCCTTTATAAAAGATAAGAATAAATATCCATATATATATAATCTTGCGGATGTTTTCATTTGTCCATCAGTTGAGGATGCCGGACCGATGATGATTAACGAAGCGATTATTTCTGGGCTTCCGGTCATATCATTTAGAGTCGGCGTTGCTAGTGATTTGATTGTTAATGGTTGCACGGGTTTTATTTCAAATGAAATATCTTCGAAAGCGTTATCTAAGATGATACTTCGGTTTGTAAGTCTCACTTTAGACGATGTCCACACAATGAAAACCAACGCTCGTAATTATGGAGTGGAAAAAACTTCAGCCGAAAAGCAGATAGTTTCATTAACTAAAATAATTAATGAACTTTATTGATTGTTTTTCTTGGTCGTGATGTAAGCCTTATAGGTTAAAGGGGCTTCTTGTTAAATGAGTAAAATTACTGCTGATGGGGCTCATTAATAAATTAACAACTGACAAAGCCCTGCGTTTATCCTTCTCAGTGGTACAATCATGAAGCCTTGGATTGGCCGAGTTGTTGAAATGAGGGAGAACTGCACCCGTTTGGGTGTCAAAGAGGCTCGGTTCTACGCTTGGTGTACCAATTGCTAGAATATGAAAACTGGTGAGCGAGAACAACAATTGCTGATGAGGATATCCTGATTAAGCCTCATTTGGCTGAGATAAGCGGAGTGATTTTTCTCTGGTAGAAAGCCGCAATTCGCTTTGCCAAATAACTAAAGTGAAGTGTGCCTCTATGGCCAGGCGGGAGATATATGCATAACCATAATGTAATCTTGTGGCTAAGAACTTGCGCAATCCGCTGATGATATACATCCTGTTCGCGAAGACGTTCAGCTCGATTGCCTTCAGCCAGAAGTGCGTCTAGAAGTACTTCGACAATATTACTTGCCTTTGAGCGATGATGCAGGTTTTATCTATAATCGTCTTGGCCTATATTCCCGTAGCGTTATCGACTGAGTTATTGTGCTAGCTCAAGCTAGGTTGCGGGGCCGCAAATATTATTCCTATGGCTATCAGTTATTGCTGAATGCTCACAGCCTGCACTGTTACATCACGGTCAGTATTAAATAAAATCGCTATGTCAATGCATGTCAGGAGAACTTCTTTCATTTATCGAAGATGATGGTTATTCATGGCGAGCTGTTCATGGCCGGCACCGAAATACGAGAAATGGTATTAGAGTACATATAGGTCGATTACTATCGAAATTGCCTGCTCGATACTGTAGATTATCAACCCTCGGAGGCGATCGCTCGAGAAGGTGGCTGTTTAACTCGGTACAACGATGAATTAATCAGTTCAATCTAAAGTAAGTCATTTTGTAAGTTTCAAGAGTGGCGGACAAATAGTGGCAGTTATGTTTTTGCCATGAGCTCTGGTTTTTTTGAATTTTTATGGTGAAGTTTAATGACATTCTCCTTTAAGTATAGGCTAACAATATTTTTACTCTTTGAGACTATTCTTTTTTCTCCATATTTAAGCTCATGGTTGCCTATGGTTTATGGAATCCCTATAGGGCCAATTATAAGGGGAGTGGGAATAGTTATTTTTTATACAGTATTTCTTTTTCCTGTAATATTTAGTCCTAAACAGACTCACATAGGAAGGTTTACACTATTTATAATTTTTCTTTTCCTTTGCTCAGTGCTGATCGCCATAACGAATGAGATGAGTAATGTTCTTCAAATTATTATAGGTTTACACGCCTTTATTTTTTATCCATTTACATTTATCGTTTTATACTTATATATTTTGAGGTTGAATGTCTTTGAACGAGAAAAAACAATTGTTTTTCTTGCGTCATTGATATGCACTAATTTAGTGATAGCATCGTTAGTTGCAATCGCGGATGTCCTTTCAGGAGGGGAGTTTACACTTTTACTTGGATATAACCCTCATTATGGCGGAGATGGTTTTTCACTAATAAATCAGTATTATGATATAGTTCGTGCTAATGGTGGATTCGCAGATGCTCTAGCATTTGGTTATTTCATGGTCGTTGGCATAGTTTTATCTTTGTCCAAGCTTAAAAATAAAAAAAGTAATTATTATATCATGGTGTTCGTCTTGTGTCTTATTGCTACTTTTTTAAGTATTACCAGGGGAGCTATTGCTGCAGGAGTGTGTATTTTTATTTTTTATGCCATTAGAAGTAAAAGAATGCTCATCTTAATGTCTTTTCTTTTTTGTGTTTTGACTCCAATATTAAGCTTCAAATATTATGATGTTTTTGTTGGTAGGTTTACAGATAGCGATGCCGGATCCAGTCAATCTACTCAGTTGAGATATGAGATGGCAATTAACTCTATTAACTTATTAGCAAAAGAGCCAATGGGAATTGGCATTGGAACTCAGGGGGGAGGGAATGTCTTATCCGAGCATGACAAAAGAATTAATACGGATAATTTTATTTTCCACGCTTTTATTGAATTGGGAGTGTTAGGCGGTATTGCTTATTATATGTTTATATCGCTTCAATTCCTTCTTGCTTATAACAGATGCAATTTAATGACGTATTATAGTATGGTTTTTCTTTTCTTGGTATCTATAATGCTAAGTTCATCAATGCAGTCTGGTCTCTTAGCTGTCAGCTTTTGGCTGATGATGTTGATAGTAAGATTTGATGTCAAAAGAGAAAATTATGCTTGAATTTTTTTATAAAATAAAATGCCTTTTAAGAGGTATTCTTTATCGAGTGTTTGGTATCAAAGGTTTTCGTAAAATAGGATGCAATTTTAAAATTTTTGGTTCCAAAGGAATTTTTGCTGAAAGTTGTAGTGTAGGTGATAATTGCTGGTTTCAAGCCGTTCACTCATATAAGGGCATAAGATATACTCCATGCATAAGGATTGGAAAAGAAACAATGTTTAGTTCCAATGTGCATATATCGGCTGTGAGTAATATAAAAATAGGGAGTGAGTGTTTGTTTGGTTCGAACATATACGTAGGTGACCATTCTCATGGCTCTACTAAGATAGGTTTGTTTGATACAGAATCTGCACCTGCATTGAAAGCACTAGATGATATTGAAGACATTTTTATTGGTGATAGGGTTTGGGTCGGTGATGGTGTAGTAATTCTTGCTGGTACATATATAGGTTCAAATTCTGTTGTGGCTGCAAACTCTGTTGTTAAGGGCATATTCCCGAATAATTCTCTTATCGCCGGAGTTCCAGCGAATAAAATAAGGTCATATCAATAATGTCTAATAGTATTTGTGTTGTTATTCCTGCATATAATCGTACAGAGGAACTTTCAGAATTATTGGACTCTGTTTTATTGCAAGTAGCGTTACCTGACAATGTTCTTATTTGTGAAGACTATTCACCAGAACGAGAAAAAATCATTGCACTTTATAACGCCTATTCTAAGAGGTTTGAAGAGAAGGGTGTTGGGTTTCAATTAAGTTTAAATGATGTAAATTTGGGATATGACAAAAACGTAAGAAAATGTCTTCATGAAGCCAGCGCTGATTGGGCTATTATTATGGGGAATGATGATATTTTGTTGCCAAACTGTATTGACACAGTAAAGCGATTTATCGAAAAAAACAATGTGAAATTTATAAGCAGAGCTTTTTTAAGATTTGTTGATTCAGTAGATAAACCCAAAGGGATGTCATCATTATTTAATCAAGACACTATAATATCCCCTGAAATACATTCTCCAAAATATATCTTTCGCAGCGCTGGTTTCGTTGGGGGATTAGTTATTAATCTTTGCTTTGCAAAAAAACATGAAACAGATAAATATGATGGTTCACTTTACTATCAAATTTATTTGGCTACGTTAGCATATCTAGCTGGTGGGATTGGCTATATTTCAACCCCTATAATAGGGGGGCGCGCAGATAATCCGCCAATGTTTGGTCAGTCAGAAGATGATAAAGAATTTCATATTCCTGGTTCATATTCTGCAAAAGGAAGAGCAAGAATGTGGCAAGGCGTTTTAGATATAACAAAAGACATTGATGAAAGTAGAGGCACTAATTTAATAACAGATATAAAGAAAGAGCTTTGTGTTAGGCAATCATTCCATGTTTTCGAAATGAATGCTGGTCAGCCTTATGTTGTGCTGAAAGAATTAAAGTCTGAGCTAGTAAGGCTTGGTCTTTTCAATCATCCCCTCCCTATAGGACTTTATTTATTTAATATTGTTTTTGGAAATATATCTCGTTTGGGATACTCCTTTATAAGGCGTGTTCTACAGCGGAATCGTAAGGGGGGGGTATGAAAAAAGTTTCCATTGTCCATGAATGGTTAGTGACATATGCTGGTTCTGAGCAGGTTACATCAAAAATTTTAAAAGCATATCCTCATTCGACGTTATTCTCTGTAATTGACTGCTTAGATGAGAAGCAAAGAGACAATTTTCATGGAAGGAAGTTTATAACTACTTTTATACAAAGGATGCCAAAGGTAGGTAAACATTATCAGAAGTATCTGCCCCTAATGCCACTTGCAATTGAGCAAATTGATGTATCTGAAGCAGACATTATTATATCTAGTTCTCATGCCGTGGCTAAAGGAGTACTGACGGGGCCGGATCAGTTACATATAAGCTATGTGCATTCACCTATGCGTTATGCTTGGGATTTACAGCATCAATATCTGCGCGAGTCTGGCTTAAATAAAGGTATTATGGGCTGGATTGCTAAGTTTCTGTTACACAAATTAAGGTTATGGGATTATCGGACAGCTAATGGTGTTGACCATTTTATTGCTAACTCACAGTTTATTGCGCGCCGGATAAAAAAAATATATGGGCGCGATGCTACTGTTATTTATCCTCCTGTTGCTGTAGATAAATTTTCATGTGTAGAACAGAAAGAAGATTTTTATTTGACAGCATCACGTATGGTGCCATACAAGAAAATGGATCTAATTGTTGAGGCATTTACTCATATGCCAGATAAACGCTTGATTGTTATTGGTGATGGCGGTGAGTTTAAAAAAATATCTTCTATAGCTGCAGGTCACGCCAACATCACTATACTTGGTTATCAGCCTTTCGATGTGCTTAAATCCCATATGCAGCGTGCAAAGGCATTCCTATTTGCTGCTGAGGAGGATTTTGGTATTACTCCTGTTGAGGCTCAGGCCTGTGGTACTCCTGTTATAGCCTTTGGAAAGGGAGGGGTACTAGAGACAGTCCGCCCCATAGGTTGTGATTCACCTACAGGAATTTTTTTCCCTGAACAGACTGTTACAAGTGTTTGTGAGGCCGTTGCTAGTTTTGAGTTTAATATCACAGCGTTTCATGCTGGGTTATGTCGCCAAAATGCTGAACGTTTCTCGGAGACTCGCTTTATCTGTGAACTAACTAATTTTGTAGAGAAAAAATGGTTGGAGTTTCTAGAACAGAAAAAAATTTCTTATTAAATCGTTAGACATCCCATTTTTATGGTCCTGTAAACAGGAAGTTGTTCGAGAGCCATCTAGGCTAATTATTAACTCCTATAGGCGTTGTTTCCCAAATCTATGCAGCTTGAATGGAGCTAACCAGGGCGGTGGTGAGCGAATCACCACCATCCTCTTCAAGTCTGCATCATGGGCACGTCGCGTCACCCCATCACCAACTGGCCTCAATACAACAAGTCTTTGATTAACCGTGGGTCACTCACCTTCTGGGTTGATGCCGAGGCCATGCGTAACTGGTTTCACCACGACCATCATGGGCGTCGGGGTCGCAGCCAGCTTTATACTGACCAGACCATCTGTACCTTCCTGATGCTCAAGGGGATTTTTAACCTCACTCTGCGGGCCACTCAGGGACTACTCGACTCCCTGTTCGAGTTGATGAACGTACCGCTTTGTGCCCCCGATTACAGTTGTGTCAGCAAGCGCGCCCGCACGGTGACAGTGGCCTATCGGCAGCCTGGTAAGGGGCGTAACACCGACCTGGTTATCGACTCGACTGGCCTCAAGGTATTTGGGGAAGGCGAGTGGAAAGTCAGAAAGCACGGCACCGAAAAACGGCGAGTCTGGCGCAAGTTGCATCTGGCTGTGGTCCCGGCCACTCACAATATCGTGGCGGCGGAAGTCTCGTTGGAAAATGTCCATGATGCCGAGGTGTTACCGACTCTGCTCAATCCACTACGGCGCAAGCTGGGGCGTGTTTATGCAGATGGTGCCTACGACAGCAAAGCCAGCCATCAACTTATCTCGCGAAAGGGGGCGACAGCCTGTATTCCGCCTCGCAAGAGCGCGGGATTATGGAAAAAGGGACACCCAAGAAATGACGTAGTGCTGGTGATGCGCAAGGAAGGACTGGCGCACTGGAAGAAGATATCGGGGTATCACCGACGCTCGCTGGCCGAGACGGCGATGTATCGGTTCAAGCAGTTGC
>NZ_JBHFMW010000012.1:111885-129507 GCF_041929505.1 Aeromonas sp. MdU4 | reverse complement strand
CGGTTCAAGCAGTTGCTGGCCGGGAAAATCAGTCTGCGTAACTACAATGGCCAAGTGGGAAACGTCATGGCATATGTCAGCGCCATAAACAAACTCAATACCCTGGGTCTGCCTGTCAGAAAGCCCCAAGTGTAGCAGTCAGCTGGGGCTGGGAACGTCATGACTTGCTGGCTGATTTGGGAAACAACGCCATTCTGCCCCGGTGTGACACCCCGCTTTTGTTGCGCTCTGGACATCCAATCGGCCCCTAATTTGGGATTGAGGTCTGTATCGACTTCATCCTCATAAAACACCGGAGTATCGGCATCACAACGGGCCAGCGCAGTGTCGATATTCGCCATTTTCTCTTGATAGGCCGGGTCTTTTATCCGTAAGGCCCGGCACGGGCCTGCGCCAGACAATGTCCATACGAGGTAACCATCGACGAAGTGTGGAGGCGGCCATATTGGGCCCCGTTAACCGATTGATTTTTATAGCCAATAACTACACCAACGGCTACGCTGATAAACAAAATCTTGCGGAAAAACTGCATGAGCAGCACCAGCATGGTGACTCTTGACGACTGGTAAGACTGGAGCACGGCCAGCCGGTAAGGCTTCCAAGGCCCCCACGCCTTCATCCCGATACCACCGAAGCCAACGACCGATGGTCGAGCGAGCAGCGCCGGTAAGGTGATGAACATCAGTGATCGTGCGTCCTTCATGTAACAGCAAGATTGCCATCAAGCGACGAGCATGCCCTTTCTCAGGCGTGGCATGGATGATTTTGTGAATACGGTGCCGTTGTGGTCGTGGCATGATAGGCATCAACTCAGTCCTTTGGGTTTGTTTTGTTTGGCGACTAATAAGATCGCACAAACTGGACTGAGTTCCCTTCCTCCGCTGTTCTACCATTCGGAACAGCTATTTAGATAGTGAATAATCAATGTGGAATAAACATTCTTGTATATCTAAGTCTAAATCTGACATTTTCTGTATAATACTAATTTTTTGTTTTTTATTTTTCATTTCTGATGGGGTTTCATTATCTACATTGACCCTGGCCTCCGCTATTCGCTTCTTTTGGACAAGTACACCTGCAATTGCAATTTATTTTATTGTTAGGTTATTCCTACCACTGTATTGTGGCGCATTTTTATCATTTGTTTTTTTGTTTTTACTATACTGTGTAAATGTAAAAAAAATTGCGCTGACGGGTAGCCCACTATCAATGCCAGATATGTTATCTGTATCTAACTATTCAGTAGCTATTAGATATGTTGGTTTTCGAGAGCTCCTATTGGTGTTTTTGTTTTTGTTTGGATTTTTTTCTTCAATAAAAGAGGGCAACAAGAAAAAAGCATTTTTTTATTTCTATAGGCATTTTTTCGATCATTTTATCCTTAGCTCCGTACCACTATTATTTATTAGGTGACAATAAGTTTACCAATAGATTGAATTATGTTGTCAATAGATTAGATATGGGTTTTTTATCATGGGATTTGCCCTTTAATGCAAAAAGAAATGGAGTCTATTATCATATATTGCAAACTGGTGTGAAGAGATCTGTGCCAAAACCAGATAGGGTAGAGATGGAGGCACTGACAAAATTTACTGCTACATTAAGTGTAAATGGTGATTTTCATAGGCCAAGAAAAATAATTTTTATATTATGCGAGTCATGTTGGTATGATGAAAGCCACTTTCGTGATGTATTCGAACCTCTTTTATCTATTGATTTTCAGCCTTTTAGAGCATTATCACCTGTTTATGGTGCCGGGACTGCAAATTCTGAATTTGAGTTCCTGACTGGTTTGTCGAGTTATAGTTCTGTTCTTACAGGAATCGTATATCAAGGATATGCAAATGACTTTAGAAATACCTCTGAGTCTCTACCTAGGGCTCTAAGTCGAGTAGGGTATTTATCTTTTTCATTACACAATAATAGTGCTTCTTTTTGGCAGAGAAATATTGTTTATAAGAAATTAGGATTCCATCATTTCTTTAGCTTGGAGGATATGAAGTCTATTTAAAATCCTTTTCTATTAGATAGAAAAGCGTGGCAATGGCAGCCTGATGATTATTTGTTATATAAATCAGCTTTAATGCTTATAGAGAAACATAAAGATGAAAGTTTATTCCTAAATCTAATAACTATGTCTGGTCATGGCCCCTATGAGTACGAAGGTGACCATGGTGAAAAGCGTTATAGTATACAGATGCGTGAAGCTGTATCTAGGATTATATCCTTTGTAGAACAAGCTGAAAAAATTGACCCCGATACGCTTTTTTTTATATACGGAGATCATAAGCCAGCACTTAATTATTATTTCTATTCAAATGGAATTTTGAATAAAGATATCTTTTATAAGATTGGTAGTAATGATAGTGATTTTGCATTTCGAGAGAAAGTAAGTTTTCTGGATTATGGTGATGTTCCTGTGTGGGTAAAGTATAGAAATGGTGATGCTGTCAAGGATTTTATTTTAAAATCAAATGGTAAATCATTCTTTTGTGTATCTAAAAATTTAAATGATTATTTCTATAAAATAAAATTGTATTTATTTGCTGTAGTTGATAAAGGAAAAATTTGTGATTCTGATTACAAAGAGTTTAAAAATCCATCAATACCTAAGAGTGCATATTCAATAATGCTATTCTAGTAGGATATTCAATATAATTTGCATACTTAGTTTTTAATAAAAAATCTATTAGGTGGTGTATTATATGTCAATAGTTGTTCCTGTTATTATAGCTGGTGGGTCTGGTAGCCGTCTTTGGCCGCTTTCCCGTGAGCTTTACCCCAAGCAATTTCTCCAGCTTGATGGTGAGGCGACCATGCTACAGGCGACTGTCAACCGCCTAGAACAGCTGGACTGCGCCAAACCACTAGTGATCTGCAACGAGGATCACCGTTTTCTGGTGGCAGAGCAACTGCGCCATCTGGGCAAGCTTGCCAATAACATCATTCTGGAACCTGCCGGGCGCAATACGGCGCCCGCTATCGCTCTGGCGGCACTGACGGCGCGGCAAACGACCAGTGACAGTGAGGATCCTTTGTTGTTGGTGCTGGCAGCCGATCATATTATTCGTGATGAGTCTGCATTTCTCGCATCCGTGCAGCAGGCTATTTCCCATGCCGAGGCTGGCAAGCTGGTGACCTTTGGCATTGTGCCGACCCACCCTGAAACGGGTTATGGCTATATCTGCCGTGGTGCCGAGCAGAGTGGAGCCTTTGCGGTAGCACAGTTTGTGGAAAAACCTGACATGGCTACCGCCAGAGAATATCTAGCTAGTGGGGAATACTACTGGAACAGCGGTATGTTCCTGTTCCGTGCCAGCCGATTTCTGGCAGAACTAAAGGTGTTTCGACCTGATATCTATGCAGCTTGTGCCCAAGCGGTTGGGACTATCAATCCGGATCTGGATTTTGTGCGCATCGATAAGAGCGCTTTTCTCGCTTGCCCGAGTGATTCCATCGATTACGCGGTGATGGAAAAGACAGCGGATGCAGTAGTGGTGCCTATGGATGCCGGTTGGTCTGATGTCGGTTCGTGGTCATCTTTGTGGGAGATCTCGAATAAAGATGAGGTTGGGAATGTCTTTCGTGGTGATGTGATACAGCATGGTTGCGCTAATAATTATGTGTTTGTCGAAAGGGGTTTGGTCAGTCTGGTTGGCGTTGATAATTTGGTGGTGGTTCAAACAAAGGATGCACTATTGGTCGTTGATAAGCAGAAAGTGCAGGATGTGAAGAAGATTGTTGAGTACCTTAAGGCATCAGGGCGTACAGAGCATCAGGTTCATCGTGAAGTCTATCGGCCGTGGGGAAAATATGATTCTATCGATAACGGGGAGCGTTATCAGGTCAAGCACATTAGTGTCAAACCAGGGGAAAAACTGTCGCTGCAGATGCACCACCACAGGGCTGAGCACTGGATCGTGGTTTCGGGCACTGCTAAAGTGACCAACGGCGAGCGGACTTTTTTGGTTACCGAGAATGAGTCAACCTTTATTCCGGTTGGTGCCGTTCACTCCTTGGAGAACCCGGGCAAAGTAACTCTGGAGTTGATCGAGGTGCAGTCAGGCTCTTATCTGAATGAGGATGACGTTGTGCGCTTGGAGGATAGATATGGGCGCATTTAACACAGTACTTTGGTTGTTGTCACACTCGATTTAGACGTATTGATGGAGCATGATTAATGGCAATTTGTTTAAATAGCTCAAAGCTGATCTCTGAAGGTGGCGTGGTATTTGGTACTAGCGGTGCTCGCGGTTTGGTTGTCGATTTTAAACCAGAGGTGTGTGCTGCTTTCACTCATGCCTTTATTTCGGTGATGCGGCGTGAATTTAATGTAATGACGATGGCGCTGGCTATAGACAACAGACCCAGTAGCCCTGCGATGGCGCAGGCCTGTGCCGCAGCGATGATCCAGGTTGGTATTGAACCAGTTTATTACGGGGTGCTACCGACACCGGCTCTGGCCTATAAGGCAATGCAAGATAAGATGCCATGCATAATGGTGACTGGTAGCCATATTCCGTTTGATCGGAATGGGCTAAAGTTTTATCGCCCTGATGGTGAAATTACCAAAGCTGATGAACAGGCTATTTTGGCTGCGGATACTGACTTTCCTCCCTTGCCAATCTTACCGGTATTACAAAGTCACCCTGATGCAGCTCAAGCTTATTGTCATCGTTATAGTTCTCTGTTTTCAGAGAACTTGCTAGCTGGTAAGCGTATTGGTATTTATGAGCATTCAAGTGCAGGGCGTGATTTGTATGCGCCTTTGTTGCGCGGTTTTGGTGCAGAGGTAATAACGTTAGAACGTAGTGATGAGTTTGTGCCGATCGATACCGAAGCTGTTGGTGAAGAAGAAAAGGAAAAAGCGCTACATTGGTCGACGGAGTTCGGGTTGGATGCAATTTTCTCTACTGACGGCGATGGAGATCGGCCTCTGGTCGCGGACGAACTGGGAAACTGGCTGCGTGGTGATATCCTTGGTCTACTTTGTGCCGAAGCGCTCAAGATTGAGGCTCTTGCGATTCCTGTTAGTTGTAATACTTCTGTGGTTAGCTGCGGTCGTTTTGCCAAGGTGGCGATGACCAAGATTGGTTCACCATATGTGATTGCCGAGTTTGCTGAGCTTGCAAAACATTATCAACGGATAGCTGGTTTTGAGGCCAATGGTGGTTTTCTACTTGGCAGTGATATCGATCTTGATGGCAAGTCACTCGCAGCATTGCCAACTCGCGATGCAGTATTGCCACTCTTAATGTTGTTGGCTTTCGCTGGCACAGGCAGTATTTCTACTTTGGTTGAGTCGTTGCCTAAACGATTTACGGCTTCCGATCGAATCAAGAATTTTCCCGTAGAGGTCAGTCGGAGTATACTTGCCGCTGCAAAATCTGACCCGCAAGGTTTGCTGATGCATTTGGGTATTCAAGATGTCGCTATTGAACATGTCGATAACACGGATGGGTTGCGGATCACTTTGTCGGACGGTCGAATTGTTCATCTACGTCCTTCAGGAAACGCCCCTGAATTGCGCTGTTATGTTGAAGCCGATAGTGTTGTTACTGCCAGTGATATGGTCAGTAGTGTTCTTGCTGTGCTTGAGATGCAAAAATAATATTTTATTAATTATCGAGATCAATATGGACCACAAAGAGTTCAACTGTTTGCTCAGTTCAGAAAAAGATAAGTACTCTCAAAATATTAATCGCTGGTCATTAGTTGGAAGTGATTTTTTTGCAATATTCATAGCCTTTATGACTTCATGGTGGATTGAAAGCTTAAGAACAAATGTTGAATTGATTAATGTTTTCAACTCTGGGTCTGACACAGCAAGAGTGTGGAGTTTTTCCTTATATGCTCTAGCCATAATATTTTCTTCATGGATTTATTCAAGGCATTATACTTATCGTAAGCCTTTTTGGAATGAGCTAAAAGAGATCATTTTAATTCTGTTGTTTTTTGCCGTCATAGATCTCGCTGTTATCGCTGTATCAAAATGGGATTTTTCTCGCTATCAGTGGTTTTTTTTCTGGTCTCTACTCTTGTGCCTATTGCCAACTTGTCGCTGGTTGATAAAGAGAAAATTGATAAAACAGGGCTATTGGCAAATGCCCAGTCTTATTGTTGGTTGCGAAAATAACGCCAAGGAAGCATTGTTAGCTATTAATAGTGATAAGCTGTTAGGGTTCCGTGTGGCTGCATTTGTATCACCTGATGATGCTTGTTCTTCTTCCCCTATTCCCCCTGTCCCCCTTATCGTGGAAACGCCAAAGGGAGTGATCGAGAAATTTTCTCATTACAAAGTTTTCATCGCTTTGGAGTATGGACAAAGTGATTTAAGGGACGAATGGCTAAGATATTTATCATCTCATGGAATGAGGAATATATCTGTTATCCCCGCCATGCGTGGTGTGCCGCTCTACGGTACAGATGTATCTCATTTTTTTAGTCATGAGCTCATGATGTTACGCGTTAATAATAATTTAGCTCGACTATCTTCGCGTGTAATAAAAAGAGTGTTCGATATTGTTGTCTCATCTATTCTTTTGTTCGTTCTATCACCATTTTTTCTATATATTGGTTGGAAGGTGTCTCGCGATGGTGCATCTCCACTTTATGGGCATGAGCGGGTTGGGCAGTATGGTTGTAAATTTAAATGCCTTAAGTTTCGGTCAATGATTATCAATTCAAAAGAAGTTCTTGAGCATCTTTTATCTACAGATTCAAATGCAAAAGCGGAGTGGGATAAAGACTTTAAGTTGAGAAATGATCCACGTATTACCCCAGTGGGTAGTTTTTTGCGAAAAACCAGTCTTGATGAACTCCCTCAACTGTTAAATGTTTTGCGCGGTGAGATGAGTCTTGTTGGACCTAGGCCAGTCATTGAAGAGGAACTTGAGCGCTACGGTGATGACAAATCTTATTATTTAATGGCAAAGCCAGGAATGACCGGTCTTTGGCAGGTGAGCGGTCGCAATGATGTTGACTATTCCACGCGTGTCTATTTTGATAGTTGGTATGTTAAAAACTGGGGATTGTGGAATGACATAGCGATTCTCTTTAAAACTATAGGTGTGGTTTTCAAAAGAGATGGTGCTTATTGATATTTTTACTGGATGACTCATGTTCAACGTTCATTCAAAACTATTTTTTTGACTAAATCCGGAAATGTCAGAGGCTCCGAGAGTAACGTTATTAGACGTAAAGTACATGTTTCAAATTTTAAAAATTTGGTAATGAATAACGAATGTCAACCTAGCCCAACTAATTTTGATATAACATAAAAGTCTGAGCAGTTGTCCTTATGGTTGTCGGATAAAGATCTCCTGCCCCCTGTTTTCCCGGAGCTCCTTAATTGTGTCCCTGTTGTAAGATTTTTTAACATTGATAATGAAGAGAGAAGAGATGAGTGAAAAAATTCCGGTTATTCCTAACCAGTGGGTCCAAGCACCTGCATCAGATGAGATAGATCTACGAGAACTAGTGTTGGTGCTGTGGCGCCAAAAAGTCTTGATATTATCGGTGACCTTGTTGTTTGCCATCGCAGGTATTGGCTACGCCATGACCGCACGTCAGGTATGGACAAGTCAGGCCCTTATTTCGGCGCCGTCAATTTCTCAAGTAGCGGCACTACAATTGGCTGTGGATAAAATACAAGCTATCATGTCCAGCAGCAGCAGCAGCAGCAGCAGCAGCAGCAGCAGCAACTCCCCTCTATCGACTGCTGCGTTTCCCTCGCTTGAACAGCCTGCCATTTACCAGAGCTTTATTTCAGCCTTTAATAGCATGAATAATAAGCGAGCATTTCTAACACAAGAGGGTATCTACGCAGTAGAGATGGAGAAATCAGGAGTCTCCGATAAGCGTAGTGAGCGTGCGTTAATGAGTAAGCTAGCTGAGTTGATATCAGCTAAGGCTCAGGATAAAACAAGCCAAGATATAACGTTAAGCTTCTCTGCTGAAACGCCTGAACTTGCTCAGCAGCGATTAGTAAAGTACATATATTTTGTCCAGCAGATTGAACTTAAAAACAAAAATGCGGAATTACAGTCTATATGGAAAAATAGAATAAAAGCGTTGATTGCACAATATGATAATGTAAAAGTTGATACTTTGTTGAAAAGGCAGGAAGAGATTCAACGTGTCAGATATAGTTTGCGTATCAGTAAGGCTGCTGGAGTGGATGCTCCCCTTGAACGGATAGATAGCCAAGAAATTTTCAACATTCAGCTAGGAGCTAAAGGCCTTGCTGAAAAGTTGAGCATTTTGAATGAAATTAAAGACCCTGAACTACTTAACCCTGAGTTAGGAAAAATTCGCCTGCAATTAAGCAGTTTACAAGCATTGAAACTTCAAGATGCTGAGTTTACGTCTTTTAACATGATCGATTCACCGGAAGAACCCTTTACTCGTGACAAGCCAAAGCGGCCACTTATCATTGTATTGGCTACCTTACTTGGGGGCATGTTGGGTGTTGCGATTGTGCTGGTTCGCCATGCCTTTAGTCGGCCAGAAGAGGCATAATCTTTCTTGAAGGAGTAGAGGGGGCTATTAGCCCCCTCTCTTTTATTTATCTCTTCGCTGCCCTTTCAATGTGGGCTGGCCTAAGGAGTTGGGCTGTGACGTTAACGCGAATCATGATTGTTTTATGTGTGCTCTATTGGTTGCTAGGAATGCATTTTTTTATGCACAACCCGGGAGGTGCCGGGTTGTATCTGCCCTTTAATGCGTGGGGATGGATTTTCGCCTCTTTGGTTATGGGGCTGGGGCTGTGGCAGGTAACGTTACGCCAGCGTCTGCTCTTTTCTCCCCTGCAAGCGGGTTTATGGGTTGGCGGACTCTTGCTGTTGCTTCCTATGCTCTATCCAGGTTTTTCATTCAAGGACTATGCCATCCCCAGAGTCCTGGGGTTTTTTGCTGGTCTGTTGTTTTTGTTCGGACTCTATCAATGGCGTTTTAATCGGTTACAGCGTGATCGCTTGCTCTATCTGATCTTGATTGCGATCGCGATGGAGGCGGTATTGGGTCTGTTGCAATTCTATCTGTTGACACCAGGTAACTGGATTGGCTATGACACCAAGGTCAATCGTCCTTACGGCATTTTTCAACAGCCAAATGTGATGGCAACGTTTATGGCGACCGGAATTGCCCTGGCCATCTGGCTGGAATTGCGGCGAGCGAGTGGCCGTGTGCTGATAGCTCTACGCTATGGAGTCATTTTATCTGCGGCACTGTTGCTGGTCGTTTTACAGTCTCGAGTAGGGCAATTAGGTGGCCTGTTAGCTTTGTTTCTATTAATGCCTCAACTTTATCGACAGCGGCTACTCTGGCGTATATTGGGGTTGATTATCTTGGCCGTGGCCATTGGTCTGTTATCGCAATATTTGATGGCAGGTGCAAAACGAGGACTGGAGATTTATCAATCTGGTGGCATGCGATCAATTTATTGGCCTTATGCAGCAAAACTGATTGCACAGGCACCCTGGAGTGGCTGGGGATACGGCAGTTTTGAATCTGTCTTTCTCCATCATTACATGGCGGATAAAGCGTTAAATCCATCCATGGTGCAGATTGAGTACAATCTCGACCACCCCCACAATGAGTTCCTCTATTGGGCGGTAGAGGGGGGGATCGCACCCATGGTGGGGATGGTGACTATGGGTGGGGCATTATTATGGCGTCTGGCGAGTGTGCGTTGGGTAAATGCTATGGCACTGCTCGCTCTGGTTACACCGATCTTGCTCCATACCCAGACGGAATACCCCCTTTACCATGCGATCGTACTATGGTGGTTGTTGCTGACGCTGATTTATATCATCGATACCGACATTGAAGAGGCCAATTTATCAAGTCGTGGTTTCTCATCATGGTGGGATGTGGAGTGTCGCCCTTGGTTGTTATTGCGATTTATAGCGATAGCTATCCCGCTACTGGTTGTCCCATTTATGCTTACTGCAATTCATACGGCCTGGGTGGTGACCAAGTATGAACGAGGGGGTTATAAAGAACCGATGTTGCTTCTAGATATCGTGAACCCTATGGCTTGGTTGACTCGAGTGGAGTTTGATGTGAACTCGGTTCGTCTAATGGTTGGTTTGCAGACAAAGAATGAAGCGGAACTGACTGCTTACCTGGAGTGGGGACAGGCATTTGTAAGCCATA
This sequence comes from Aeromonas sp. MdU4, assembly GCF_041929505.1. Taxonomy (NCBI): domain Bacteria; kingdom Pseudomonadati; phylum Pseudomonadota; class Gammaproteobacteria; order Aeromonadales; family Aeromonadaceae; genus Aeromonas; species Aeromonas sp. MdU4. The sequence continues at coordinate 119,349 of NZ_JBHFMW010000012.1, read as the reverse complement.
CGCCACGAGCCAACATATACGCCAATATGGTGATAGCACTTAATGCATTGGGTCGTAGGGATGAAGCCAATGCGATGCGTTCGGAGGCTCTTAAACTCTACCCAACCGACCCCCTGCTGACTGGCTCTGCGGCAACGGCGGTGATCAGCGGTGTTGATCAAACGGGTAAGAGAACTGCCAACACTAAATAGAAAACCTGTTTATGTGCAAAAGCCTGCTCTTATAAAGAGCAGGCTTTTTTATTGGCTTACAAGTTTGAACCTTCATGCACAAAGATGATGTAACAATATGATTTTAAATGATAAATAATTTTTCTTTCCTTCTGGTGTCTGTTGGGAAGGTATGTTTCTAATTGGAGTTGATGTCATGCAAGAGCCAGCCATCGATGCGTCAAGTTAGAGGCTTTCTGTAAAACGATACGGCGTCAATGGCTCATGATGTCTTGAACCCATTTATAAACAATCATTAGATTAGTCATTGGCTATGCTGAATGGGATATTAATGAGACTGGGTAAACTTGTTATCATCGTCCGTCTGATACCCATTGGTTGAATATGGCAATGGGTTCTTAATACAGGGGATTTGTTATCAGTCGTCGCGTCAAGGGATGACTGGTGGTAAAAAATAAGAAAATAGAGCTGTAAATACAGAAAAACAGTATGTTGTTATGAATTGCCCATGCTATTCTAAAAAAGTTATCCCTGTGACTGACTTTTTTGTGAGGAAATAATGAACGAGTTTCTGAAAGTTCTGCTGAACATTCGCAGTCTGCGTGCGGCTATTCGTGAGCTGCCGTTTGAGCAACTGCTGGAAGCTAAAGAGAAGTTTGACCTGGTCTACCAAGAGCGCGCCGATTCTGTTGAACAGGAGCGTGCTGAACAGGAAGAGCGTCAGCGCAAGCTAAATGAATTCACCGAAATGCTGCAGCAAGCTGGTATTGATCCTCGCGAGCTGCTGGCTACTGCTGCGGCTCCGGCTGCCGCGACTGGCGCTGCCAAGAGCAAGCGTGCTCCGCGTCCGGCTAAATACAAGTACGAAGAAGATGGCCAGGAAAAAACATGGACCGGTCAAGGCCGTATGCCAAAAGCCATTGCTGCTGAAGTAGCACTGGGTAAAGATCTGAATGATTTCCTGATCTAATTCGTCAGGTTCAGAGATTGAATAATGCCGCCCTTGGGCGGCATTATTTTTTGCAGTTTTGCTCGTGGTTATCCAATCCGCCCCACCGCCCATTGTTATCTGTATCCTCGCTTGTATCCTTTTTACCGTTGCGTCGCCTCACTGTTCTTATGCTCACTATATTCTTCTGAGTGCGATGAATTCCTGTGTGCGAATCACCCGTGCAGTAACACTATTTGTAGTCAGACAACAGTGACGAGCTTCAGATAGGCTGCCTGCTCTTCACGAGTCACAGAAAGCCGTCTGCTGGTGGCAAATTTGATCATCGTTATCTCTACTGTGTGTTTTTGTCGTGGTGAACGTGCCGAGATTGTCAGGGGGTATGAGCGAAACACGGGATAGGGCTTGCCGCTATTACTGCCCATTGATGATGGGCCATGGATATCTGCCGTAGTGTGGGAGAGGGAATTCTGTATGGTGGATCGAGATGGAATTCCCCACCCTACTGGCAGAGTGGGGAAAGGCCGGGTGAAGCATTATCGGGGCGTCACGCTATCGCTGCCACCCAGTGCGCGATAGATTTTGGCGGTGGTGGTGAGCTGCTCTTTTTGCTGGGCTAGCAGGCTCTGCTGGGCATCCCACAGCCGGTTCTGCTCATCGAGCCAGGCTTGTACACCGGTTGCCCCCGCCTGGAAGCGGGTCTTGGCCAGCCGTTCGGCCTCCTTGGCATAACTCAGCTGTTGCTGCAGATAATCGAGTCGCTGCTGGCCATAGTGGCGGGCGGCCAGATTGTCTTCTACCTCCACCAGTGCAGTGTAGAGCTGTTTGCGAAACTCGGTTTCGGCGATCTGGTAATCCAGCTCGGAGCTTTCGATAGCGAGCTGGGTGCGGTTGTATTCAAGGAAGGGGAGGGCGAGGCTGGCTCCCAGCGTACCGACCGGATTTTGCAGCACCTGTGCCAGTCGATCGGATGCCGTGCTGGCGCTGCCGGTCAGGGTGAGGCTGGGGTAGAAGCTGGTGCGGATCTCGTCCCCTTTTGCCAGTGTCTTGCGCAGCCGCAATTCGGCCGCTTTGACGTCGGGGCGGCGGGCCAGCACATCTGCCGGGATACCCACTGCAAGTTCAGGAATGGTCTGGTTTGCAAGGGACGCGGGGGCAAACTCCAGTGGCCCGCTGCTGCGGCCCAGCAGTAGACGCAGGGCATTACGAGCCTGCTCCTGCTGCCCTTTAAGGGAGGCCAGCTCAGCCTGTTTGCCTGCCAGCTGTTGGCGTGCCTGTGCCAGATCGAGCCGGGTGATGGCGCCAGCCTGGTATTTGGCCCGGGTCAGCTGCTCGGTTCGCGCCAGGTTGGCCAGCTGCTGTTCTCCGAGCGTGATGGCTGAGCCGAGATAGCCGAGCTGCCAATATTGCTCCAGGGTATTGCCGATCAGCAGCAGTCGGGTGCTGGCGAGATCCTGCTCGCTTGCCGCCGCCTCCCAGCTTGCTTGATCCCGCACCGAGGCGAGCTTGCCCCACAGATCCACCTCATAGCTGAGACTCACAGAGGGGCCAAGGCTGTTGCTAGCCTTGCCACTTTTCAGATCCTTGTTGCCAGTTGTGCCTATAGAGCCATTGACCGAGGGGGGGAGGTTGGTATCGGCCTGCTCGGAGCCCAGTTGGGCGCTTTTGAGTTTGAGGGCCGCTACACGCATGTCCGGGTTGGCGGCCAGTACAGCATCGACCAGTTTGTCGAGCCGGGGATCATGAAATTCTCGCCACCAGGGGCCAGCCTGCGCTGCCAGTTGGGCGCCGTCTGCCTGTTGCCAGGCAGGGGCGAGATCCAGCTCGGGTCTTTGATAGGTGTTGTGCTGACTGCAGCCGCTGAGGGCCATGCAGAGAGCCAGCCAGGAGAGTTTGTGCATTGTTATTCCCTCGCCAGTGCGACAACAGGGTCGAGCCGCGCCGCATTGCGTGCCGGCAGGTAACCGAACAGGATCCCGATGAGTGACGAGCAGCCAAAGGCCATCAGGATGGAGAAAAGCGAGAACTGCATCTTGATGGAGTCCACCAGCAGTGAAAAGAGCGCGCCGATACCCAGAGAGAGGCCGACACCGAAAATCCCTCCCAGCAGGCTGACCATCACGGCTTCAATCAGGAATTGCTGCAGGATGTCCGACTGGCGGGCGCCCACGGCCATGCGAATGCCGATCTCGCGGGTGCGCTCCACCACCGACACCAGCATGATGTTCATCACGCCCACCCCGCCGACGATCAGCGAGATCACCGCGATGGCCGAGACCATCAGGGTCATGGTGGCCGTGGTTTTCTCCACCGATTTGATGATGCTGTCGCTGCTGAAGGTGAAGAAATCCTTCACCCCGTGGCGCTTGGTGATCAGCTCGATCACCGCCTGCTCGGCCAGTGCCGGTTGTACCCCGTCTTTGACCCGGATGGTGATCTGGCTGAAGTGGTGTTGCGAGATGAGGCGACTCATCACCGCGCTGTAGGGCAGCCAGATATTGACCGACTGGCTGGTGGGGCCAAAGCCGGTCTCCTGCGAGACTACCCCGACAATACGCACCGGCAGGGTGCCGACCAGTACCACCTTGCCGACCGGATCATCCTTGCCAAGCAGGCTGGTGATACTCTTCTTGTCCACTACGGCGACGGCGGCACGCTGCTGGATATCTTGCCACTCCAGTAAGCGACCACTGACCAACGTCATCCCTTTCACCTTGAAATAGTCGTTGCCGACCCCGGTCACGCTGCCGCTGTTGGTCTTGTTGCGATAGCGCAACTGGCCGGGGCTACCAATCTCGGGGCTTGCCCCCGCAAGATAGGGTTGCCCCAGCAGGGCATCGAGATCCCCTTGGTTGAGGGTCTGGATGCTGGCCATTTTTTCGTCTCCCCATCCCTTACCCGGGAAGATTTCGATGGTGTTGGTGCCCATCGCATTGATCTGGTCTATTACCTTGGTTCGCGCACCCTGGCCAAGGGCGACCACGCTCACCACGGCAGCGATGCCAATGATGATGCCGAGCATGGTGAGGAAGGTACGCATCCGGTGGGCGAGCATGGCATGCATCGCCATCCGTCCCGCTTCCCGATAGCGATCCCAGTCGTGGCCCATGGCACCTTTTTTCGGCACTATTTTTTTAGGTGCTACGGCGGTGGGGGGGACCGACTTGTCCATTTGGCGCGGGCCGCTATCTTGTTCTACCCGACCATCCTTGAGGGTGATGATCCGGTCGGCATGGCTGGCCACGTTCATATCGTGGGTGACCAGAATGATGGTGTGGCCCTGAGCGTGCAGCTCCTTGAGGATCGCCATCACTTCCTTGCCACTCTGGCTATCCAGTGCACCGGTCGGTTCATCGGCGAGGATCACCTCGCCGCCATTGGCCAGCGCCCGGGCGATACTGACCCTCTGCTGCTGACCGCCGGAGAGCTGCCCCGGGGTATGATGGCTGCGATCGTGCAGGCCCAGTCTGCCCAGCAGCTGGCACGCACGCGCCTGGCGGTCCGGGCTGCTGGTGCCGGCATAGACGGCGGGGATCTCCACGTTGGCGGCGGCATCGAGATGGGGCAGCAGGTGGTAACGCTGAAAGATAAAACCGAAGTGGTGGCAGCGCAGCCGGGCCAATGCCAACGCATCCATGCTGGCGGTGTCCTGACCGCGAAACAGATATTGGCCGCTGTTTGGTCTATCGAGACAGCCCAGCAGGTTCATCAGCGTCGACTTGCCGGAGCCGGATGCACCGACAATAGCGATCATCTCTCCTGCCGCGATAGTGAGGTCGAGGGGATGGAGTACGGTGACTTCGCTGTCGCCGCTCTGATAGCGTCGCTCGACCCCTTTCAGCTGGATCAACGGCAGCTGGCTCAGGGGCTCAATCATAGCATCACCGCCATATCATCATTGGCGGCGGGGGCGCCGTGATTGAGCTGTACCTCCTCCTTCTCGGTCAGGCCGCTCACCACTTCAATGCGGATCTCGTCCTTCATGCCGGTCTTGATGGTGCGGGTTTCGGTCTGCTCGCCCTCCTTGACCAGGGTCACCTCATACTCGTTGTCGCCCAGCTTCTTGCCAAGGGCAGTCTGCGGCACAGTGAGTACCTGCTTGCGCTCACCGAGCACTATGGTCACCTGGGTGGTCATCGCCACCCGCAGGGTATGGCCGGGATTGGGCACATCGAACAGGGCGTAGTAGTAGACGGCTGCATTACTGGTGGTGGTACCCGTATTCGCCTGCTCGTTGATGTTGGTAGGTGCTAACTCCACAGCTCGCAACGAGCCTTGATAGCGAGTATCAGGATCGCCGATCAGGGTGAAGTAGACCGGCATCCCTGCTTTGACTTTGGTGACATCGGCTTCGGAGATCTGCGCCTTGACCGTCATGGTCTCCAGATTGGCCAGTTTGAGCACTGTCGGCACCGTCTGGCTGGCGGCCAGGGTTTGGCCCTGACGGGTCACAATGCTGATGACGGTGCCATCCATCGGCGCCAGGATCTTGGTGTAGCCCAGCTCGGTCTTGGCCCGATCAACCTTGATCAGGGCGTTGTCGATATTGGCCTGACTGTTTTGCAGTTCGGCACGGGTAACAGCCAGCAGTGCCTCAGCGCTCTCCAGATCGGCCCTTGAGCTTGCCTCCTGTTTGAACATCTGCTGTTGGCGACGCCAGGCAAGTTCGTTCTGTTTGAGTTGCGCCTGCTTGATCTTGAGCTGGGCGCGGTTGCTGGCAAGTTCCGCCTCGGCCGTCTTGAGGTTGTTCTGGGCAATCAGGGGATCGATCTCGGCCAGCAGGTCCCCCTGTTTGACCTGATCACCGGCCTCGACGGCCAGCTTGGTAACCTGACCGGAGACCTGGGCACCCACATCCAATTGCTCAACGGCCTGCAGCACGCCACTGGCCAGTACGGTCTGAGCAATATCCTCGCGGGTCACCTGAGCGGTCAGCATGGCCTTGGGTGGTTGACTGGGCCAGAGCAGCCAGCCGAGGAGCACCACGGCGATCAGAATGGTGATGGCCAGGGTTCTCTGCTTGGGGGTTATGTTCATCGATCACCTGAATGGAAACGGAAAAAGTTGTGCGCGGCCGTTATCCTGCAGTAAAGCCCTACTAAATAACAGTCGTAAATATGTAAGTAAAAATATGGAGTTAACTATCAATAAGTCGATGTTAGGGGGAGCGAGAGAGAGGATCTATTACCAAGGGGGTGGGGGATTGCAGTGAGGGGAGAGATGAAAAAGCCCTGCACTGAGGCAGGGCTTTGCAATGTATTATGGCTAGTGAAAATCAGGCCTTGGCCAGCAGATCCATCACCCAGGGCAGGCCCTGTTTTTTGCGGCTGACAAAGCCCGGGTGGTAGCTGGACTCTGCCGGTACTTTAGCGTGCGCGGTAAAGTAGATACGGCTGGCAGCCGCAGTCAGGTCAGTCACCATCAGTACGAAGAAGTCGAGCCCTTCGCTTGCTACGCGTTGGGCCATCTCCTGCTGCAGGGCCGACAGTTGCTCGGCAAGCTGCTGCTCGCTGCCCACTTCGATCTGGCTCATGATGAAGTTGCAACCTTCCGCCTGGAACGCTTTCTCATCCTGCTGCAGCAGTTGAGCCGGGGTCAGGCCGCTCAGGTCGGTTTTTGCCATCAGCAGCTGTTGGCCAAACTCGGCCAGTGATACCTCGGCCAGCGGTGCCAGACGCTCACAGGCGATCTTGTCCTGCTCGGTGGTGGTCGGCGAGGTGAGACAGAGTGTGTCGCTCATGATGGCACCCAGCATCAGGCGAGCCTGGCTGCGGGTCACTTTACCTTGCTGACTCAGCAGATCGAAGGCGATGGTGCAGGTGCAGCCGACGGCACGGATCCAGGCATCCAGCGGAGACTGGGTGACCAGGGTACCGAGACGGTGGTGATCCACCAGACCCAGTACATTGGCTTGTGCCAGTGTGGCAGGGCCCTGTTCCAGATCACTGAAATCCACCAGCCAGACATCTTCACCGGTCAGATCTTTGGTCAGCAACTCGGGTTCGCTGACGCCAGCCTGCTCCAGAATAAAACGGGTTTCGGTGCGCAGGTCACCCAGACGCCATGGGGTGGCCTGACGGTCCTGGCCATTGAGCCAGTCGGTGATAACCAGCGCGCTGCAGATACTGTCGCTATCAGGATTTTTGTGACCAAAAACGTGGATCATAGACAAAGCCTCACAATTGGATACCCATAAAGGGGGGCAATACTATGCGAAATCCGCTGCATGAAGGCAACCAGATCCACGCCCATGTTGCTGCCAGCTTCGCCTAACTCGCCATTTTATTGATCTGGGTCGGTAATCCTGACGCGAGTTCAGTTCTCACTATTGGCTATTGGCTATTG
>NZ_JBHFMW010000012.1:0-111839 GCF_041929505.1 Aeromonas sp. MdU4 | reverse complement strand
CTATTGGCTATTGGCTATTGCTGACTGCGCAGGCAATGGCACTCGGGTGTGCCTGCGCGGCCAGCATGTCCAGTCAGCCCTATCCGTCGCCATCGTTGCAAATCGGCTTTATCGCCTGATTCAGCGGCGTAATAGCTCGCGGGCATTGGCCAGGGTGTTGTCGGTGATCTGATCACCGCCGAGCAGGCGTGCCAGCTCATTGAGACGAGCATTCTGGTCGAGCGCATCCATCCGGGTTTCGGTGGTTTTGCCATCGGTATGCTTGCTCACCACCATATGCTGGTGGCCGTTGCCTGCCACCTGAGGCAAGTGAGTGACCACCATCACCTGAGTGGAGTCCCCGAGTTGGCGCAGCAGACGGCCCACTACGGCGGCAGTCGGGCCGCTGATCCCGACATCCACTTCGTCGAAGATCAGCGTTGGGGTAGATACTTTACGGGCGCTGATCACCACGATGGCAAGGCTGATGCGCGACAGTTCACCACCTGAGGCCACCTTGCCAAGCGGCTGAATCGGTTGGCCCGGGTTGGTGGTGACCATAAACTCTACCCGATCGATACCAAGCGGTGACAGGCTGCTCTGGGCATCGGGGCGCACCTCGATGGCAAAGCGGCCATCGGGCATCGCCAGTTCGTGCATGCTGCTGGTCACCTTGGCGCCCAGTTCCTGAGCGTAACGCTGACGGCTTTGGCTCAGGGCCTCGGCGGCCTGGACAAACGCCTGACGTGCTTCTGCCAGCTCATCTTCCATCCCTTCTAGCCGCTCTTCATCGGAGTTTAGGCGGGCGAGATCGGCGGCCAGTTCCTGATGATGTCGGGCTAGATCCGCCGGTTTGACATGGTGCTTGCGGGCCAGACTGATCGTCTTGGAGAGGCGGGCTTCCAGCTCGTTGAAACGCTCGGGATCCAGCTCCAGCCGATCGAGGTAGCTGCGCAGTTCGCTGTGGCTCTCCTGCACCCCGATCAGCGCTTCATTCAGCATCTCCAGTACCGGGGTGAGGCGGCTGTCCATGCTGACCAGCCCCTCGGTCCGATCCACGGCTGTCTGCAGCAGACCTGCGATGGTGGTCTCTTCGTTGTCATAGAGCAGATCGAGGCAGGCACCGCACTCCTGCATCAGCTCGGTGCCGTTGGCGAGGCGCTGATGCTCCTCTTCGATCTCTTCAAATTCCCCTGGTTGGAGGGCAAACTCGTCCAACTCCTGCACCTGATACTCGATCAGTTGGCGACGAGCTTCCCGCTGCTGCTGCTCGGCCTTGAGCCGGTTCAGCTCGTTTTGCAGCTGGCGCCACAGTTGATAGTGCTGACGTACTTCGTCAAGCAGCAGGTTATGACCGGCATAGCCGTCGAGCAGGGCGAGCTGGTAGTCGGGTTTGAGCAGCATCTGGTGGGCATGTTGACCGTGTACATTGACCAGCAGCTGGCCCAGATTCTTGAGCTGGGTGAGCGGGACGGGCACGCCGTTGATATAGCTGCGGGAACGACCCTCGGCGGAGATGACGCGCCGCACGATGCACTCACCTTCGTTTTCCAGCTCATTGGTGGCGAGCCAGGCGCGGGCGGCTGGGTTGTTGTCGAGCAGGAAGCGGGCGCTGACCTCGCTTTTGTCGCTATCGGGTCGCACCATGCTCGCTTCGGCTCGTTCCCCGAGACAGAGGCCGAGGGCGTCGATGGCGATGGATTTACCGGCACCGGTCTCACCGGTGATGCAGGTCATGCCCGGCTGCAGATCGAGTTCGAGAAACTTGACGATGGCGAAGTTGTTGACGGTCAGCTGGGTCAGCATGGTCTCATCCTGTATAGGTCAACATTACTGTGTATGCATCCAGTATATACTGGTCTTATATACAGTAAAGAGGGCGACGCCATTTTTAACAAGAACGGGTCACCTGACAGGTGACCCGAACGGGATGGCGATGAGAGAGATGCGAGACGGTGGGGCCGGGTCAGTGAAAGGCCGACATCAGATCCGGATGTGCGGCGATCACCTCGTCCAGCGCTTGTTCCAGCTGACTACCGCTGGTGATGAGGGGGTTGAGCACCAGAGCGCGCCAGGCGGTATGGCGGTTGCCGCTGATAGCTGCTTCGATGGTGAGCTGCTCGAACTCCTTCATCAACTGCAGCAAGCGCAGGGTATCTTGCGGAAAGGGGGCTACGTTGAGTGGCAGTGGGCCTGACTTGGTAATGAGGGAGCTGACCTCTACGGCGCACTCGTCTGGCAGACCGTTGATGGCGCCATTGTTACGGGTGTTGACGTGCATGATGATGCGTTTGTCGTTGTGGATCGCGCTCATCAGTTCGCATGCAGCTTCCGAATAGTACTGGCCACCGCGTCCTTCCAGCGCTTTCGGTTTCTCGGCGAGATCCGGGTTGCGATAGAGATCGAACAGTTGCTGCTCGATGGCCTTGACCACCTCACCGCGGGTGCCTTCGCCATTGGCCTCCCCGAGTTCCTGTTTGAGGATATCGTCGCTCATGTAGTAGTAGCGCAGATAGGCACAGGGGATCATGCCCAGATTAGCCAGCAGATCCTTGGGCCAGGCAAAGGGGGGAATATTGCGTGGCACCAGCGGATCAGACCCTTGTGCCAGCCGATCGATCACCGCGCCGAGCTTATCCTCGCCGTTATGCTGGATCTGGCGCACGAAGATAAAGTGGTTGAGCCCCGCCACCTGCATGATGAACTCCTGCTCATCGCGGGTCTCCAGCAGGGTGGCGACCCCTTTTTGCATGATCACCGGCACGTTGCACAGCCCCACCGCCTTGATCTTGCTATGGCGCAACACGGCTTCGGTCACCATGCCCGATGGATTGGTGAAATTGAGCAGCCAGGCATCGGGGCAGAGGCGCTCCATGTCGGCGGCGATCTGCAGAGCGACAGGGATGGTTCGGCAGGCGTTGGCAAAGCCGCCCAGTCCATTGGTCTCCTGACCGATCAGGCCATATTTTAACGAGATCCGCTCATCGCTGATGCGTGCTTCCAGACAACCTGCGCGGAACTGGGAACAGACATAGTCGGCATCGCGCAGCGCCTCTTCTCGATCCAGCCGGGTTTCAACCCGTACCGCCAGCCTTGCTTTGGCCAGCATGCGGCGGGTGAGGGCGGCGATAATCTCCATCTTTTCGCGACCATCGTCGATATCGACCAACCAGAGTTCGCGCATCGGCAATTCGTGCTGGCGCTGGATCAACCCTTCGATCAGTTCCGGTGTGTAGCTGGAGCCTGCACCGATGACCACAATCTTGAGTCCGTTTTTCATTGTCCACCTCATTAACAGGGATAGGGTTTGATCCTATTAAATGAGGGTTGTTGCGGGCCGACAAACGAAATAAGGGGGGCTATGGATTAGCCTGTTTCATGTATGAGCGGAATGGCATACTGATGCCCTGCATCGCAACGAGCGTCATAACGAGGTCCTCCATGCTGGTACAACAGAATACCCTGGCCCTGCTGCACACCTTCGAAAGTACGGCGCGGCACCTCAGTTTCACGCGTGCCGCCGAAGAGATGAACCTCACTCAGGGGGCTATCAGTCACCGTATTCGCCATCTGGAAGGGCTGCTGGGGTTTCGCCTGTTTATTCGCCTGACACGCAAGCTTGAATTAACGGAGGAGGGGGCACGACTGCTGGCGACCCTGAGCCACTCTCTGCGCCAGATCAACGAGGAGATTGAAGATATCCGGGCTCAGGATCTGCGCGGTACGCTCCATGTGGGGGTTGCGCCGACGCTGGGGCTCAATTGGCTGATGCCCAGATTGCCGCGCTTCCAGCAGCGCTGGCCCGGGCTGAATGTGATGATGCGGGTACGGGCGGGGGCGGTGGATTTCAACGAGGAGCGAGTGGATCTGGCGATTTATTACGGCGCGACTCGCTGCAGTGATCTGCACCGGGAGTTGTTGATGGAGGAGCGTTTGGTGCCGGTTTGTTCCCCTGCCTATGCTGGCCAGCTGGGATTGCAGGCGGATCCGTCCCGGTTGGCGGAGGCCTGTTTTATCCATGCCTCGGAATCGACTGATGTGCAGCAACTCTTCTCGGAGTGGCGCCTCTGGTGCGATGGCACAGGCATGACACTGCCCTATGAACAGCGCCACTACGGTTTCAATCACTATCAGATGGCCCTGCAGGCGGCACAAGGGGGGATGGGGGTTGCAATGGGACGAGAGGTGTTGGTGCGTGACTTGTTGGAACAGGGTGCGCTGGTGGCGGTAGGTGGCCCGGCAGTAGCCGCCGGGCGCAATTACGAGTTGATCTCGCCGCGAGAGAACAGCGAGCGGCCGCGCTTTCGTGCCTTTAGCGACTGGCTTCGCAGCGAGGTGGCGCTCAGTCTGCCCGACAGTGATCGCATCCTTTAGAAGAGCTTGCTGCCCCAGCCGAGCTTGTTGCGCAGCACGTGGAAGTAGCTGTAGTCGAGCGGATGCACCAGATGAAGCTGGTGGTGGCTCTTCTTGATGAGGATCTCGTCCCCCGGGTGGACCGCCAGGGTCACCTGACCGTCACAGCTTACCTGCATGGCGTCATCCTGATTGTCCGGTGAGACCAGCAGGCGTACTTCGCTGTCGGCATCGAGCACGATGGGGCGGCTGCTGAGGGTGTGCGGGAACATCGGCACCAGCGTGATGGCGTTGAGCTTGGGGGTGAGGATTGGGCCACCTGCCGACAGAGAGTAAGCGGTGGAGCCGGTCGGCGTGGCGACTATGATGCCATCCGAGCGCTGGCTGTACATAAAGCTGCCATCGATATAGACCTCGAACTCAATCATGTGGGCAATTTTGCCCGGGTGCAGCACCGCTTCGTTAACCGCCAGATTGCTCGACTTGCGCTCGCCGTGGCGATAGACCGAGGCCTCCAGCAGGAAGCGGTGTTCGCTCTTGTAGTGGCCGGAGAGCACCTGTTCCAGCGGCAGCAGATAGTCTTGCGGCGAGAGATCGGTCAGAAAGCCGAGGTTGCCCCGGTTGACCCCGATCACTGCCACGTCGAAGCGCGACAGCACCCGCGCAGCACCCAGCATATTGCCGTCACCGCCCACCACGATGGCAAGATCGGCCAGCAGCCCCAGCTGCACCAGATCCATCACGTTTTCATCGAGGATGCTGAGGGTCTGGGCGACCCGGCTCTCTACCAGCACACGAAAGCCGCGGGCGGTCAGGTATTGGTGCAGGCCGGTCAGCGTCTGGTTGGCCCCTTCATGGTGCGGTTTGCCAATCAGGGCGATGGTTTTGAACGGAGAATCCATAGTCTGTCGGGTGTGGAGTGGATATTGCGGGCCAGTATACAGTGCTTTGCCGCGCTTGTGGGGCTCCCGAGTGTGACGCGGTTAGCTATCTCATTGAACCAGCTGGCTAAAAGGTGAGCAGCAACACTCAGAAACAGGTGATTGCGGCCGATCAGAACCCCGGATTGGCCTTTTACCCCTTGAAAGCCGGGGATGCATCCCCATAATAGCGCCAACGTAGTCGGTCTGTTGTCGTCCGGTCGCTCAACCAGACGCCAAGACCTTCATAAGTAACCCCGGAATTGGAGATGTCATGAACCACGAAGAGCAAAAGGTTGAAGCGATGGAGCAAGTAGAAGTCCAGCCAGTCGAGCCGACCGATGTAGACAGTGAAGTGACAGCCGAGCAGGCCCGCATTGCCGAACTGGAAGTGCAACTGGAAGCGGCCCAGCAGGCCTCTCTTGAAGAGCGTGAGCGCGCCATTCGCGCCGTCGCCGAGATGGAGAACCTGCGTCGCCGTGCTGCCCAGGATGTGGAGAAGGCGCACAAATTCGCGCTGGAGAAGTTCGCAGGCGAACTGCTGCCGGTGCTGGACAACCTTGAGCGCGCCATTGAACTGGCCGACAAGGAGAACGAAGCCCTCAAGCCGATGATCGAAGGTGTCGAGCTGACCCTGAAATCCATGCAGAGCGGCGTAGCCAAGTTTGGTCTGGTGGCGCTTGACCCGATCAACCAGCCGTTTGACCCCAACGCCCACCAGGCGATGAGCATGGTGCCGAGCGCCGATGTGGCCCCGAACACCGTCATTGCTGTGATGCAGAAGGGTTACGACCTCAATGGTCGAGTGATCCGTCCAGCCATGGTGATGATCGCCAAAGCGGTCGATTGATTGGCCGTGGGTGATCGAGCCCGCCCGGTGGCGGGCTTTTTGTTTATTTGAGCAACACCCTGTCAGCTTGTTCGGCTGCACGGTTAAACGTGCCGTTCAATCATGACAAAGGGTGTGGTTTTTTAGGGTTGGGGCTTGAAGCTGTGTCTGGCGACCCCATATAGGGTACAAGGCCGCGGCGGCACAAAAAATTTGATGCCGGGAGCTTGAAAGCCAGATTGGCAGCCCCCACCTAGCCGTTAACGCATTAAGGCGAGTTCCTCGCCAGTTTATTCAAAGTATTTGGAGATTCGTCAAATGGGTAAAATCATCGGTATTGACCTGGGTACTACCAACTCCTGCGTCGCTATTCTGGATGGCGACACTGCTCGCGTGATCGAGAACGCAGAAGGCGATCGTACTACTCCGTCCATCATTGCCTATGCCGATGATGGCGAGATCCTGGTTGGTCAGCCGGCCAAGCGTCAGGCCATCACCAACCCGAAAAACACCCTGTTCGCCATCAAGCGTCTGATCGGTCGTCGTTTTGAAGATGAAGAAGTGCAGCGTGACCTGAAAATCATGCCGTACGCCATCGCCAAAGCTGACAACGGCGACGCCTGGGTTGAAGTGAAGGGCAAGAAAATGGCACCGCCGCAGATCTCTGCTGAAGTGCTGAAAAAGATGAAGAAGACCGCCGAAGACTACCTGGGCGAGCCGGTAACCGAAGCAGTCATCACTGTGCCGGCCTACTTCAACGACGCCCAGCGTCAGGCGACCAAAGATGCCGGTCGCATCGCCGGTCTGGATGTAAAACGCATCATCAACGAACCGACGGCAGCTGCTTTTGCCTACGGCGTGAACAAGGTCAAGGGCGAGCGCAAGGTTGCTGTATATGACCTGGGTGGCGGTACTTTCGATATCTCCATCATCGAGATCGACGAAGTAGAAGGCGAGACCACCTTCGAAGTACTGGCGACCAACGGTAACACCCACCTGGGTGGTGAAGACTTCGACAACCGCGTCATCAACTATCTGGTCGACGAGTTCAAGCGTGAGCAGGGCATCGACCTGCGCAACGACCAGCTGGCTCTGCAGCGTCTGAAAGATGCCGCCGAGAAAGCCAAGATCGAACTCTCTTCTGCCCAACAGACCGACGTCAACCTGCCGTACATCACTGCAGATGCCACCGGTCCGAAGCACATGAACATCAAGGTGACCCGCGCCAAGCTGGAGTCCCTGGTAGAAGACATGGTGAAAGACTCTCTGGAGCCGGTTCGCGTTGCCCTGAAAGACTCCGGTCTGGCAGTTGGCGAGATCGACGACGTGATCCTGGTTGGTGGTCAGACCCGTATGCCGCTGGTTCAGAAGACCGTTGCCGAGTTCTTTGGCAAAGAGCCGCGTAAAGACGTCAACCCGGACGAAGCCGTGGCCATGGGTGCTGCCATCCAGGGTGCCGTATTGTCCGGTGACAAGACAGACGTACTGCTGCTGGACGTTACCCCGCTCTCTCTGGGTATCGAAACCATGGGTAGCGTGATGACTGCGCTGATCGAGAAGAACACCACTATCCCGACCAAGAAGTCCCAGGTGTTCTCCACTGCCGAAGACAACCAGTCTGCCGTGACCATTCACGTGCTGCAGGGTGAGCGCAAGCGCGCCAGCGACAACAAGTCTCTGGGTCAGTTCAACCTGGAAGGCATCCGTCCGGCTCCGCGTGGTCTGCCGCAGATCGAAGTGACCTTCGACATCGATGCCAACGGTATCCTGCACGTCTCTGCGAAAGACAAAGAGACCAACAAAGAGCAGAAGATCACCATCCAGGCCTCCTCTGGTCTGTCTGATGACGAGATCGAGCGCATGGTACGCGAAGCCGAAGCCAACGCGGCTGAAGACAAGAAGTTCGAAGAGCTGGTACATGCCCGTAACCAGGCTGATGGTCTGGTCCACTCAGTCCGCAAGCAGATCACCGAAGCCGGTGAAGCCCTGCCTGCTGACGAGAAGAGCAAGATCGAAGCCGCTGTGAGCGAGCTGGAAGCGGCCCTCAAGGGTGACGACAAGGCAGCTATCGAAGCCAAACAGCAGGCTCTGCTGGAAGCGTCTCAGAAGCTGATGGAAATTGCCCAGCAGCAGGCTCAGGCACAAGGCACCGCCGGTGCTGATGCCGGTCAGTCTTCCTCTTCTGCCAAGGCTGATGACGACGTAGTCGACGCCGAGTTCGAAGAAGTAAAAGACGACAAGAAGTAAGCCCTACCCAGATGGGCGGAGTTCGCTTCGCCCATCGGCTTAGTCAATGAATTCACGGGCGTTGGGTAACCAACGCCCGTCTGCGTAACTGCTTAAGCAGCAACAGGATGAGTATGTCGAAGCGCGATTTCTACGAAGTGCTGGGTGTGGCGAAAGATGCCGACGAGCGCGAGATCAAGAAGGCGTACAAGCGTCTGGCCATGAAGTATCACCCGGATCGCAATCAGGGTGATGCCGCATCCGAAGAGAAGTTCAAAGAGGTCAAGGAAGCCTACGAGGTCCTGACCGATGCCAACCTGCGCGCCCGTTATGACCAGTACGGTCATGCCGGTGTCGACCCGAGCCAGGGGGGCGGTGGCCACGGTGGCTTCGGTGGTGGTGCCGACTTCGGCGACATCTTTGGCGATGTGTTCGGTGACATCTTCGGTGGCAACCGTGGTGGTGGCCGTCGCGGTCCGGCCCGTGGCTCCGATCTGCGTTACACCATGGAGCTGACGCTGGAAGAGGCGGTGCGCGGGGTCTCCAAGGAGATCAAGGTGCCGACCCTGGTTCACTGTGAAGTCTGTAATGGCTCCGGTGCCCACACTGGCAGCAGTGCCCAGACCTGCCCGACCTGCCACGGCTCCGGCCAGGTGCAGATGCGTCAGGGCTTCTTCGCGGTGCAGCAGGCGTGCCCGCACTGCCACGGTCGTGGCAAGATCATCAAGGATCCATGCCGTAAGTGCCACGGTGAAGGTCGCTACCAGCGCACCAAGACCCTGTCGGTGAAAATTCCGGCGGGCGTCGATACCGGCGATCGCATCCGTCTCTCCGGCGAAGGGGAAGCGGGGGAAGCGGGGGCGCCGGCAGGGGATCTGTACGTACAGGTGCACGTCAAAGAGCACGAGATCTTTGTGCGTGACGGCAACAACCTCTACTGCGAAGTGCCCATCAGCTTCACCGCTGCCGCCCTAGGTGGCGAGATCGAAGTACCGACCCTGGATGGCCGGGTCAAGCTCAAGGTCACTCCGGAGACCCAGACCGGCAAGATGTTCCGCATGCGTGGCAAGGGCGTCAAGTCCGTGCGCTCCGGTCAGGTGGGGGATCTGATGTGCAAGGTGGTGATCGAGACTCCGGTCAACCTCACCGAGCAGCAGAAAGAGCTGCTGCGCCAGCTGGACGAGTCGTTCAGCGGTGCCGCTGCCAAAACCCACAAGCCGAAATCGGAAGGTTTCTTCGAAGGGGTGAAACGCTTCTTCGACGATCTGACCAGCTGATTTCAGCCACCCGAATAAAAAGAGCCGGCCTTGTGCCGGCTCTTTTTTTGGTTTTTTGCTGTCAATCAGTGGTACTGGTGCGCCAGAACACCTGCTTGATATGGGGGTGGATGGCCAGTTTTTGCATCAGGGCATCCAGTTCATCGCCATTGATGGAGGTGGCGAGCAGTACCGCCGAGATCTCCAGATCCCGCACACCGAACGGCTCGATATCGAGCTCGCTCAAAGGGTAGTTGGCCTGCTCCAGCATCTCTTCGAGCCAGTGCAGCACCTCTTTTTGATGCTCGCGCTGGGTCAGCGCCGTTACCTTGTAGGTCACTTCGGTGTCGGTATTGTCCACCGGACGCCGGTTGATCTGATTGACCAGTGGCCGTAGCAGGGTATTGGCGGCGAGCACGAACAGAGCCCCCAGGATTGCCTCTATGGCGAGCCCGGCGCCACAGGCGGCGCCGACCGCAGCTACACCCCACAGGGTGGCGGCGGTGTTGATGCCACGGATGTTGCCCGATTCGCGCATGATGACACCGGCGCCGAGAAAGCCGATGCCGGAGACGATATAGGCCACTACATGGACCACGTTGTAGTTGCCGCCGTGCAGGTCATAGATGCGCTGGGCCAGACTGACGAACAGCGCTGCCCCCACGGCGACCAGCACGTTGGTGCGAAGGCCTGCGGTACGTTGGCGGTACTGGCGCTCCAGCCCGACCAGACTACCGAGCACGAAGGCGAGCAGCAGGCTGGCCAGGGTGTCGAGCAGGGAGATCATGTCTATTTGTTGCCACATCTTCATGGCGTACTCCTTCTGATGAACGCTGGCTTGGCACAATCCATGATGAAACGCCGGATGGCGGATGGATCAGGGGATGATTGCGCTGACGGCCAGCAGGAAAACACTACAGAGTGCCTGCCGTATGGCACCCGGAATGCAAGCATTGGTGGCGTATCTGTTATCCGATACGCCGCAGGGTCAGGGTCTGATCACGATAAACGGGGCCAGCGTGGCTGGCCCCGTGAACGGTGTTAACGCAGGATGGCGTCCTCAGTTGAGTTGGGGATTGCCATCACTGCGTGGACGCAGCTCCCAACGTACCGGATGTGCCACCCCGACCTGATGGACAAACTGCACCAGATAGCGGCGCTGGGGTGGGGTGCACTGCAGGTTGAGCACAAGCTCCCGCCCGCCGCTGCGACCCGGCTTCATCGATTGCATTGGTTGCAGCCCGGCCGGTTGCAGGGTGTGGTTCACCATATCCAATACCTGCTCCATATCGGCGCGATCCTCGCAGCGGATCTGCAGCCGGTAGTGGTGCTGGCGCTGTTTGCCGCGCAGCCAGCGTGGCAGCCAGCGACGGCCCAGCTTGCTCAGCAGGGGATGAGCCTGTGTTGCCATCATCGGGTTGGCAACGGACTTGGTTGATACAAAACGCATAGCAGCCTCCTTGTGGGAAGCAGAAACTATGCAGGCATGACGGCCATGGCTTTTGGCCAATGGTCACCAGACGTCAAGTGTAAAAAGAGAAGAGGGGAGTGGATTTCCGCTTCTCGCAGGGCTGCGAGCATGCGGCAGAGAAAGACCTGCGGTTAGCTCGCGACCTGGGTACCGGCTGACAGGGCCGGTCTACAACTGTCACTTGATGAGTTGCCCACTGATGGTCTCCGCTATTGATAAGAGGCTCTAATGATAGCCGAGGCGGTAGGCAGGGTAAACCCCATGCCACCAACAGCAACATCTTGAAACATAATTGAATACCGGAATTCACAGATGGCGCCGGATTATCAGAATCGGTTAGTGCAACCTCATCTGTTTTTAGCACCACCTCTTTTACACCACTCTATTTCAGGCCCAAGCGCTTCAGGAGCAGGGCTGCCGGACAGAAACCGGTGAACGCACTCTGGATCAGGTTGACCCCGACAAAGACGCTAAGCCAGACAAAGCCCGGATGGACCCAGGCGGTAAGGATCAGCGAGAGCAGCAACATGCAACCCGCGACGACTCTGACTCCGTTATCTACCGTCATGACCTTCTCCTCATTTAATTTAGGCATTGCTAATTTAGTGTCGCTTTATACAATAGAACCAAATATCAGCAATTGCTAATTTACTTCTATGAGTCAATTCGACGAGATGAACAGACATGCGACAGCCGCCGCCTCCCTGCTCAAGGCGTTGGCTCATCCTGAACGCCTGATGGTGCTTTGCCAGCTGGTGGAGGGGGAGAAGGGGGTCGGGGAGCTGCTAGCCCACAGTCAGTTGGGTCAGTCGGCCTTCTCCCAGCAACTGTCGGTATTGAAGCGCTACGGTCTTATCCGTTCGCGCAAGGTCTCCCAGCAGATCTACTACTCGCTGGTGAGCGAGGCAGCCGCCGATGTGCTGGGGGCGCTGCAAACCCATTTTTGTCACTCAGAAAATAAGGAATCTTGATGATGGAAAGCCAATGGCTGCTCTCTTTGGGCGGCGGCATGCTGGCGGGGCTGTCAGCTCTGATCCTGATGTTGTTCAACGGCCGCGTTGCAGGGATCAGCGGCATTCTGGCCGGTGCCTTGCAACACCGCGCGCCTTGGCGGGTGCTGTTTCTGCTGGGACTGGGGGTGGGCGCCTGGCTGGCACTGACTCTGGGTTGGGCCAGCATGCCTGCATTCACTACCCTGCCCGGTTGGCCGGTGGTGCTGCTGGCCGGTCTGCTGGTCGGCATCGGCACCCGTCTGGGCAATGGCTGCACCAGTGGTCACGGTATTTGCGGCATGGGGCGGCTTTCCCTGCGATCCATCGTCGCCACCCTGACCTTTATGGCGGCAGGATTTATCACCGTCTTCGTCACTCATCATCTGTTGTAAGAGGCTGATCGCCATGAAGTTGCTGACAAGTTTGTTCGCGGGCCTGCTGTTCGGGCTGGGGATGGCCATCTCCGGCATGGTGGATCCAGCACGGGTTACTGGTTTTCTCGATCTGGCTGGCGCCTGGGATCCCAGCCTCGCCTTCGTGATGGGAGGCGCCCTGCTGGTCTTTATGCCGGGTTACTTCTTGTTGGTGAAACCCCGTCGTCAGAGTGTGCTGGGGGAGCCCATCGCGGCCGTACCAGCCTCAAAACTGGATCGCAATCTGGTCGGTGGTGCCGCGTTGTTCGGTATCGGCTGGGGATTGGTGGGTATCTGCCCGGGGCCTGCCTTGAGTCTCATTTCCAGCGGCCAGCCCATGATAATGTTGTTTATAGTGGCCATGGTGGCCGGGATTTTGCTTGTTGATCGGGTTTTGGTGAAGGTGCGGGAGAAGCGCTGCCATCCCCGCTCTGTCTGAACGGATTGCCCCTGGTGTCGGGGAAGGAGGATTATCATGGAACAGATCCGCGTGCTGGGGGCCACCATGCTGGCCGTGGTCTCCGCTCTTGTCTCTCCGATGACATGGTCTGCCGAGGTGAATGGCGATGCAATCCTGACCCTTGCCCCTCGTCAGGTGACCGACTGGCTCACCCTGGATGGCACCGTCAGTGCTATCAATCAGGGGACGGTGGCGGCCCAGACCAGCGGCCGGGTCTCCCGTATGCTGGTGGATGTGAACGATCAGGTGCAGGCGGGGCAACCCCTGCTTGAGATCAGCGGCAAGGAGCAGTTTGCCGCCGTCACGGGTGCACAGGCGCGGTTGGCCCGGGCGCAGGCCCAGCAGGTGGAAGCCGAGCGCCAGCTTGCCCGCTTTCAGGCTCTGATTGCCAAGGGGGTGATCACCCGCGCCCAGCTTGATAATGCCGAGGCTTCCGATCGCGCCGCCCGTGCCGAGGTCAATGCGGCCGATGCAGCCCTCACTCAGGCCCGCGAGGCCTACGGTTATACCCGTATTCTGGCCCCCTACGCCGGAGTGGTGACCAAACG
This sequence comes from Aeromonas sp. MdU4, assembly GCF_041929505.1. Classification (NCBI taxonomy): domain Bacteria; kingdom Pseudomonadati; phylum Pseudomonadota; class Gammaproteobacteria; order Aeromonadales; family Aeromonadaceae; genus Aeromonas; species Aeromonas sp. MdU4. The sequence goes on along the minus strand of NZ_JBHFMW010000012.1, from coordinate 98,392 downwards.
GTTGGTGGAGCTGGGGGAGACGGTAGCTCCCGGCACGCCGCTGCTCTCCGGCTTTTCCCTTGATGCGCTGCGGGTGGATGTAGATCTGCCCCAATCTGCGCTCGCTCTCGCCAGTCAGCCAGCGGATGTGCAGGTGTTGTTGCCGGACGGCAAAACCGTTACCCCTCTCAAACTGACCCGCTTCAACTATGCCGACAGCCAGAGCCACGCCTTCAGGCTGCGCCTCGACCTGCCGCTGCAAACCGCCGGGGTATTGCCCGGCATGTGGCTCAAGGTACAGCTCAAACAGGGTGAACGTCAGGTGTTGCAGGTGCCGGAGCAGGCCCTGCTGAGGCAGGGTGAGTTCAGCGGTCTCTACCTCAAACAGGGGGATGGCTGGGCGCTGACGCCGGTGCGAGTGGGTCACTGTCAGGGGGCGCAGTGCGACATTCTGGCGGGCGTCCAGAGTGGCGATCAGGTAGCGGCGGATGGCTGGGTTCGCCAGCAGGCGGTGTCCCATGAGTAACGATGTTGACGGCAACAAAGGCAAGCTGGGGCCTGCCGGCCGACTAGCTGCACTGTTTCAGGGCTCGGCCATCACCCCGCTGCTGGCACTGGTGGGGCTCTTGCTCGGCCTGTTTGCGGTACTTGTGACCCCTAAGGAGGAGGAGCCGCAGATCGATGTCACCTTCGCCGATGTCTATATCCCCTTCCCGGGAGCCACCCCGGCAGAGGTGGAGTCTCTTGTCACCACCCCTGCCGAGCAGGTGGTCTCCCAAATCAAGGGGGTCGATACCCTCTACTCGTTCTCTCGCCCTGATGGTGCCCTGCTGGTGGTGGTGTTCAAGGTAGGGGTGAGCCGCGAACAGGCCATCGTCGATCTCAACAACCAGCTCGACTCCAACCGCGACTGGTTGCCACAGGGGATCGGGGTCGGTCAGCCGCTGGTGAAACCCCGGGGGATCGACGATGTCCCCATCGTCAGTCTGACCTTATGGAGCAAAGAGTGGAACAAAGAGGGGAGCAAGCAACTGGGGGCCCCCGAGCTGACCCGGGTCGCCCATGAGCTGGAGACCGAACTCAAGCGCATTCCCGGTACTCGCGATATCTACAGCCTGGGTAGCCAGAGTGCCGTGTTGCGGGTGATGCCGGATCCGGCGGCCCTCAGCGCCCACGGCATCAGCTGGGGCGAGCTGAGCCAGAGGCTTGCGGCCGCCAATCAGGTAGGAACGACACAGGCTATCGAGCAGGACAACAGTGAGATCAAGGTGCAGGTGGGGCAGTTCCTGCAAAGTGAGCAGGAAGCCCGCGAGCTGGTAGTGGGGCTGCACGACGGCAAGCCCGTCTATCTGGGGGAGGTGGCCAGGGTCTCTCTGGGTCAGGAGACCCCGACCAAGCGCAGCTGGATGGGGCTGGGGCAGGCCAGTTATCCGGCGGTGACGCTGGCTATCGGTAAGCAGCCGGGTCAGAACGCGGTCGATGTGGCCAAGCGGGTAGAGGCGCGGGTCGAGAGCCTCAAAAATCGACTCATTCCGACTGGCGTCGAGGTGACGGTGACCCGTGACTACGGCGTCACCGCCGAGACCAAATCCAATACCCTCATCGGCAAGCTGATTTTTGCCACCACGGCGGTGGTGGTGCTGGTACTGGTGAGCATGGGCTGGCGCGAGGCGCTGGTGGTGGGCGTTGCCATCGTCATCACCCTGGCACTGACCCTGTTTGCCAGCTGGGCCTGGGGTTTTACCCTCAACCGGGTATCGCTGTTTGCGCTGATCTTCTCCATCGGCATCCTGGTGGATGACGCCATCGTGGTGGTGGAGAACATCCACCGTCATCGCGGCCTGGGCAAGGGTTCCCTCAAGGATCTCATTCCGGGAGCGGTGGACGAAGTGGGGGGGCCGACCATACTGGCGACCCTGACCGTCATCGCGGCCCTGTTGCCGATGGCCTTTGTCAGCGGCCTGATGGGCCCCTACATGAGCCCCATCCCCATCAATGCCAGCATGGGGATGCTCATCTCCCTGCTGGTGGCCTTTATCTTCTCCCCCTGGCTGGCGAGCCATTTGCTCAAGGATTCGGTGCACGGTACCCACGGCGAGGCCAAGGCCGGCCTCTTTCACCGGCTAATGACCCCTTTCCTGATCGGTGATGGCGCCAAGAGGGCCAGACGCAAACTCTGGCTGGTGGTGTTGCTGCTGGTCGGGGCGGCTGCCGCCATGCCGGTGGTGCAGTGGGTGGTGCTCAAAATGCTCCCCTTTGACAACAAGTCGGAATTCCAGCTGGTGCTCGACATGCCGGAGGGGGCCACGCTGGAGCAGACCGAGCGCACCCTGCTGGCGGTCGGGCGAGAGCTTGCCAAGGTGCCCGAGGTGAAGGATTACCAGATCTACGCTGGCACCGCGGCCCCCATCAACTTCAACGGCCTGGTGCGTCACTACTTTATCCGCAGCGGTGCCAACGTGGGGGATATTCAGGTCAATCTGGTGGACAAGCATGAGCGGGATCGCAGCAGTCACCAGATTGCCCAGTCGGTTCGGGCACCGCTGCAGGCCATCGCCAGCGCGGTGGGGGGCAACCTGAAAGTGGTGGAGGTACCCCCCGGCCCACCGGTCTGGTCACCCATCGTTGCTGAAATCTATGGCCCGACTCAGGCCACCCGCGAAGCGGCGGCGCGCGCCGTTCAGGCCCGCTTTATGGCCACCGCGGATCTGGTGGATGTCGACATCTATCTGACCGACCCGCAGCCCAAGTGGCGGCTGGTGGTGGATCGCAGCAAAGCGGCCTTGCTTGGGGTCGATCTCGGCGACCTGGTGAGCACCCTCAATGGCGGGGTGGGTTATCAGGATGCCAGCTGGCTGCAGGGGCACGGCGCCAAGTATCCGGTGCCGATCCGCATCGAACTGGCCCCCGGTGACAAACGGGAGCTGGCGGGCGTACTGGCCCTCAAGGTGCGCAGCCAGAGTGGCCAACTCATCCGGGTATCCGAGCTGGTGAGCCGCCGCGATGAGGTGGCACCCAGCTATATCATGCACAAGAACATGCAGCCCATGGTGATGGTGGTGGCCGACATGGGCAGCCACACCGATAGCCCGCTCTACGGCATGTTTGCCGCCGGTGCCGATATCGACCAGCCCCAATATTACGTGCAGCAGCCCGACAAGCTAGGGGAGGTGGCGCTGTTGTGGGACGGGGAGTGGAAGATCACCTACGAGACCTTCCGCGACATGGGTATCGCCTACGGGGTGGGGATGATCCTCATCTACCTGCTGGTGGTGGCCCAGTTCCGCTCCTATCTGGTGCCGCTTATCATCATGGCTCCCATTCCGCTCACCCTCATCGGGGTGATGCCGGGCCACGCCCTGCTGGGGGCCCAGTTTACCGCCACCTCGATGATCGGGATGATCGCGCTCGCCGGGATCATCGTGCGCAACAGCATCCTGCTGGTGGACTTTATCGAACAGCAGCGCAGCGCCGGAGTGGCGTTCGAGCAGGCGGTGATCAAAGCGGCGCAGGTGCGGGCCAAACCCATCATGCTGACCGCGTTGGCGGCGATGATCGGAGCCCTGTTTATCCTCGATGATCCCATTTTCAACGGGCTGGCCATCAGCCTGATTTTCGGGATCCTGGTCTCCACCTTGCTCACCTTGGTGGTGATACCCTTGCTCTATTATGCCCTGCTCTCCCGACGCTCATGACGGGAGTAAATAGCGAAAGGATGCGCGATGAAGAGAGGCTGGCTGTGGTGGGGATGTGGTGCCGTGGTGGCGGTGGTTGCTGTGGCATGGTGGTGGCGACCGCAGCCGACGCCGATCAGGCTGGCTGAGGTCGGGCGGGGGGACGTGCTGGTCAGTGTGGTCAACACCCGGGCCGGTACCATCAAGTCGTGCCAGCGGGCCGGGCTCAGTCTGCCCGGTGGCGGGGTGGTTGAGCAGATCGCCGTCAAGGCCGGGGACAGGGTGGCGAAGGGGGAGCTGCTGCTGACCCTCTGGAGTGACGATATCCGCGCCGATCTCGCTCGTGCTCAAGCCCAGCAGGCTCTTGGCAAGACCCAGCGCGAGGAGCGCTGCAGCGAGGCGGCCTACTACGAGCGGGAGGCTAACCGACTAGCCACCTTGCTGGCCAAAAACCTCACCTCCCGCACGCTCGCCGAGCAGGCCCAGAATCTGGCCGATACCCGCCGCTATAGCTGTCAGGCATCCCGTCAGCAGGAGCAGGTTGACGAGGCGCAGGTCGCCCAAGTAGAGGCCCGCTTGAGCGAGCGCCGCTTGCTGGCACCGTTTGCCGGGGTGGTGGCCGAGGTAAACAGCAAGCTTGGCGAATACATGACCCCCTCACCACCCGGGGTGGCCATGCCTCCGGTTATCGATCTCATCGACGATCGCTGCCTCTATGTCTCAGCCCCCATCGATGAAGTGGATGCTGCCCGCCTCAAGGTGGGCCAGCAGGCTCGGGTGCTGCTCGACGCCATGCCTGGGCGCGATTTTGCCGCCACCGTGACCCGCATCGCCCCCTATGTGAAGGAGTTGGAGAAGCAGGCCCGCACCGTCGAGGTGGAAGCGACGCTCACCGCCCTGCCCACCGATGTGCTGCGGGTGGCGGCCAGCGCCTTCGTCTTTTGAGTCACTGCCTGAGCCGTTTCCAGCTTTTTGCAAGAGCGTAGTGCTTCAAGACGTTGCTCGTTAATCTCATCTTGCAGTGTGGCCAACTGCTCCCCGAGTCGGATTTGTTCTCTTTTCGCGGCGATCTTCGCCTTCATGATTTCTGAAATTTCAGCCATGTCTACTTCCTGATCGACTTCCTGAACTAATGCCAATAATTCGTCGAGCAGGAGCCTGCCAAGTTGGAAAGCATGGATCCACAATTCTCCCGTTTTAGCGCGACTTTTTGTGCCAAGTGAGAAACGGGTCTCACGAGGTGCGCCGAACTGGCGGAGGGAAGGGGGGAAGATCAGGCGGTAGCAGTAGACACCACAGCGGTTTTTGATGAGACCGGGATAGAGCATATGTGACACCTCAGTGTGTCACTCCCTGACCAGCCATAAAGAAAAAGCCCTGACGAATCAGGGCTTTAGAAGGTGGTGGAGCTGGGGGGATTTGAACCCCCGTCCAAAATTACTACATCCTTGGTACTACATGCTTAGTCACTCTTTACATTCGCCAACCCGCTGCGGAGAGACACGCCACGAATTGACTAGCTCGATTGGTTTTAATGCTTCCGCCCCGAGCAGGACTTCCACACGATCCTGTGAAGGATGACCTTCCGATTCCCTAGGACACAGGCAAGCTAGGGTAGAAGGGCTCTATGCAGGTTATTAAGCTGCTAGTGCGTAGTTTTCGTCGTTTGCGACTATTTTTTTGCGGTTTATTAACGAGGCCTACCGCACCTCGGCATGCACCTTGGGTTTCGTGAATCTTGTCGAATCCAGAATCAGCCCCAAGTTGTCAAAAGTGATTGTACGCAAAAATGTTGTGATAGCAAGGCGTTGATCCCCATTCCCTCTGGCAATCCGTCTGTTTGCCGATTTATTGTGCGTAGCTGGACTTGGCTGCCAGCTGCGTTGGGGGAAGGTGAACTGGCGTCGGGAGTTGGGGCGGCAGATCAGCCGCGATTCTTGTTCTTCATGATGCGGGCTTTTTCCCGATCCCATTCGCGGGCCTTGGTATCTTCGCGTTTATCGTGCTCTTTCTTGCCCTTCACCAGACCAATCTCGACCTTGACCCAGCACTCTTTCCAGTAGAGGGCCAGTGGCACAATGGTGTAACCCTGACGGGCGGTCAGGCTTTCGAGTTTGTCGAGTTCGCGACGGCTCAGCAGCAGTTTGCGGGTCCGGGTCGGATCACAGACCACATGGCTGGAGGCCGCGTTCAGTGGCAGGAAGGTGGAGCCAAACAGGAAGGCCTCTCCTTGCAAGAAGATGACATAGGCTTCGCTGATGTTGGCCTTGCCCGCCCGTAGGGATTTGACTTCCCACCCTTGCAGGGACAGACCGGCTTCCACTCTCTCTTCGATGAAGTATTCGTGGCGCGCGGTTCTGTTGAGTGCAATGGTGCTGGACCCGGCTTTGTTTTTACTGTTTTTTTTGCTCATGACGGGCGATTTCCGGCAATGACTAGGAGGCTCGTATTATACGTAGGCGTGAGCGGCTGTAAAACGCGCAGCAGGTCAAGTGGTGGCTTTCTGAGCGGTTTGGCCGAGGTTTTACCTCCACAACCCGAAACATGGTGATAAAATCGCGCCGATTGGATGAGGAAAAGCCATGCCCCGTATTACTCGCAGTGCCCTGGTGATGTTCAGTGCAGAACAGATGTTCAAGTTGGTTAACGATGTGGATGCCTATCCGCAGTTTTTGCCCGGCTGTGTCGGCAGCCGTGTTCACGAGGCTGGCGATGACTATATGATGGCGTCGGTCGATGTGGCCAAGGCGGGGATTGCCAAGACCTTTACTACTCGCAATCAGCTCGATGTGAATCGTCAGATCAAGATGGAGCTGGTGGATGGCCCGTTCCGCAAGCTGGCGGGCTGGTGGACCTTTACCCCGCTTGATGTGGATGCCTGCAAGGTGGAGTTTGATCTCGATTTCGAATTCACCTCCAAGCTTATCGAGGTGGCGTTTGGTCAGGTGTTCCGCGATCTGGTGAGCTCCATGGTCTCAGCCTTCTCCAACCGGGCCAAGGAGGTCTACGGTGTCTGATCAGCTCAATATCGAGGTTGTCTATGCTCTGCCGCAGCAGCAGACGGTGATTGCCTTGCGGGTGGCGCCCGGGACCTGCGTGCAGGCTGCCATTGAGCAGTCCGGTATCGTGCAGAAGCACCCCGAGATCGATCTGGCTGTCAACAAGTTCGGCATCTACAGCCGCCCGGTCAAGGGAAGCGAGCCGTTGCAGGATGGGGATCGCATCGAGATCTATCGTCCACTCATCGCCGATCCGCGCGAGATGCGTAAAAAGCGTGCCGAGAAGGCCAAAGAGGAGGGGCGAGCCGATAGTGTCACTGGCGGACGACCCGATGCTCACCGAAAACGGGGTGAGCGTGAGTCGCAATAGCTCTTGCTATCTTTCAGGATCAAAAAAGGCGCCGAGGCGCCTTTCTTGATCCTGCCTGCCGGTCATCTGGCCGCGCGGGACATCAAGGGGGGACTGCATCAGCCTAGGGTTGGCTCTGCCACACCCAGCCGGGTGCGTGCCCAGGCGGCCAGCAGTTCGACACCGCTTTGCATCACCCGCTCATCGAAATCAAAGGCGTTGTGGTGGTGCGGCGCTGCCAGATCGGCCCCCAGGATCAGGTAAGCTGCTTCGCCCCCCTGTTTTTGTACCCGCTCCATCAGAAAACCGGCATCTTCGCTGGCGCCAAAGCGGCGGGTCTGGATGGTGGCGAGCCCCTGTTTGCGTGCCAGCGCCGCCAGCTCGGCTTGCAGCGCCGGGCTGTTATCGAGCGCAATGGCCTCACCCTGTTTGATGATGCGGTAGGTGACTCCGTGGGCGAGGGCGGTGCCTTCGACGATACGCTGCACCTGACTGAACATGTAGTCGTTGAGCGCGCTGTCGGCGCCGCGGGTTTCACCGTGCAGTTCGGCATGGTCGGGGATGACGTTGCGCCCGTTGCCACCATGAAGCTGGCCGATGTTGATGCGGGTCATGCCGTCGCGGTGGCGGGGAATGCCGAGCATGGCGGTGGTGGCCATGCAGGCGGCGGCCAGCGCATTGCTGCCGGCGTTGGGCTCGAGACCGGCGTGAGCTGCGGTGCCCATAAAGTGGACGTCGAACTTGGTGGAGCAGAGAAATTCGGTCGGGTTGATCACCAGCTCGCCGCTGCCGGCGTGAATGCCGATATGGAGCGAGAGCAGGGCATTCACGTCATCGAGTGCGCCACCGGCAGCCAATGCCTTGCCCCCGCGACACCCCTCTTCTGCAGGTTGGAAGAAGAGCTTGATGCGACCGCAGAGCTGCTCCTTCATCGCCATCAACTGGCTGGCCAGCCCCATGCCGATGGCAGTATGGCCATCGTGGGCACAGGCGTGCATCCACCCCTTGTTGTGGGAGGCAAAGCCCTCTTGCTGCGGCTGGTGTTGTTCGGCATCGGACTCTTCTACCTCCACCGCGTCGATATCGAAGCGAAAGGCCAGGGTCGGGCCGGGACGGCCGGTATCCAGCTCCCCCATCAGCCCGGTGACATCGCCGATGCGTTCCAGCCAGTCGGGATGAGCTCCCTGACGGCGGGCGCGAGCCTTCTCGGCCGCCACATCCACATCACGGCCCATCATCAGATTGCTGGCCAGCAGCTTGTCACCGAGCACGATGCGATAACCGAGCTCGCTCAGGTGGTGGGCAATCAGGCTGGTGGTGCGAAACTCTTTCCAGGCGGCTTCCGGCAGGCGGTGCAGGTCGCGGCGCCACAGGATCAGGTGCTCAAGGGTCATCTTGGCTTCCTTGGTGATTCGATTTGTCGGCTATTGTGCCTTTTTTCCCGGCTGACCACACGGGGGCTGCAGCTGGTCGGGGGAGCTGTGAGTGCGAGTGCTGGTAGTGGAGGCTGTGAATGGTGGTGAGCGCCCATAAAAAACGCCTCCACAAGGGAGGCGTTGTCGATAGATGGTTATCAGGCCGCGTGATGGTAAGCGGAGGCTTCAAACAGCTTCTTGTTGGCCACCAGATCGATAGGGTCAAAATCATCGACGTTGATGGTGCGCAGGCGACTGATCTCTGCGCGGCGCAGTAGCTCCGCTTCACTTTGGGTCAGTACGCCAGCGGCCAGGCCAATGTCGGCCACCTTGTCCAGCGCCATGAAAGGACGCTTGATGCCGTCTGCTTTGCAGACTTTCTCGAACAGCGGTTCGGCCGCCAGCACGTCATCGAGCGCCTGCTCCAGCAGCCCGAAGGGGTTGCCCTCTTCGCGGGTCAGATACTGACCTTTGGCCAGACGGCTGCGGGTTTCGCTCGGAGTTTGCAGCAGACGGGCAACCTGTTGATCCAGCTTGTCGCACGGGCGGTTCAGGTCACGACCGAGCGGCAGCACCACGGCGCGCAGGGCAAGGCCAATCCAGCGGTTCGGGAAGTTGCGCAGCAGCTCGTCGATCGCCTCTTGGGCCTTGAACATGGCATCTTGCAGTGCCCAGTGCAGCAGCGGCAGGTCGGCCTGCTGGCGTCCCTCGTCCTGATAGCGCTTGAGGGCGCTGGAGGCCAGATAGAGCTGGCTCAGCACATCGCCAAGACGGGCTGAGACCCGCTCCTTGCGCTTGAGCTCGCCACCCAGGGTGCCCATCGCCATGTCTGACAGGAACGCCAGGTTGGCCGAGAGGCGGGAGAGCTGCTGGTAGTAGCCCTTGGTCTGATCCTTGTAAGGGGCCGCGGCAAAGCGGGCGCCGGTGATACCGAGCCAGAAGCTGCGCACCAGGTTGCTGATGGCAAAGCCGACGTGGCTGAACACCGCCTTGTCGAAATCCTTCAGCGCCTGCTCTTTGTCGGGGTGGCTGGCGGCCAGCATCTCCGGCAGCACATACGGGTGGCAGCGGATAGCGCCCTGACCGTAGATGATCATGCTGCGGGTCAGGATGTTGGCCCCTTCCACCGTGACGGCGATGGGGGCACCCTGATAGCCACGGGCCAGATAGTTGTTGGGGCCCATGCAGATGGCCTTGCCGCCGTGGATGTCCATCGCATCGATGATGCACTTCTGGGCACGGTCGGTGAGGTGGTATTTGACGATGGCGGAGATGACCGAGGGCTTCTCGCCAAGGTCGATACCGGTCACGGTCAGGTTGGCTGCGGCGCCCATGATGTAGGCGTTGCCACCGATGCGGGCCAGCGGCTCTTCAATCCCTTCCATCTTGCCGATGGGCAGTTTGAACTGACGACGGATGCGGCTATAGGCACCGCTCGCCAGGGCCAGCATCTTGACGCCGCCGGTACTGTTGGAAGGCAGGGTGATGCCACGACCGACCGACAGACACTCGACCAGCATTCGCCAGCCCTGACCAGCCATGGTCGGGCCGCCGATGATGAAGTCGAGCGGGACGAACACATCCTTGCCCTGAGTCGGGCCGTTCTGGAACGGCACGTTGAGTGGGAAGTGGCGACGGCCGATGCCGACACCCTTGATGTGAGTGGGGATCAAGGCGCAGGTGATGCCGAGCTCCTCTTCATCACCCAGCAGGTGTTCCGGGTCATGCAGCTTGAAGGCCAGACCCAGCACGGTGGCGATGGGGGCCAGAGTGATGTAGCGCTTGTTCCAGGTCAGGCGCATGCCGAGCACTTCTTTTCCTTCCCATTCGCCCTTGGCGATGATACCGAAATCGGGGATGGAGCCGGCGTCAGAACCCGCTTCCGGGCTGGTCAGGGCGAAGCAGGGGATCTCTTTACCTACCGCCAAGCGGGGCAGGTAGTAATCCTTCTGCTCGTCAGTGCCATAGTGCTGCAGCAGTTCGCCCGGGCCCAGCGAGTTGGGTACGCCGACGGTGGAAGCGAGCACGGCGCTGGCGCCGCACAGCTTTTGCAGGACGCAAGACTGGGCGTAGGCCGAGAACTCCAGACCGCCATATTTCTTCTTGATGATCATGGCGAAGAACTTGTTGTCCTTCAGGTATTGCCACACCTCAGGGGAGAGATCCGCACGCTCGTGGGTCACTTCCCAGTCGCTCACCATGCGGCATACTTCCTCGACAGGCCCATCAATAAAGGCCTGTTCTTCGGCAGAGAGGGTCGCGATCGGGATGGCGTGCAGCTTCTTCCAGTTCGGGTTGCCCGCGAACAGATCGGCTTCCCACCAGGTAGTACCCGCTTCAATCGCCTCTTTCTCGGTGCGAGACATCTCCGGCATGATCGATTTGTAGAGCTTGAACAGCGGTTTGGTTATTTGAGTGCGGCGAAATTCCACCAGATTGAGCGGGATAGCGATCACCGCGAACAGCGCCCAGACCAGCAAGGGCACATGACCATAGATGGCGCCAAGCACCAGGGCTGCACCGGTGACCAGGGTGGAGGTGAACAGGGATGCCCGGCGATAGGCCAGGGCTCCGATAACCAGGATCACCCCGAGCAGAGTGAGGGTCGTCGTCATTGCTTGCTCCTTGCGTGTATAAGGTTGCCAACGTGGCGTAACTGATCCAGAGGTCTGACCTGTTGGATATGGCCCCTGTTGTAATTCATACGCACAAAGTTATCAAGCTGTTTACATCTTCATTACCTTCTGTCTGTGATCCCCATAACGCTCACGAGTCGCCAGCGGTGTAGCTCGCAGGGGGGGCGACTGTGCGCTTGGCTTGTGCGAGAATAGTCGCGAGCTACACGCACACTAAAAACCGTGGAAGAGACATCATGTACCAAGAATTGATCCGCAATGAACTGACCGAAGCTGCCAGCGTACTGCAGGCCTTCCTGGCTGATGAGCAGAACCTGAAAAACATCGAAGCGGCTGCCAAGCTGCTGGCTGACTCTTTCAAGGAAGAGGGCAAGGTGCTCTCTTGTGGCAACGGTGGTTCCCACTGTGACGCCATGCACTTCGCCGAAGAGCTGACCGGTCGTTACCGTGAAAACCGGCCGGGTTATGCCGGTATCGCCATCTCCGATCCGAGCCACCTCTCTTGTGTTTCCAACGACTTTGGCTATGACTATGTCTTCTCCCGTTATGTGGAAGCGGTTGGCCGTCGTGGCGACGTGCTGCTTGGTATCTCCACCAGTGGCAACTCCGGCAACATCCTGAAAGCTATCGACGCGGCCCGCGCCAAGGGGATGAAAGTGATCGCCCTGACCGGCAAGGATGGCGGCAAGATGGCGGGTCTGGCGGATGTCGAAATCCGGGTGCCGCACTTTGGTTACGCCGACCGTATTCAGGAAGTGCACATCAAGGTGATCCACATCCTGATCCAGCTGGTCGAAAAAGAGATGGCCAAGTAATCGGCAACTCGTCGATAAAGGAGCAGGGAGGAGTACCAGTGATGCACTCCTCTCTGCTCTTCTAATCCGGTTTTTGCTGGCCAGCCCGAGAGCTAAGCCAGTTGTTATGTAGTCAAGGAAGGGAGCATCCGGATATGTGCGAACTGCTCGGCATGAGTGCCAATGTGCCGACCGATATCTGTTTCAGTTTTACCGGCCTGATGCTGCGTGGCGGCAAGACCGGCCCCCACAAGGATGGCTGGGGCATTACCTTTTACGAAGGGAAGGGCTTTCGCACCTTCAAAGATCCCGAGCCCAGCGCCCAGTCACCTATCGCCAGACTGGTACAGGCGCTGCCCATCAAGAGCTGCGCCGTGGTCAGCCACATTCGGCAGGCCAACCGTGGCTGCGTGTCGCTGGAAAATACCCACCCCTTTACCCGTGAGTTGTGGGGCCGTTACTGGACCTTCGCCCACAACGGTCAGCTGACCGGCTACAAGAAGCTGCCAACCGGCCGCCACCGGCCGGTGGGGGATACCGATAGCGAGCACGCCTTCTGCTGGCTGCTCGATCGGCTGGAGCAAAAATATCCCAAGCGTCCTGCCAACTTTCCCGCCATGTTTCGCTATATGGCCACCTTGTGTGATGAGCTCAGAGGGCTGGGAGTATTCAACATGCTGCTCTCGGACGGGGAGTATGTGATGAGCTACTGCAGCAACAACCTGCACTGGCTGACCCGCTGCGCGCCTTTTGGCGAGGCGAGTTTGCTGGATGAGGAGGTAGTGATCGATTTTCAAAGCGAGACTACCCCCAACGATGTGGTGACGCTGATCACCACCCGCCCGCTGACCGGCAATGAGAACTGGGTCAAGATGGCGCCCGGCGAATTTAACCTGTTTCGCATGGGGGAGCGGGTGGCGACTAACCAGACCAGTGTCGCACCATAAAAAAATACCAGGGTAGAAAACTACCCTGGTTCTTCGCAGCAGCCATAAAGGCAAAAAGGGATGAGAGGTGTTGCTGAGCAATATCACTCTGACAACATGATTGTTTCTTTTGTGTTAACAAAAAGAAACCTGGTTGTGTTTTTTGTCATGGATACAGCGTCGATAGTGGGTGTTTCCTCACGTTTTTACTCCCGCCCCCTCTTCATCATTAAATGGTGGTTCACTACTCTCGCGAAATAGTTGATGAAATTATCTATAGTATGGTCTGTTTGAATACCTTCCTGAGGAGGCACAGATGGAGTGGGTAGATCGCAAGGTATTGCAGCAACTGGCCGAAGATATTGGCCAGGAGATGTTGCCGGTGGTTATCTCTGTTTTTATCGAAGAGGTGGGCGAGCAACTAAGCCAACTCAGACCACTCTATGAACAAGGCGAGTGGGGGCAAATGGCCAGAGTGGCTCACAGCATGAAATCATCCTGTGGCAGCTACGGCGCCATGACCAGTTATCAGCAGGTGGTTGCGCTGGAGATGGCCTGCAAGCAGGCCGATGCCGGTGAAGCGGAGCGTCAGCTGCAACTGCTGGAAGCGTCGCTGCCCCAAGTTCTCTCGTTGCTTTCCGACTACCAGTAGATGGTGCTTTGCGCTGATGGAGACCAGCTTAGCGCTGGTTGAGCAGTTGCTGGATGATCTTGTCCAGCGCCAGTTTCAGTTTCAATCGATCGTGACGATGGGGCAGTTCGACCTCACCCAGTTCAGCTTCGATCAGCCGTCTTTGCCATGGCCCGGCATCATCAGTTCCATGGGGGGCCAAGATGGCGTCGAGCCGCCCGCTCCCCACCCGTGACTCCAGCCAGCGACATTGACTCATCAGATCCAGCTGGCTGGCAGGGCCATTCTCCGCCACCAGATTGCAGACAAAGACCAGCATGGCGCGGCTTTCATTGATGGCCTTGGCTATCTCGGTCAACAACAGTGGCGGCATGATGGAGGTAAGAAAGCTGCCTGGCCCCAGGATGATCATGTCGGCCTGTTGCAGCGCCTGCACAGCTTCTCTGGTCGCTTGCACTTCAGGCCTCAGGCCGAGTGAGAGGGGCGGGGTAGCCAACTGATCGATTGAGACCTCTCCCAGGATCTGAGTGCCACACTCCATGTGGGCACAGAGGTCGGTGGGAAATTCAGACATGGGTAGCAATTGTGACTCGATTTTGAGCATGTCGCTGATCAGCTTGATAGCATCAAGAGGACGGACACAGAGATTATCGAGCGCCAGCAGCATCAGGTTGCCAAGGTTGTGGCCCGCCAGCTCGCCTTTGCCGGCGAAGCGGTGTTCAAACAGCAGGCTGCCGATGCTGGGATCGGTTACCAGCTGGTTCAAGCAGTTGCGCAGATCGCCCCAGGCAATGCACTCCTGGCTTTTGCGCAGGCGCCCGGTTGAGCCGCCATCATCGGTGGTGGTGACAATGCCGGTCAGGCGTTGGCCGAGGAAGGAGAGTGAAGAGAGCACTCGACCCATGCCGTGGCCACCACCGATGGCAACGACCCGATCGAAGTCATTGATGTTTTTTTGCCACATGTAGGCGTCCTGTCATTGGGTTCAGTTGACTGCTATGTTAGCAAGAGCAATAAGATAATTGTTTGATAAAGGTATGATTTTTGCTTGCGACCGCTATCCGATAAGACAAGGAGATGGTGTTGAAATTTCTGACCGTTCACTCCCTCGCCCAGAATTCATCGCTGGCGGCTCAAGATATCTGCGCGCGGTTACGCCGCTATACCGAGCAAGCACCCTCCCTTTTGCTGGTCTATTTTACCCAAGCTCATGACGGGGCGATACTGCGCGAAGAGTTGAAACGCCAGTTCCCGGTCACCCGATTGCTGGGGTGTAGCTCCTGTGGCGGCGTGATGACAGAGATGGGGCATCATGCGAGGCAGGGTTATGGTCTGGCGGTGGCGGCCCTGTACGATGAGCGGGGAGCTTACGGGATCGCGGGTGCCAGAGGTGAGCATGTGGATGTGCGGCAGTTGCTGCGCAGAGCCATGAGCGATTGTGGCCGGCCTGGCGAGTTACCCCAGCTCATCCTCTTGCATACCAGCCCGGGGCAGGAGGAGGGGTTGCTGGCTGGCATAGAAGCCGAGCTTGGTGCATCGGTACCGGTGGTCGGTGGCTCTGCGGCCGATAACGGTGTAAGTGGCGAGTGGCAACTGTGTTGGGATGATGAGGTCAGCTCGGATGGCATTGTGCTGGCAGTACTCTACCCGGAGTGTCAGTTGGCGTTCCAGTTTCACTCCGGCTATGTGCCTGCCGAACACAGCGGCGAGATCACCGCCTGCAGCGGGCGGGAGGTGCTCACCATTGATCACCAGCCTGCCGCCGAGGTTTATGCTCGCTGGTGTGGGCGCGATCATCCCTGGTCTGCTGGTGCTATTTTGCGGGAGACCACCTTGACCCCGCTAGCCCGCCAGGTGGGCATGCTGGATGGTATTCCCTACTATAAACTCTCCCATCCCGAGGCCGTCACCGAGCAGGGGGGGTTGCGCCTCTTTACCGATGTGGTGCAGGGAGAGCGGTTGCTGTTGATGTACAGCAGCCAGGAAGGGTTGTTGCAGCGCAGTCTCAATGCCATCCGGATTGAGCCAACCTATGGGGTTGATGCCGAGTTACAACCGATCGGTGCCCTCATCATCTTTTGTGCTGGTTGCCGTTTGGCGCTTGGTGAGATGTTGTGCCAGTTTGTCGAGCAGAGCCAGGCTCGTCTCGGCAAGATCCCGTTTATTACACCCTTTACGTTCGGTGAGCAGGGGCGGTTGCCCCATGGCGAGCTGGCCCATGGCAACCTGATGGTATCGAGCGTGATCTTCCTGACCAGTTGAGCAGAGCAGGCAACAAGATGATTGGCAACAGTGAACTGGAAGCCCTTGGTGACAAATTGCAGACCACGCTGGTTGATCTCATGCGCTGTCGCGAGCGTGAGGCCAAGTACCGTCATGAGTCCCAGACACTGTTGGGCGGGGTTGCCACATTGGCGGATGCAAAGACCCTGGAGCAGGTGCTGGAGAGCCTTATCCAGGTGCTCAAACCCTTTATCGGATTTGAGCATGCAGATGTGGTGGCTTGGGAGGGGACACAGGGGATAACCCACCTCAGCACCGAGCCGGGTCAGTGTGGGCGCCACTGGTTGATGACGTCAGCCTTTGGCCGTGCCATTGCCGGAGAGACGCTGGTGATCTATGACCCTTCCCAGTTGCCTGAGCTGGCGCCACTGGCGAGCGAGCCGGGTTGGGCCAGCGTGATGCTGACCGGGCTGCAGGCTCCCGGTTTTACTGCTGTCATCATCTGCCGTCATTCACAGGCGGGCACGTTTGACCTCACCAGCAAGGCAGCCATGCAGCGCTGTCGCCCGCTCATTTCACAAGCCTTGGTCAACATCACATATCGCGCGCGTTTACAGGAGCAGGTCGAGGTAAAAACCGAGGCATTGCAGGCCAGTGAACGCCGTTTTCGCAGTTTCGCCGCCATGGCCTCGGACTGGTTCTGGGAGACGGATGCCGAGCATCGGCTCAGCTATGCATCCGAGCCGGGATACCTTGATGAGATGACGCCGCTGGCCACGCGGCCGACCCTTTATGACTATGTTTGCAACAAGCAGAGTGCCGAGTCGCAGTCTTATCTCACGCTGCTGGGGCAGCGCAAGCCGGTGCGGGGTGTACGCATGCAGGTTGCGCTGGTCGAGGGGCCCTGCTGGATGGAGGTGAGTGCCGAGCCCTGCTTTGACCATGTCGGCACCTTCACCGGGTATCGCGGAACGGCACGGAATATCAACAACCAGATCCGCCGTGAAGAGGAGTTGGCTCGGGCACGGGATGAAGCTGAAGCGGCTAACCGTGCCAAGTCCCAGTTTCTTGCGATGATGACCCACGAGATCCGCTCTCCCATGAATGCGGTGCTGGGGATGCTCGATTTGGTGCTGCATGCCGAGCTGGCACCGGAGCAGCAGCAACTGTTGCGCCATGCCACCCATTCGGCAAGGTTGCTGCAGACAATCATCGATGACGTACTCGATTTCTCGAAAATCGAGTCCCAGACCTTGGCATTCCACTGTGAAACCCTGCAACCGTTCAGGCTGTGCCAATCCCTGATTGAGCCGTTACAGCGTCGCGCCCAAGCCAAGGGGATTGCGCTGCACTATCGGGTGGATGAGGCGGTCCCGATGGCGTTGCAAGGGGATCCGGTTCGCCTGTCACAGGTGATGGGGAATCTGCTCGATAACGCCCTCAAATTTACCGATCAGGGACAGGTGACGTTGCACCTTGGTTGGCATGAAGAGAAGCTGCGGGTCTCGGTCTGCGATACCGGAATAGGCATCGCCGAAGCAGATCAATCCATGTTGTTTGAACCCTTCTCCCAGGTCGATAACTCGGCCACCCGCCGTTTTTCCGGTACTGGCCTCGGTCTTGCCATTAGCAAGCGGTTGGTGGCATTGATGGGGGGAGAAATCCGGTTGGCGAGCGAGCCGGGCAAGGGAAGCTGTTTCTGGTTTGAACTCCCCGGTATGGCACTGCCTTGCGACTGCCAGCCCCAGCCGGAGGAGACTCCCCCCCCTTTGCTGCCACTGGATGTGCTGGTGGTGGAGGATAGCCCGGTTAATCAGCTGGTGGTGTCGCTGATGCTGAAAAAACTGGTGAGCAAGGTGCGTCTTGCAGCCAACGGTCTGGAGGCGCTGGCCCAGGTAGATGAACACCAACCGGACCTGATCCTGATGGATATGCGGATGCCCCTGATGGATGGACTGGAAGCTACCCGACGGCTACGGGAGTTGGGATGCGCCATGCCTATCGTCGCGTTGACAGCCAATGCGATGGCGGAGGACAAGGCGTGCTGTCTGGCGCAGGGGATGGATGATTTTCTGGCCAAGCCAATTACGTTATCGCGGCTGAGAGAGTGTCTGCAGCGTCACTTTGGTCAGCGGTTGCCGACTCGCGGATAAAAAAAATGGTCAACTTTGTGGGTTGACCAGTTCTTCAGCAAATACTGAAGAGAGCACGGGATAAATCGGGTTGTAAAAATCTATATGAAAAATCTGTGCCAACTTTTATAAGGACTCTTTTGTGTTCATTTCGGCCGTTTAGCGCAGCGGCTCTCTCTTGTTCTGACCTATTTCGTTCCTACTCATTTGCAAAATGCAAAAATCTTATTTTCATTGTTGGAATAATTGCATTTTGCAACGCTGTTTTTTGTCATTGCGAAATCAGGCGATGCAGGAATTTGCGGGCTGCTTCGCTGTTTTGTTTGGCAATCAGCATCTGCTTTTCATAAATCGGCATCGGCAGAATCTCGAGCCAGCGTTGGCAGAGCCAGGCCGCATCTTCAAATCGTTTGTCCGGATAGAGCTCGTCCAGTTCAGGGTACTGCTCGAACACCTCGCGCAGGCGGTTGACCAGCAGCTTGTCGTTGAAATCAGAGTGGGTGCTTGGCCAGTTGGGGAGCATCTCTACTTTGGCCCGGCGCAACCCCATGGTGTCGGTTTCCATCTCGTGGATACAGAAGCGCTCAAGCCCAAGGACAGTGATGCCCAGTAGTCCATCGTTCAGGGTATAAAAGTCGGTTACCTTGACCCGGGTGCCCACTGGCAGGATCCGCCCCGATTGACCGGAGCTGGTCGACTCTTCCATCACGATGCCAAATCCCTGATCGTTGATGAATGACTCCTTGAGCATCTGCAGATGGCGTGGCTCGAACAGACGCAGAGGAAGCTTGCCGCCGGGAAGTATGTGGGAAGGCAAGGGGAACAGCGCCAAAGGTTGTAGTTTCATGTTCCATCCTCCATTGAGTAGTTGCTGTATAGGGCAATGCAGCGACTGTGCCAGAGAATGAAAAAAGCCACCGGAGGGTGGCTTTTCGGGGGGAAGATAGCGCTCAGTTGCGCTGTTCCAGATACATGACAGCCGCTTCCACGCGGCTTTGCGCCTCGAGTTTCTTCAGCAGGCTCTTTACGTGAACCTTGACCGTTCCCTCGGAGATATGGAGTACCGAGGCGACCTGTTTGTTGGAGAGGCCTTTTGCAATTTCGCGCAGGATTTGCATTTCGCGACGCGTTAAGCTTTCCAGCTTCTGTTGCAGGTGATCCAGCTCGTAGATGTTTTCGAGATAGGGGCGCAGCGGTTCGCTCAGGATCTGCTTGCCGGTCATCACGTCTGCCAGCTGGGCCAGCAGCAGATCAGGCTCGGTATCCTTGAGCAGGTAGCCATCGGCTCCCGCCTTGAGCAGCGCGATCACATCCTGGCGAGCATCGGAAACGGTGAGGATCACCACCCGGGAGGTGATCTCTTCAGCGCGCAGTGCCTTGAGGGTGTCAAGACCCGATAGTCCCTTCATGTTGAGGTCTAGCAGGATCAGATCCGGTTCTGACTCTTTGGCAAGTGCCACGGCATCTGTACCGTTGGAGGCTTCGCCAGTTACCTCCATGTTCTCTTCCAGAGCTAGCAGCTGCACAATCCCTTTGCGCATCAGGGGATGGTCGTCCACGACCAGAACACTGTATTTCATCTCGTCCATCAGGCGTCTCTCGTTAGACTGGTGGGAAAGGTCAGATGCACGCGGGTGCCTTGTGGCTGTTGTTCACTGATGGTCAACAGACCATGCAGCTTGCTGGCACGCTCGTTCATGATGCTCAAACCGTAGTGGTTGATCGCCGAGCGGGCGAGTCCGATCCCGACACCGTCATCTGAAATCTGGACCTCGATGTTACCACTGGCGAGGGTCTCACAGCTAACATCAATCACTTGCGCGTTGGCATGTTTGATGGCGTTGAGCACTGCCTCACGGATCAGCTGCAGGATGTGAATATGCTGACCCGCCTCCAGATCGGTGTCGGCCAGACCGTAGTGGCACCTGATCTCGGCCTGAGTTTGCGGCTGCAACTGATCGAGCATGACCCGGATCGCTTCGCCCAGATTGGCGTCTCCGATGGTGAGACGGAAGGTGCCGAGCAGCTCGCGCAGCTGGGTGTAGGCGTTGCTGAGTCCCTCATCGATCTGCTGCATCGCCTCTTGGGTTTTTTCCTGCTGCCCTTTGGCATAGGAGCGTTTGAGCAGCGTGGACTGGATCTTGAGATAGGAGAGCGCCTGGGCCAGCGAATCGTGCAGCTCTCTGGCAATCACTGCCCGCTCCTCCATCAACAACAATCGCTGCTGCTGTAGCTGGGTCTGATCCTTGTGCAGCACCTGGGCCAGCAACATGGTGAAGTTTTTGATCAGTCGTTCATCGATAGGATGTTGGCTGATGATGTCGAGGCGGCCGAACTCCTGCTCGTCCATTTGCAGATAGAAGCTGGCCACCGCATCAAGATCGCCGGGCCAGCCGGTGCGCCCCGAGATGTAGACCGGCATGGCATTGTGCTCGAAGCGGGTCAGCCGGATATGGTCGATATGCTGGTGGGCGGCTGCCCTGTCCAGCAGCTTGATCAAGGTGCGGGTGCTGAGCGGGGCTGCGTGCAGCTTCTGGGCGGTTGAGTAGAGAAACGAGAGGGTATCGTTGGCCTGCTGCAGCTTGGCGGTTTTCTCCTCGACCTTGTTTTCCAGCTCCCGATAGAGCTTGCCCAGCTCGTCCGCCATGGTGACGAAGGCGCGCGACAGCTCCCCCAGTTCATTTTCGCCGTGGGCGGGCAGTTGCAGATCGAAGTCTTGGCGCTGGATCTGGCGAGCGCAGAAAACCAGCTGGTTGAGCGGGGCAACCACCTGCTGGCGGGTGAAGCGTACCGTGAACCAGGCGATGGTGATGATAGCGAGCAAGCCGAGCCCCTCTGCCAATGCCAGCATCCGCACCTTGAATTCGACATGGTATTGCATCTGATTTACGAAATTGTCGATGGCCGCCACAAACTGTTCGGTGTTATCGGTGTAACGTCTGGGGGTGCGATCCTCGATGTGCTGGCGCATCACCTGCCACTGACCGAGTACCTCGCCATAGGTACGGCGCAGAGAGGCGGGGGTGATCCAGCGTTGGGTCTCCTGTAGCTCCGCAGCATGAAGTGTCTCTTCAAACTGGCTCAGACGGCCCAGTACGCTGTCGCCCCGTTCGATCTCGTAGGCCATCCGGTAGGCTTGCATCCGCAGCGAGCCGGAGAGGTTGATCGCCTTGGCGTCAGGTACCGAGTAGAAAAGGGTCACCATCGCGACCAGCGCAATCAGGCTCGCCATGAAAAGGATCAATACCATAGCGCGGCCAATGGCACTGCTGACCGAATGGACCCTGAATCGTTTTCCCATACTGATGCGCACCTCTGGCTAGTGATAAGGACTCAGCAAGATGCGTGGGAGTGTACTCCAACTTGTGTTAGCATCGAAAAACTAGATGAACTCCGAGCGGTTTTGCCTACGTCCTTGCGATAGGGGAAAACCAGCCGACAGCCGTTGTGCGAGCTGTAAGGGTCAGGAAAGAAATGCCCTGGCCTCCCGTATTTGGAAAGGTGTTTATGTTGCCACTTGAAGATGGTTTTTCCCGTCGTTTTTACTATTTGCGTCTGTCAGTGACAGATGTTTGCAATTTCCGTTGCACCTACTGTCTCCCCGACGGTTATCGCCCTGCTGAAGACCACAAAGAGGGGCGTAAATCTTTTCTCTCGGTTGACGAGATCCGCCGCGTGGTGAGTGGCTTTGCTGCCATGGGTACCCGCAAGGTGCGTATCACCGGCGGCGAGCCCTCCTTGCGTCGTGATTTCACCGAGATCGTCAATGTGATCGCGACCACGCCGGGCATCGAGAAAGTCGCCATGACCACCAACGGTTATCGCTTGAAAGAGCGGGCCCGCGAATGGTTTGACGCCGGACTTAATGCGCTGAATGTCAGTGTCGACAGTCTCGACCCGCGCCAGTTTCACCAGATCACCGGTGAAAACAAGCTGGCCGAGGTGATGGAGGGGATCGAAGCGGCGCTCGCTGCCGGTTTCAAATCGGTGAAGATCAACGCCGTGCTGCTCAAGGGGCTTAACGACTACCAGCTCGATGCCTTTTTGGGCTGGATCAAGCACAAGCCCATCGAGCTGCGTTTCATCGAGCTGATGCAGACTGGCGAGATGGATACCCTGTTTCGTGACCACCATGTCAGTGGTGAGCTGATCAAGCAGCGCTTGCTTGAGAGTGGCTGGGTACAGCAGCTGCGCGGCAAGGATGATGGTCCGGCCCAGGTCTTTATGCACCCGGAGTCGCAGGGCGGGGTGGGTCTCATCATGCCCTATAGCAAAGATTTTTGTGCCGGTTGCAACCGGTTGCGGGTCTCCTCGAAGGGGAAGCTTCACCTCTGTCTGTTTGGCGATAACGGTGTCGATTTGCGTGATCTTCTGACGACGGATCAGCAGTCGGATGCACTGCAACAGCGCATTCGTGCCGCGTTGGCTGGCAAGAGTGCCAGCCACCGCCTTCATGAAGGCAATGCGGGCATCACCCCTCATCTCGCTTCTATCGGCGGATAACCGCAAAAAATTGCCAACGATTAAATAGCAATCCTCACATGGAGGTATTTTAACCGATACCTCCATTTTTATTGCGCTGCAAGGCTTTGATCTAGCGCAATAATCCCCTCTGTTTATCTCCCTGGTGGTATATCCCTGCCCTTGTCAGGACCGCAATATACACCCACTCTTATAATTGGTATCACAAATGCCAATCTTGGACTCGCACCGCACCCTTCTCCAACCAAACGGGAGTCAATATGCCGGATGAGATCGATCTTACCCGCCGTGGCCTGTTTCGGGGGCGGCTGCGAACCACCGAGCCGCCGCTGCAGTTGCCCTGGTCGGTGAACTGGTCTGCCTTTGTCGCCGACTGTACCCGTTGTGGCGACTGTCTGGCCGCCTGTCCGGAGCAGATCCTGGTAAACGGGGAGGGTGGTTTTCCGGTGGTCGATTTCCAGCTTGGCCAGTGCACCTTCTGTACCGAGTGTGTGTCAGCCTGCAAGGCGCCGCTGTTTCGCCCGACCACCGAATCCCCCTGGCACTACCAGGCCCATATCGAGGCTAACTGTCTGGCCAATGGTCAGGTGTTCTGCCAGCGCTGTCAGGACAGCTGCGAGCCCCATGCCATTCGCTTTATGCCGGTACTGGGACGAGTGCCCACCCCGACGATCGATCCGGGTCGTTGCAATGGTTGTGGTGCCTGTGTGCAGGACTGCCCGGTTGGCAGCATCAAGGTTGACGGGCGAGCAGCCCCATTAGGTGGTGTGAGCCAGCCCACCCTCAAGCAGGAGTCAGAATGAGCCAGAAGCCGTGTGACACAGAAGCCACCAAGGATCAGGAGTTCCATGTATCGAGTCTGGTGGTGCTGACCCAGCCCCCCTTGCGCCATCAGCTCGCCGAGCAGATTGGCGCCCTTGAAGGGGCCGAGATCCACGCCGTCAGTGACGAGGGCAAGTTGGTAGTGACCCTGGAAGGTCCGAGTCAGCGGCCGATCATGGCGGCGATTGATGCGATACAGGCGATGCCGGGCGTGCTCTCTGCCGCCCTGATTTACCACCAGTTCGATGAACTCGGCGGTCATTGAAAGGATTGATGGGATGCCGGGTGTGGCTTCTGCCGCTGGTGGTTGGCTCCCGTTCGACAGATTCGACAACTATTACGCGATAAGCAATGTGAGGATATGCCATGAAGCTGAGTCGACGCGACTTTATGAAGGCCAACGCGGTGGCAGCTGCCGCGGCGGTGGCCGGTGTCAGTGCCCCCACGCTGGCAGCCAATCTCATCACCAGTACCGACAAGACTGCCATCCATTGGGATAAAGCCCCCTGCCGTTTCTGTGGCACCGGCTGCTCCGTGCTGGTGGGTTCTCAGGATGGTCGGGTCGTGGCGACTCAGGGTGATCCCGATGCACCGGTCAACCGTGGCCTCAACTGCATCAAGGGCTACTTCCTCTCCAAAATCATGTATGGCCAGGATCGCCTGACCCAACCGATGTTGCGGATGAAAAACGGCCAGTTCGACAAGGATGGCGACTTCGCCCCCATCAGCTGGGATCAGGCGTTCGACATCATGGCCGAGAAGTTCAAGGCCACCCTCAAAGAGAAGGGGCCGACCGCCGTCGGCATGTTCGGCTCCGGTCAGTGGACCGTCTGGGAAGGCTATGCCGCCGCCAAGCTGATGAAGGCCGGTTTTCGTACCAACAACATCGATCCCAACGCCCGCCACTGCATGGCCTCCGCGGTAGTCGGCTTTATGCGTACCTTTGGCATGGATGAGCCGATGGGCTGCTACGACGATATCGAGCAGGCCGATGCATTCGTGTTGTGGGGCTCCAACATGGCCGAGATGCACCCCATCCTCTGGTCGCGGATGTCCGATCGTCGCCTCTCCAACCCCGATGTGCAGGTGCACGTGCTCTCTACCTTCGAGCACCGCAGCTTCGAGTTGGCGGACAACGGCATGGTATTCACCCCGCAGACCGATCTGGCGATCCTCAACTATGTCGCCAACTACATCATCCAGAACGACAAGGTGAACTGGGAGTTCGTCAACAAGCACACCGTGTTCAAGAAGGGGGTTACCGACATCGGTTACGGTCTGCGCCCGACTGATCCGCTGCAGCAAAAAGCGAAGAACCCGGATAGCGGCGATGCCACTCCGATGACCTTCGAGGAGTTTGCCAAGTTCGTGGCGGATTACGATGTGGAGTCGGTCTCCAAGCTCTCTGGCGTCTCCAAAGAGAAGCTGGAAAAGCTGGCCAAGCTCTATGCCGACCCGAGCAAGAAGGTGGTCTCTTACTGGACCATGGGCTTCAACCAGCATACCCGCGGTGTCTGGGCCAACAACCTCTGCTACAACATCCACCTGCTGACCGGCAAGATCTCCCAGCCGGGCTCCGGTCCTTTCTCCCTGACTGGCCAACCTTCTGCGTGCGGTACCGCGCGGGAAGTGGGCACCTTTGCCCACCGTCTGCCTGCCGACATGGTGGTGACCGAGCCCAAGCACCGCGCTATTGCCGAGAAGATCTGGAAACTGCCGGAAGGCACCATTCCTGACAAGGTGGGTTTCCACGCTGTGCTGCAGGATCGCATGCTCAAAGATGGCAAGCTCAACGCCTACTGGGTGATGTGCAACAACAACATGCAGGCCGGCCCCAACATGAATACCGATCGCCTGCCGGGCTATCGCGATCCGCGCAACTTCATCGTGGTATCCGATCCGTACCCGACCGTAACTGCCCAGGCTGCCGACCTCATCCTGCCCACCGCCATGTGGGTGGAGAAAGAGGGGGCCTACGGCAACGCCGAGCGCCGTACCCAGTTCTGGCACCAGCAGGTGAAAGCGCCGGAAGGGGCCAAGTCCGACTTGTGGCAGCTGATGGAGTTCGCCAAGCGCTTCAAGGTGGAAGAGGTGTGGCCAGCAGAGCTGATTGCCAAGATGCCGGAAGTGAAGGGCAAAACCCTGTTCGACGTGCTCTATGCCAACGGTCAGGTCAACCAGTTCCCGAAAGAGCAGAGCAAGGGGGTGCTGAACGACGAGGCCGAGCACTTCGGGTTCTACGTCCAGAAGGGGCTGTTTGAAGAGTACGCCAGCTTCGGCCGTGGTCATGGCCACGATCTGGCTCCGTTCGATCAGTACCACGAAGCCCGTGGTTTGCGTTGGCCGGTAGTGGATGGCAAAGAGACCCTGTGGCGCTATCGCGAAGGGTTCGACCCTTACGTCAAAGCGGGCGAGGGGGTGCGCTTTTATGGCAAGCCCGATGGCAAGGCTGTCATCTTCGCCCTGCCGTTTGAGCCTGCCGCCGAATCGCCGGACCAGGAGTATGACCTCTGGCTCTCCACCGGTCGCGTGCTGGAGCACTGGCACACCGGCACCATGACCCGTCGGGTACCCGAACTCTATCGCGCCTTCCCGGATGCAGTGTTGTTCATGCACCCGGAAGATGCCAAGGCCCGTGGCGTACGCCGTGGTGAAGAGGTGATCGTCTCCTCTCGTCGCGGCGAGGTGAAGACCCGGGTCGAGACTCGTGGCCGCAATAAACCGCCCAAAGGCTTGGTGTTTATGCCTTTCTTTGATGCGAGCCAACTGGTCAACAAGTTGACTCTGGACGCCACTGATCCGCTCTCGAAAGAGACGGATTACAAGAAGTGCGCCGTCAAGGTCGTCAAGGCATAAGGCGGGGAGCGCGAGATGAGTCGTAGTCGGCGCCAGTTTCTGGTCGACATGGCCTCTCTGGCAAAAGGGGCCTGCGGTGTGGGCCTGCTTGGCGTGGGGCTTGGCGGCATGGCACGCCAGCAGGTGCATGCAGTGCCGGCTCAGGCGCTGCGTCCCCCTGCGGCCCTCGATGAGGGAGAGTTCCTCAGCGCCTGCGTGCGCTGCGGGCTCTGCGTCGAGGCGTGCCCCTACGACACCCTCAAGCTGGCCCGGCTGTTTGAGCCGGTGACCACCGGCACCCCCTACTTCAAGGCGCGCGCCGTCCCGTGCGAGATGTGTGATGACATCCCTTGTGTGGTGGCCTGCCCGAGCGGGGCGTTGGATCAGACCATGACCGACATCGATCAGGCGCGGATGGGCGTGGCAGTGCTCATCGATCACGAGACCTGCCTCAACTATCTGGGTCTGCGCTGCGATGTCTGTTATCGGGTCTGCCCGCTTATCGACAAGGCGATCACCCTTGAGCTGCAGCATAACCAGCGCACTGGCAAGCACGCCATGTTCCTGCCCACGGTGCACAGCGATATCTGTACCGGCTGTGGCAAGTGCGAGCATGCCTGCGTGCTGGAGGAGGCCGCCATCAAGGTGGTGCCCCGCCAGCTCGCCAAAGGTGAGCTGGGTCATCACTACCGGCTTGGTTGGGAAGAGAAAGCGAAGGCGGGCAAGTCGCTCATCGGCGACAGGCTCACCCTGCCAACCCGCAAACCGGAGGGGCTATGAGTCGTTATCCGGGAGATGAGGCGCGCATCAAGCTGGGGTGGTGGCGTGCTCATCGCTTCCTGCTGCTGCGTCGGCTGAGTCAGTTCAGCGTACTCGGGCTGTTTTTGCTGGGGCCGCTGGCGGGCATCTGGATCCTCAAGGGCAACCTCTCCAGCTCGCTGTTGCTGGAGACGGTACCGCTGACCGATCCGCTGACCCTGTTGCAGTCGCTTGCTGCAGGCCATTGGCCGATTCCCACCCTGTGGTTGGGGGCTGTCATCGTGCTGGCCGGTTACTGGCTGGTCGGGGGGCGGGTGTTC
This sequence comes from Aeromonas sp. MdU4, assembly GCF_041929505.1. Lineage (NCBI taxonomy): Bacteria > Pseudomonadati > Pseudomonadota > Gammaproteobacteria > Aeromonadales > Aeromonadaceae > Aeromonas > Aeromonas sp. MdU4. The sequence goes on along the minus strand of NZ_JBHFMW010000012.1, from coordinate 71,416 downwards.
TGCTCCTGGGTCTGCCCAGTCAACCTCATCACGGACGCGGCGGCCTGGCTCAGGGGGCGTTTTGGCCTCAAGGGCAACGGTCAGTTCAGCCGTGCGACCCGTTACTGGCTACTGGCCATGGTGCTGGTGGTGCCTGCGGTGGTCGGGGTGATGGCGTGGGAGTTGGTCAACCCGGTGTCGCTCGCCATGCGCGGTCTGCTATTTGGTATGGGGGCGGGCTGGGCCCTGTTGGCGGCGCTGTTCCTGTTTGATCTCTTCGTGGTGGAACGGGGTTGGTGCGGTCATCTCTGTCCGGTGGGGGCCTTCTATGTCCTGCTCAACCGGAGCGGGTTTATCAAGATTTCTGCCAAGGGACGCGAGCGGTGCAACAACTGCATGGATTGTTATGCGGTTTGCCCGGAGCGTCCGATCCTGCGCGGGCCTGTTCACGGTGCCAAGCGCGGTCACGGGCCCTTGATTGTGGCTCAGGAGTGTACCAACTGTGGCCGCTGCATTGATGTCTGCGCGGAACAAGTTTTTGAAATCACTGTAGGTTTTGCCGTCAAGGCAGAAAAAACGTCGGAGAACACATAATGAAAAAGCTGATTGGCGCAATGCTGGCCTGCCTGATGGCGGGCTCCTTGATGGCAGCCACCCCTGAAATCACCAACAGTACCGGTGGGATAAAGTCCGAGCGTGGCGACATCGATCTGGTGACTGATGCCGATGCCGCCCCGTTGAAAAACTTCCGCAAGGATGGTGCACCTTACGATCGCCAGTACATGCACCAGCCGCCGTTGATCCCCCACGATATCCGCAACTACGAGGTGGATACCAAGGTCAACAAGTGTCTCTCGTGCCACAGCTTCAAGAATGCCAGCGCCATGAAGGCACCCAAGATCAGCCCGACTCACTTCGAGACCCGGGATGGCATGACGCTGGGTGAAGTCTCCCCCCGCCGCTACTTCTGCCTGCAGTGCCATGTGCCGCAAGCGGATGCCAAACCGCTGGTGGAGAATACCTTCAAGCCAGTCGACGCACTGAACTGAGGAACCCATAGATGAAATTACCCGGCTTTATCCAGCGTCTGTGGATCACCTTCAAATCACCGTCAAAGGCGGCCCTCTGGGTACTGCTGCTGATGGGTTTCTTCGGTGGTGTTATCTTCTGGGGCGGTTTCAACACCGCCATGGAAGCGTCCAACACCGAGGCCTTCTGCACCAGCTGTCACGAGATGAAGGACAACGTGTTCGAGGAGTACCGCGACACCATCCACTACGCTAACCGCTCTGGCGTACGGGCCAGCTGCCCGGATTGCCATGTGCCGCATGAATGGACCTACAAGATCATCCGCAAGGTGCAGGCATCCAAAGAGCTGTGGGGCATGCTGACCGGCAAGGTCGATACCCGCGAGAAGTTCGAGTCGCACCGGCGTGAAATGGCGGAGCGGGAGTGGCAGCGGATGAAAGACAGCGATTCGCGCGAGTGCCGTAACTGCCACAACTTCGAGTACATGGACTTCTCCGTGCAAGGGCAGCGTGGCGCCCAGATGCACTCCACCAGTTTGGCCAGTGGCGAGAGCACCTGTATTGACTGTCACAAGGGGATTGCTCATCAGCTGCCCGACATGACCGGAGTGAAGGGGTTCTGATCCTCTTTGCGCAGGTCGGGTTTGCCCGACCTGCGTTTTGTCTATATATGGGACAAACATCAGATTTGTGAGTCTTTTAAATCCCATATCTCGTGAAACCTTTGATAGAATCAGCCCGCCGTCAAGCGCTTGAGCAAGTTGGTTACTCCTGTCTGCGTCAGTTTCTGCATCGAGACAGATGACCCCTCATACCCCTTCTCTTCCTGCCTCGTTGACGGCCCATAGCCATAAGGAGCTGCCCGATGGGACAGAAAAACAACGCATTTATTCCCCTCAAGATTGCCGTGCTGACGGTCTCCGACAGCCGTACCGCCGCCGATGACAGCTCGGGTGACTATCTGGTCTCGGCCCTCACTGACGCGGGTCATCAACTGGCCGACCGCGCACTTTGCCAGGATAACCTGTTTCGCATTCGGGCCCGGGTGAGTGACTGGATCGCCGATGAAGGGGTACAGGTAGTGCTGATCAACGGTGGCACCGGTTTCAACGAGCAGAACCGGGTACCGGAAGCCGTAGGCGTGCTGTTCGAGCGTACCGTACAGGGCTTTGGCGAGATGTTCCGCCAGCTCTCCTTTGCCGAGATCAAGGGCTCCGCCATGCAGAGCCGTGCGCTGGCAGGATTGGCCAATCGCACCCTGATCTGCTGCCTGCCCGGTTCCACCGGCGCCTGCCAGCTGGGCTGGGAGCAACTTATCCGCGAGCAGCTCGATGCCCGCACCAAGCCGTGCAACTTTGTCTCCCACCTTTGAGAGCAAGCGATGAACCAGACCGATCCCAAGCAGATTCAGCCTAACTTGACCCACCTCAACCAGAGCGGCGAAGCCCATATGGTGGATGTGACCGACAAGCAGGTGACCGAGCGTGAAGCCCGTGCCGAGGCGTTTGTCGCCATGGCACCCGAGACCCTGGCGCTGATCCTGAGCGGTCAGCATCACAAGGGGGATGTGTTCGCCACCGCCCGCATCGCGGGCATCATGGCGGCCAAGAAGACCTCTGATCTTGTCCCCCTCTGCCATCCGCTTGCCTTGACCAAGGTTGAGGTGGAGATAGTGCCGCTGCCCGAGCAGGATCGGGTGCATATCCGCACCCTCTGCAAGCTCTCCGGCAAGACCGGCGTGGAGATGGAAGCGTTGACGGCTGCATCGGTGGCGGCGCTGACCATCTACGACATGTGCAAGGCGGTACAAAAGGACATGGTGATTGAACAGGTACGACTGGTGGAAAAAAAGGGCGGTAAATCCGGTCACTTCCAGCTGGGTGTGACTGCAGGAGAGCAAGCATGATCAAGGTACTGTTTTTTGCGCAAGTAAGAGAGCTGGTTGCGTGTGACGAGTTGAGTCTGCCTTGCGACTACGCCACTGCCGAAGCACTGCGTGCAGCTCTCTGTGAGCGCGGCGACAAGTGGGCGCTGGCCCTTGAGGCGGGCAAGTTGCTGGTGGCAGTCAATCAGACTCTGGTGCCCCTCGACACGCCCCTCAATGATGGCGATGAAGTTGCCTTTTTCCCGCCGGTGACCGGAGGCTGATGATGAGCGAGGCAACCATGACCGATCGCATTCTTGTACAGCGGGCCGATTTCTCGCTGGCCGATGAATATGCCCGCCTCGCCACCCGCGCTGACAGTGGCGCCATTGTGACCTTCGTTGGCAAGGTGCGCGATTTCAATCAGGGGGAGGAGGTGAAGGGGCTGGCTCTTGAACACTACCCCGGCATGACCGAGAAGGCGCTGGCCGATATTGTGCAGGAGGCCCGCCGCCGTTGGCTGTTGCAGGAGTGCACCCTGATCCACCGTATTGGCGAGTTGCTGCTTGGCGATCAGATTGTGCTGGTGGCGGTGAGCAGTGCCCACCGTGACGCCGCGTTTGATGCCTGCCATTTCATCATGGATTTTTTGAAAACCCGGGCGCCGTTCTGGAAAAAAGAGCTGACCGCCGAGGGCGTACAACGCTGGGTTGAGGCCAAGGAGAGCGACAACACTGCCGCCGCCCGCTGGCAAGTTTGACCTGCTTACGGTAAGGGGCGCAGGTTCAACGGAAGCCGTGCCCCAGTCTTGGGGCTGGCTTGGCCAGACCCGCATCAGGAGGAAAGGAATGAAACCGCTGTTATCTGTTGTCATGTTGGGGATCTGTGCTGCCACCTTGCATACCGGTGTTGCGCAAGCTGATGAAGTGAAAGTGGCCGTGGCGGCCAACTTCAAGGGAACCATCGAGCGGATTGGCAAGGAGTTCACAGCCAAGACCGGCCACACCCTGGCTATCTCTTCTGCCGCGACCGGAGTGCTCTATACCCAGATCAGCCATGGTGCGCCGTTCGATCTCTTCCTCTCCGCCGATGTGAAAACGCCGCAGAAGCTGGAGCAAGAGGGTAAGGGGAGCGATCGCTTCACCTACGCCATCGGCCAACTGGGGCTGTGGCAGAAGGGGGGACCCGCTCCTGATGAAGCGACCCTGCGCAACTGGAAAGGCAACCTTGCTATCGCCAATCCGAAAACCGCCCCCTATGGTGCTGCCGCTATGGCAACCCTTGACCATCTCAAGATCGATCCCAAGCAGTACCGTCTGCTGACAGGTACCAACATCGGTCAGACCTGGCAGTTTGTTGATACTGGTAATGCCGAACTGGGCTTTGTTGCCTGGGCCAATCTGGTGGAAGCGGGCAAGACCGGCGAAGCCTGGGCTGTGCCTGCCAGCTTCTATCCGCCCATTGAACAGCAGGGGCTGGTATTGAAGAAAGGGGCGGCGGTTGATGCTCTGGTGGCCTGGCTCAAGGGGCCGGGTCAGGAGCAGATCAAGGCCGCAGGTTATGCGTTGCCGCAGTGATGGCATGAACGTGAACCGGCAGATGGCGGGTCGACCTTCGGGTCGGCCCGCCTTTGCGAGTGAGAAGGGATGCCATGTTGTTATCTCAATTGATGCGGGAGGCTGGCGATGAGTGAAGGGGATCTGCTGGCGGTCTGGTTAACCTTGCGGTTGGCTGCCAGTACCACCGGCATCCTGTTGTTGCTGGCGCCACCACTGGCATGGTGGTTGTCGCGCAGCCAGAACCGGCTGCGCCCCTTGGTGGAGGCGCTGGTGGCGTTGCCACTGGTTCTGCCCCCCACGGTGCTGGGTTTTTATTTGCTGCTGGCCTTCTCTCCTGAATATGGTTTCGGTGCCTGGTGGCGTCACACCTTCGGTGCGCCACTTGCCTTCAGTTTTACCGGCCTGCTGCTCGCTTCCATTCTCTATTCGCTGCCCTTTGTGGTTCAGCCGCTCACCTCCGCCTTTGTCAATATGGGCAACAAGGAGCTGGAGGCCGCCGCTACGCTGGGGCTGGGTCCACTGGAGCGTTTTTTCCACATTATCTTGCCGATGACCCTGCCGAGCTTTGTGATGGCAGCGGCCCTTGGCTTTGCGCACACCCTGGGGGAGTTTGGCGTGGTGCTGATGATTGGCGGCAATATACCCGGCGAGACCCAGGTGCTCTCCATCGCCCTGTTTGACCACGTGGAGACGATGGATTACCAGAGTGCCCATGTTCTGGCGGGCGGCCTGATGGGCTTCTCGCTGGTGATGCTGGTACTGGTCTACGGGGTGTTGCAACGTCGGCAACGGAGGCTGTTTGGATGAAGCCGTCACCTGTTGATGCACAGAGCAACACGTTGCAGCTCGAGGCCAGGCGCGAGTTTGGCCCCTTTACCCTCGATTGCGAACTGCTGCTCGAACTGGGGGGGATCCTTGGCCTGTTTGGCCCCTCCGGCTGTGGCAAGAGCACTTTGCTGCGCATTATCGCCGGGCTCGATCGCCAAACGGGGGATCGTTTGCAGTGGAATGGGCAGTTGTTTGCGAAACGGCTACCCGAAGCACGTCGCATCGGACTGGTGTTTCAGGATTCGCGGCTCTTCCCCCATATGACGGTGCTGGGTAATCTGCAATTGGCTGCTCGCAAGGGGCGAGGGCGCTGGCAGCCTGAAGTGCTGGCGGCGCGACTCGGTTTTGCCGATCTGCTGGCGCAGCCGGCGCATGCCCTCTCTGGTGGTCAACGCCAGCGGGTCGCGCTGGGGCGGGCGCTGCTGGCCGAGCCCGATCTGCTGCTGCTTGATGAGCCTTTTTCTGCGCTGGACCGGCGCAGCCGCATCCATCAGGCCCATGTGCTCAAGGGGTTGCAGCAGGAGAGTAGCATACCCATGATCTTCGTCAGCCACGCCATGGAGGAGGTGAGCCTGCTCTGCGATCAGCTGGTACTGCTCGAAGGTGGCAGGGTGGAGGCGCAGGGCAGGCCGAGCGAGATCTTTGCCCGCACTGACCTCTCGCTTGCAAGCCGTGACGATGCCGGGGTGATGCTGGATGCCACGCTGGCCCATTACGACGATGATGAGCAGATGGCGACCCTGCTATTGGGCGATCAGCGTCTGCGGGTCACCATGAACCATGTGCCCGATGAGAGTGGCCTTTTGCAGATCAAGGTGGCCGGGCGGGACGTGGTGATCGCCACTGCCCCCATCGAGCACTCCAGTCTCTCCAACTGCCTCACCACCCGGTTGCTGACAGAACGAGAGGTTCGTCCCGGCCAGACCCTGTTGCAGTTGGCGCTGGGTGAGCAGATACTGCTGGCCCGGATCACCAGCCGCTCCGCCAGGCGCTTGGCGTTGGCGCCGGATCAGCAGATCTACGCCTATATCAAGGCGGTGAGTCTGGTCAGCGAAGGTTGAGTCGTCCCCGTTCTGATAGAGTGTGGCGGTGACGGGAGCAATAAAAGCACCAAATGGTTCATGGAATGAGTCGAGAGGCAATGAACTGATGCGCCGCAATCAGGTGATGAAATCGAACGGTCTGGCCCTGCGCAGTGCGGGGGAGGGCCCCTTGCTGCTGTTGCTGCATGGGCTGGGCTCCTCCAGCCTCGACTGGCAGGCGCAGCTCGAGCGTTTTTCCGAACACTACCGGGTGGTGGCGCTCGATCTGCGTGGCCACGGCCAGAGCATGCAGGAGGGGCCGTTCGACGTAGCGACTCTGGCGGCCGACGTGGTGCGCTGGCTCGATGAGCAGCCAGAGCCCGCCTGGGTGGTGGGATTGTCGCTGGGTGCCATGGTGGCGCTGGAGCTGGCACTGCAACTGCCGCACAAGGTGCAGGGATTGGTGCTGGTCAACGGCTTTAGCGAATTTTTGCTGGAAACGGCAAAAGAGCAGGAGCGCTATGCCCAGCGCCTCAAGTGGTTGCGCTGGTTTGGCATGCGTCCGCTCGCCTGGTGGCTGGGGCGCGAGCTCTTTCCCGGTTCAGATCTTGCCCAAGTGCGCCACACCTTCCGGTTGCGCTTCGTACGCAACAACAAGAAGAAGGTCTACAAGGCACTGCTGGAAGCCTTGCCAGGCTGGTCAGTGCGCGCCCGTCTCGGTCAGATTTGGCAGCCGGTGGCCATCATCTCCACCAGTCATGACTACCTGCCGCTCGCCAAGCGGGTGGAGCAATTTGCCTCCCTGCCCAATGCTACCATCCACACTCCCAATGGCCACCACGCCTGGCCTGCAGAAGATCCTTCCGGGTTCAATCACCTGTTGCAACGGATATTGGCCACCCATTAAAACCGAGCTCTGCCGTGAGCTTGGCTCGTCGCATTTTGAAACAATTGTCATGTTGTAGTGGTTGATTAATCTCATTAACTTGGGTGATGCAAGAGGGATATTTTTACACCACATTGACTGTAGAAAATTCACCTCTTTTCATCCGGTTAGACCGAAAATAATAATATTGTCAGGGACAGTAAAATGAAAAAAATAGTATTGACTGCAATCACTGCATTAATGATGGCGGGTTGTGCCCAGCAAGGTTTCACGGTTCATTCGGGCACTGCGGCTGCGCCGACCAAAGAGGTGACGCATCACTTTTTTATCTCGGGTTTGGGTCAGAGCAAAACGATTGATGCGGCTGCTGTATGTAACGGTGCGGACAAGGTTGTGCGTGTCGAATCGCAGCACACTTTCCTTAATGGCCTGTTGGCTACCGTTACCTTCGGAATTTATACCCCGCGTGAAGCTCGCGTTTATTGTGCCGGTTAATTTCTGGGAATGTGTTTGAACTGAAAAAGCCGGATCAGATGATTCGGCTTTTTTGATCATGCTGTCCCATCGGCTTTAAGCGTGCGAGCAGACCGGGCAGTCGGGCCGCTTGGGCAGCTTCATTTCGCGGAAGGTACCGCCAAGGCCATCGATCATCAGTAAACGGCCGCTGTAGTTTTTGCCCATGCCAGCCAGGAGCTTGATGGCTTCGAGCGCTTGCAGGCTGCCCACCAATCCCACCACGGGGGCGAGTACCCCCGCTTCGACGCAGGTGAGTGCCTGCTCGCCAAACAGGGCGCTGAGGCAGGCGTAGCAGGGTTCACCCTCCTGCCAGGTGAAGCTGCAAACTTGGCCTTCGAGCCGGATGGCGGCACCGCTGACCAGCGGCACACCGTGTTGGCGGGCCTTCTGGTTGAGCAGATTGCGAATGGTCAGGTTGTCGGTGCAATCGAGTACCAGCTGATGCCGGGGCAGCAGGGTATCGAGCAGCTCCTCATCCGCCACGGTAGCGTGGGTCTCCACGTTAAGCCAGGGGTTGAGAGCGCGTAGCGACTGCGCTGCCGAGTCCACCTTGTAGTGGCCGATCCGCTCATCGGTGTGCAGCACCTGACGTTGCAGGTTGGAGAGCTCCACTTTGTCGAAATCGACCAGCGTGAGCTGGCCGACCCCGGCCACCGCCAGATACTGGCTGGCAGCGCAGCCGAGGCCGCCTGCACCTATCACCAGCACCCTGGCCAGTTTGAGCGCCTCTTGCCCCTCAAAATCGAAGGATTTGAGGATGATCTGGCGGTTGTAGCGCAAGAGCTCTGCGTCGCACAGGATCTCGCTCACAGCAGCAATCCCCCGAACGGTTCGACGGTGACGGTTTCGCCTGCCGCGACGCGGCCACGCTCGCGTTCAAGGATGATGTAGCAGTTGGCTCGCGACAGGGAGCTGAACACGGCGGAGTCCTGCGAGCCGGTGCTGCGCACTTCAAGGCCGTTTGGTCCCTGACTCAGGATACCGCGTTGGAAATCAAGCCTCCCCGGCGCCTTTTTAAGCGGCTCGGCCGCGATGGCGTTGAGCTGGAGCGGGCGAGCGAAGTGTTGGCCAGCCAGCTTGGCCAGCGCCGGTTGCACCAGCTGATCGAAGGTGACCATGGCGGAGACCGGGTTGCCCGGCAGGCCGAAGAACCAGGCGCGGGGCAGGCGGCCGAAGGCAAACGGCTTGCCCGGTTTGATGGCTAGCTTCCAGAAGCCGATCTCGCCGAGCTCGTCCAGCAGCTGTTTGGTGAAGTCCGCTTCACCCACTGATACGCCGCCGGTGGTGATGAGCACATCGGCCTCTTCATCGGCGCGGAGAAAGGCGGCGCGTAGCTGGGCCGGGTCGTCCGGGATGATGCCAAGGTCGAGACAGTCACAGCCCAGACGCGCCAGCATGGCCCGAACGCCGTAACGGTTGGAGTCGTAGATGTCGCCGTGGGAGAGCGGGGTGCCGACCGGTTTGAGTTCATCCCCGGTGCTGAAAATGGCCACTTTCAGCGGCCGACGCACTGGCACGGTCGCGATGCCAAGGGAGGCCAGCAGGGGCATCTCGCGGGGGGTAAGGCGAGTGCCAGCGCGCAGCACGCAATCCCCCTTGCCGATGTCGCTGCCTGCCAGGCGAATGTTCTGTCCGGCGGTGGGGTTGCACAAAAAAGTGATCCGATCGCCGTCGGCCTGCGTTTCTTCTTGCATCACCACCGCATCAGTGCCCGCGGGCACGGGTGCTCCGGTCATGATCCGTACGCAGTGGCCAGCGGGCCACTCGCCCTGATAGGGCTGACCGGCAAAGGCTTTGCCTGCCATGATGAGGGGCGTGCCGTTTGCCAGATCGGCCAACCGCACTGCGTAACCGTCCATGGCCGAGTTGTCGAAGGGAGGCACGGCGAGGGGGGAGGCGATATCACTGGCAAGGATCCGGCCAAGGGCTTGTGGCAGGGGCAGTGGCTCGCTGTCGCAGCAGCAGGCGAGTTGCTCCAGCATCCCTTGCAGGGCATCGCTTAACGGCAGCAGTGCGCTGGTATCAAATCCCATCGTCATGACCTCTTTCTATGATTGAAGGCGGGATTATCACAAAATTCCCTCGGGATGGGCAGGCTATCTCAAGGGAATCTCGAGTCAATAGCAGGCGAAAAGGGGGGTCATGGTCATAAAGTATGAGGTGACGCACAAGTTGACTTGAATCTTGGCGGCAATGGCCGTTTACTATGCCGCCATAACCGATATGGCCGACATAACATAAGGGGTTGCTCGGCGAGCGACCCTCACTGTCCCTGAGCGTGGGAGATAAGATAATGACAACCTTAAGTCAGGAAGCCTTGCAGGTCATGGCTGCCCTCGAAACACAGGGACTGGAAACCCCCTTGGTCGCCAATGAGCTGAACAGTCAGCAGAAGCGGGAGAAGATCGAAGGCCATATGCGCGCCATTATGGAGACGCTGGGGCTGGATCTGGCCGATGACAGTCTGGCCGAGACGCCGCACCGCATCGCCAAGATGTACGTTAACGAGATCTTCTCCGGCCTCGATTATTCCACCTTCCCCAAGGTGACGGTGATCGAGAACAAGATGCGGGTCGATGAGATGATCATGGTGCGCGACATCAGCCTCACCAGTACCTGTGAACACCACTTCGTCACCATCGACGGGTTGGCCCATGTGGCCTATATCCCCCGTGGCAAGGTGATCGGACTCTCCAAAATCAACCGCATCGTGCAGTTTTTTGCCCGCCGTCCCCAGGTGCAGGAGCGACTGACCCAACAGATCCTGCTGGCGCTGCAAACCCTGCTCGGTACTCAGGATGTGGCCATCAGCATCAAAGCGACCCACTACTGCGTCAAGGCGCGCGGGGTGATGGATTCGACCTCCTACACCACCACGACCTCCCTCGGCGGAGTGTTCAAAACCCAGCCTGACACCCGGGCCGAGTTTTTGAGTGGCCTGCGTGGATAAAACAATGGTTGTTTTGTAACCGCCTAGCTGAATATGTGCTGAATAAAAGAGACGCCAGCAGCCCTTGCTGGCGTTTTGCATTGGCAAGGGTGAGCGTCGTGGCGTTACGGTTTGACCTGAAGTGATAGCGGCAGGTAAGCGTTATGCATTTCTTCGATTTATTCATCTGAACGGTATATTTAATCGAGGGCGAAAAATCCCCCCTTTTTACCTTACAAAAAGTAACCAAACAGACTCTTTCCGGGCTACAACAATCCGGTTAATCTAGTGGCCTCTTCAAGACGCTCGCTGTCGCTCATGGAATTCAGAGATATTCATCAAGGTTGGATGGTCCGCCACTGAACCAGTGGTCGGTTAGTACATGCCATGGGGTGTGGACCGGACGAGTGCAACGAATTTAACGACCACCAGGATACGCCATGAATACCAGTTCAATGACCATAGGCAAAAAACTCACCGCCGGCTTTGCCGTGCTCGGTTTGATGGTCGCCTTTATCGGCGGCTTTTCGTTGCTGGAGTTCAGCAATATGAACCGGGCCGCTATCGGTTTTACCGACAGTATCCTGCCTGCCGTCAACCGCACCAATGCGATCGGTGACAGCATCAGCGAGTTGCGTCGTTATGAACTGGGCCTGTTTCTGGTGGCCTCGGATCCCCAGAAGGGGAGCGAGTATCGCAGCATGGCTTCGCAGTTGGTTGAGCGTCTCAAGCAGCAGATGATCGACCATGACAAGACCATCTGGGCACAGGATCTGGAAGAGCGTCGCACCTTTGATATCGTCAAGTCAGACTGGGCAAGCTATCTCGCCCTGCACCAGCAGGTGAAGCAGATGCAGGACAGCGGTCTGATGGCCGAGGCCCAGCAAGTGTTCATGGAGCAGGGGATCCCTCTCTACAACAACCTGCACAAGTCCGTAGCCGAGCTTATCCGCATCAACCATAGCTATGCGACCGAGTCGCGCAAGGTGGTGGTCGCCTCTTATGACTCTGCCAAGTTGAGCGTGACGATTGCGCTGGTGCTGGGTCTGGTGCTGGTGGTGGCACTCTCCATAGTGCTGACTCGCCAAATCCGTGACCCGCTCATCATGCTGGCCCGTCAGGCCCAGCGCATTGCCAATGGCGAGCTGGGGCAGGGCGAACTGCAACAGTGGATCCGTGACAACCGCTTCAACCGTGACGAACTGGGTCAGCTGGGGTCAGCCATCAACCGGATGCAGGGCTCCCTCTCCGATCTGGTGAGCGAGATTGCCGGTTCCGTGAGCCAGCTTAGCAGTGCGGTGGAGGAGGTGAGCGCCATCTCCACTCAATCTGCCAGCGGCATGGCCATTCAGCAGAGCGAAGTCTCCCAGGTGGCGACTGCCATGAACGAGATGCAGTCCACTGTCAATGAAGTGGCCCGCAATACCACGGATGCCATGAGCGCCGCCAAGGATGCTTCTCGCACCTCTGCCGCTGGCAGTGACGTGGTGCGCAGCTCCATCGCCAGTATCGAAGAGGTATCGGTCAAGATTGAGCAGGCAGGTACTGTGGTACAACAGCTGGAAGCTGACAGCGCCAACATCAGCGTGGTGCTGGATGTGATCCGCGATATCGCCGGTCAGACCAACCTGCTGGCGCTCAATGCCGCCATCGAAGCCGCTCGTGCCGGTGAACAGGGCCGTGGTTTCGCGGTCGTTGCCGACGAAGTGCGTTCGCTGGCTCAGCGTACCCAGGACTCCACCGCCGAGATCAGCAAGATGATCGAGCTGTTGCAGAGCCGTGCTGCCGAAGCGGGCAATGCCATGCAGTTGAGCCGCCACCAGATGCAGCAGAGTGTCGGTCTGGCGCGGGATGCTGGCACCAGTATCGATACCATTAATGGTGCCGTGGTGCGCATTACTGACATGAATACCCTGATTGCTACGGCCACTGAAGAGCAGAATGCGGTGACTGAAGAGCTCAATCGCAGCATCGTCAACATTCACAATGCGGCGGACGAGAATGCCCAGGGGGCCGATCAGATTGCCCAGGCCTGTGTCGAGCTGAGCAAGCTGGCCAGCACCCTGCACCATATGACCCAGCGCTTCACCCTGTAACAGGTGACGTCTGGATAACAGAAGGCCCCGCCAATTGGCGGGGCCTTGTTGTTTCTGGCCGGTTTGTTGATCGTAGGGTCGAGTAGCGAAGCGTAATCGGCCGAAGCCAGATCCCTCACCTGACCATTTAGCTCAGGCCAATTATCTCGCCGTTCTCATCGATATCGATATGACGATAGGCTGGCAGGCTGCCCAGCCCCGGCATGGTCATTATGGGGCCCGCCAGGGCATAGACGAACCCGGCACCGGCACAGAGCCTCACCTCGTCGATGGGGACCTCAAAATCACGGGGCACCCCTTTGAGGGCCGGGTCATGGCTGATGGAGAGCGGCGTCTTGGCCACGCAGACTGGCAAGTGGTTCCACCCCTCGGCGGCAAGTTGTGCCAGCTGCTGGCGCACTTTGTCCGAGAGCTGCATGCCGCGCCCGCCATAGCCACACTCCACCAGCGTCGCCAGCTTGGCTTCAAGGCTTGCCTCGTCGGGATAGAGCAACTTGACTTTGCCCGGTTGCTCGCAGGCAGCGACCACGGCGTGGGCCAGGTCACTGGCACCGGCACCACCCTGGGCAAAGGCGTTGGAGATGGCGCTGCCACAGGCTCCGGCCCTCATCGCCTCGCGGGTCAGCAAGGCAAGTTCAGCCTCGCTGTCGGTGGGGAAGCGGTTGATGGCGACCACCACGGAGACGCCGTAGCGGCGGGCATTGGCGATATGCCAGGCGAGATTGGCACAGCCCTGTTCAAGGGTCGGCAGATCCTCGCGCAGCAGGCTTTCCGGCAGCGGCTGGCCCGGGCGGATGTCGAGCAGACCGCTGTTGGCCTTGAGGCCACGTACCGTCGCCACCAGCACCACGCAGGAGGGGGTCAGGCCGGATTGGCGACTCTTGATGTTGAAGAACTTCTCCAGCCCCATGTCGGAGCCAAAGCCTGCCTCGGTCACCACGTAATCGGTGAGACCGAGCGCCATGTGATCTGCGATGACCGAGGAGTTGCCATGGGCGATGTTGGCAAAGGGGCCGGCGTGCACCAGTACCGGGGTCTGCTCTGTGGTCTGCATCAGGGTCGGCAGCAGGGCCTCTTTGAGCAGCACCGTCATGGCGCCCGCCACTTCCAACTGTTCGGCTGTGATGGGGTTGCCGTGAATGTCGCGGGCCAGCTGGATGCGGCCGATGCGCTGGCGCAGGTCTTTCAGGTCGCTTGCCAGCGCCAGAATGGCCATCAGCTCGGAGGCGGCGGTGATGACGAAACGATCCTGCCGTTCAACCCCGTCGGCGGCGCCACCCTGACCGATGGTGAGGTGACGCAGGGCGCGGTCGTTCATGTCGAGGGTGCGCGGCCAGAGGATGTTGTCGGCATCGATATCGAGCCGCGGCAGGCCAGTTTTGGCGCTGAACTGGTCGCCGAGTTTGCGCTCGTGGAACAGGCGGGCATCGAGGGCCGCCGCCGCCAGATTGTGGGCCGCCGTCAGGGCGTGAAAATCGCCGGTGAGGTGGAGGTTCATCTCCTCCATCGGCACCACCTGGGCGTGGCCACCGCCAGCAGCTCCCCCCTTGACCCCGAATACCGGGCCGAGACTCGGCTGGCGGATGGTGGCGATGCTGGGCTGGCCGATATGGTTGAGCCCCATGGAGAGGCCCAGCGTGGTCACTGTCTTCCCTTCACCGAGCGGAGTGGGGGTGATGGCGCTTACCAGTACCAGCTTGCCCGCTGTCTTGGGCTTGGCCTTGAGCAGGTCGAGGCTGAGTTTGCCTTTGTAGTGGCCGTAGGGGCTGAGCAGGTGCTGGGGGATGGCGAGGCGATCAGCCAACGCGTGAATGGAGAGACGGGGGGACTGGCGGGAGATCTCGATATCGCTTAGCATCAGCACCTCGTTGGCATATCAGGGTAAAATATGCGGCGCAGTCTAGTGGAATATAACGGGTAATCCAATGACGAAAACGTTTTTATGTGGTGGTGAGCAGGCTCAGAAGCCTCTTCTGCTGGATCTCAATGAGCTCTATCATCCTCCCAAACAACCTTTCACCGCCTTTGGTCTGGTCAGTGCGCTGGTTCCGCTGTTTGGTGTCGGCTGGCAGGCGATGACTGCGGATCCGCAGACCCAGCTGCGTTACGAGCTGCGCAAGCGGGTCAATAAACACAGAACCGATGAGGTGAATCTCATTCTGATTTTGCAATTGGCCGCTATGTTCGATTGCCACGAGGTGGTGGTGACGCTGCCCTACACACTGAGCGAAGAGCAGCTTGCGGCCATTCGCACCCGGTTGCCGCGCTGGCAACTGACGCAGGAAGCGTTGCAGCTGCAAGCCACACATGCTCCGGCAACGTCTGCCAAGCCTTAAGATTCCCACTTTTGCGGGGCGAGATAGCGCTCCTGCACAAACTCGATAAAGCAGCGCACCTTGGCCGAGACGAAGCGGCGGTGCGGATAGACTGCATAGAGTCCCACCTCACCCTTCTCCCACTCCGGCAGCAGGCTCACCAGCTGCCCTGCCCGCAGCGCCTCTCCCACGATAAAGGTGGGCTGCAATATGATGCCTTGATCATCACAAGCGGCGCGGGTCAGTGCCACCCCGTTGTTGGCCCGCAGCGGTCCCTGCGGCCGGATACTCTGTGCCTCGCCACCCTGTTTGAAGTGCCACTCCGGTTGGGTCAGGGTGTAGACCAGACAGTCGTGCTGTTTGAGATCCTCCGGGCTCTGCGGGGTTCCCTTGCACGCCAGATAGGCGGGGCTGGCGCAAAGTGCCAGCTGGATGGTGGCGAGCTGGCGTGCCACCAGTGAGGAGTCGCTGAGATGGCCGATGCGCAGCGCCAGATCGAACCCCTCTTCCACCAGTGCTACCCGCCGGTCGCTGTACTCGATATCGAGCTTGAGGTCGGGGAAGCGTTCACGAAACAGTGGCAGGGCGGGGGAGAGGTGGAGATAGCCAAAGTCCATCGGTACCGAGAGCTTGAGAGTCCCGTTGGGTTGCTGGTTGTGGTGGGTCAGCTGGCTGTGGGTCTCTTCCAGCTCCGCCAGCAGGGCGAGGGAGCGCTGGTAGTAGAACTGGCCCGCTTCGGTGGGGTTGACCTGACGGGTGGTGCGCGACAGCAGCCGGGTGGCGAGGGACTCCTCCAGCTGCTGCATCAGTTTGGAGGCCATGGCCACCGAGATGCCAAGCTGGTTGGCGGCCTTGGTAAAGCTCTGGCACTCCACCACCTTGATGAAGGTGCGCATGGCGGCGATCTGATCCATTTTCCATCCTCAGTAAATAATGAATTTAATGAATCGCTGATTATTCATCCTGACGACGAGGTTAGCATGTCCGCCAACGATGTGAACCCCAAGATGAAGGAACGAACGGATGAAAATGAGCAAAGCCCTGCTGGCCTCCTGCCTCTTTATGGCAGCCCCCCTGATGGCGGCGGAGTACGATGTCGACCCGGCGCACACCACGGTGCAGTTCAAGGTGGGCCACCTTGGCTTCTCCGAGCTGGTGGGCCGCTTCAACACCTTCAGCGGCACTTTCAGCATGGATGACGCCCATCCGGCCGCGGCCAGGGCGAGCTTCGAAGTGGATGCCGCCAGTGTGGACTCCAACCACGAGCCCCGTGACAAGCACCTGCGCAGCCCCGATTTCCTCGACGTGAAGCAGTATCCGAAGATGACCTTTGTCAGCTCCGCTTACGAAGGAACCAAGGACAAAGGCGTACTGAAAGGCACTCTGACCCTGCACGGCGTCGCCAAGGAAGTGGCATTCGATCTGGTGAAGATCGGTGAGGGCAAGGATCCCTGGGGCGGTTATCGCAGCGGCTTCAACGCTTCCACCACCATCAAGCGCAGTGACTTTGGTGTGAGTTACATGCTGCCCGGCATTCCGGACGAGATGAACATCAACCTGTTTGTCGAAGGCGTGCGCAAGTAATGGGCGCCTCACTTTTGCTGCAAACCCTGGCGGCTCCTCTGGGAGCCGTTTTGCTGTCGTGGCGTTGGCCGCGGCTGGGTTATCTCTGGGGCGCTCTGGCTGGTGGGATCCTTGTTGGGCGGAGCCTATGGCCTGCCGGTTAAGGCGTGGCAGTGGTTGCCGCTGACCTTGCTGGTGCCAGCCATCGCGGCGCAGGTGACCGATCTGCGCGGTTCGCTGCTGCTCTTTGCCGTCGTCGGTGCCTTGATATGGTGGCAGGGGCTGGCCTCGGTGCTGGCGAGTGAACCCATGATCTGGCTGGCACTGCTGCCCGCCATCTGCTGGTTTGGCTGGAGCGCCTTGCGCGGTGACAGCCTCGAGGGGCTCGGTTTTGCTCTTGGCTTTATCTGGCTGGCGCTGGTGATCGGCATCGATGGCAGCCTGTTGATTGCCCAGTTGGCCGGGGCCTTGGCCGCCTTCGCCGGTTTTGGCGCGCTGCTCGCCGCGTTCACCGGTCGCAAGGTGATGCCTGCCGGGTTGGCACTGGCGTTGGCCTTCGTCCAGATGCTCGCCTGGCAATATGTGGAGGTGCCGCTGGTGGTATTGTTGCCGGTCTGGTTGCTGCCTGTGCTGGAATGGACATGCCGTGACAAACGGTTGCCACTGCGTTGGGGAGCACAGATCCTGCTCGCCACAGCGGGAACCGGCATCAGCCTGTGGTGGGTGTGGCCAGCTGCTTCTCTATACTGATTTTTGCATGAAAAACAGACGATTACGGCCATTTTTGCATGTCTGCTCATACTCTTGAGAGATAAAGATTGAGCCCCCTATGTGTTTCAGATAAAAAGGATTTTCAATTTATTTGGACACACACAGAACCCGGCTGTGCCGGGTTCTGTTTGCCTGCTTTGCGGCACATTAAGGAGGCCACAGTTGCGCAGTCAAGGATCTGAGCATCTGTTTTTTCGCCATTTCACCGGACAGGGACGCATCGACGGTCTCTGTATTCTTCTGGTTACTCACCTGCTGCCTGATCGTCCCCGCTTTATCGAGGCGCTGGGTCAGATCGGGCGGATCGGCGCTATTTTGCCGAAACCCAAATCGGTCCATGGCCCAACCCTGGAGTGGGTCTCTCGCCACTATCCGGTTGTACCGCTTAATCGCCAGTGGACCAACTGCCCACAGGGGGTGATCGAGCAGATCGCGCCACTGGTCGCCCCCCATGAGCGGTTGCTGATCCTCGATATCGGTGGCTACTTTGCCACGACTCAGGCGACCCTGAGCGAATACTTTGGCCCCCGTCTGCTCGGGGTGGTGGAGATGACCGAAAACGGCCATCAGCGCTATGAGCAGGAGGTGCTGACCACCCCGGTAGTCTCGGTGGCGCGTAGTCCCCTCAAGCAGGCCGAGGATATCCAGATTGGCCTTAGCGTGGTCTACTCTGCCGAGTCGCTGGCCCGCAATCTCAACCGCACCTTCAACGTCTGCGAGGCGGCACTGTTTGGCTATGGCAAGGTGGGGCGCAGCATCGCGCGCGACCTGCGTGGTCGCAACCTCCATCTCGGCTTGGTTGAAACCGACGTGCTGCGACAGGTGGAGGCGCTCTCCCACGGTTTTCGTCTTATCAGCAAGGCGGAGGCGTTGAGTCGCGCCGAGCTGGTGATCTGTTCCACCGGCAATGGTTCGCTCGATCTGGCAGATCTGCAGGCGCTGCGTCCCGGCACCATGGTTGCCTCGGTCACCTCTGCCGACGACGAGTTCGCCTTCTCGCTGGCCCAGCTGCCCTGGCCGACGGAGGAGGTGTGCCCCCATGTGCTGGCCCTCAATCGGCCGGATGGCAGCCTGATCTATCTGCTCAACCGGGGCGAGGCGGTCAACTTCGTCCATGGTGCCGTGATTGGCGAATACGTCTATCTGGTGCTGGCGGAGATC
The DNA here is from genome assembly GCF_041929505.1 of Aeromonas sp. MdU4. Taxonomy (NCBI): domain Bacteria; kingdom Pseudomonadati; phylum Pseudomonadota; class Gammaproteobacteria; order Aeromonadales; family Aeromonadaceae; genus Aeromonas; species Aeromonas sp. MdU4. Next base: position 52,899 of record NZ_JBHFMW010000012.1, on the reverse strand, counting down.
ATGGAGGGGATCCGCATGCTGGCGGCTGGCCCCCTTGCTCCCGGTCTGTTCGAACTGCCAGAATCGGTGATGCGCGCCATCGCTCGCTATTGGTTGGCTGATTTTCATGGCGTCGAGCAACAGGGCGTCAGCCAATAGAAGAGGGCGGTATGCCATTTCCTGCCATTGGCCGATTTTTATGGAGTCACCTATGACCGAATCCGAAACCCTTATCAGCAAACCCCGCATCGAGATCCGCTACTGCACCCTCTGTCGCTGGATGTTGCGTGCCGCCTGGCTGGCGCAAGAGCTGCTCTCCACCTTCGACAGCGATCTGGGGGAGGTGGCGCTGGTGCCCGCCAGCAAGGGGGAGTTCCGCATTCTGGTCAACGGGGTACAGGTGTGGGATCGGGTGGCCGACGACGGTTTCCCCGAGGCGAAGGTGATCAAGCAGCGGGTACGCGACATCATTGCCCCCGAGCGAGATCTCGGCCACTCCGATCGCAAGACGAGCGGGTAACGGCAGACGGCAATAAAGAGCGCTGTGCCGCGTTTGGTGCGAGGTCAGACAACAAGAGAAGAGGGAGGCGTTGGCCTCCCTCTTCTCTTTTGCTGCCGGTTGACCGGGGATTAGCCGCGCCAGGTGGCGGTGAGGCGAACCAGCTCGATCAGGGTGGCGACTGATTTCTCCATGGATTGCAGCGGGATGAACTCGTGCTTGCCGTGGAAGTTGTGGCCACCGGTGAAGAGATTGGGGCAGGGCAGGCCCATAAAGGAGAGGCGGGCACCATCGGTACCGCCGCGAATGGGTTTGATTTTCGGCACCACGTCGGCGGCTTCCATGGCGGCGCGGGCCAGTTCGACGATGTGCATGTGCGGCTCGATCTGGCTGCGCATGTTGCGATAGCTGTCGGTCAGGGCCAGCTCGATGCGGGCCTTGGGACACTCGGCCTGCATGGCGGCCACCCGGCTCTCCATCTCGGCCTTGCGTGCGGCGAAACGCTGGTCGTCAAAGTCGCGGATGATGTAGTGCAGGGTGCTCTCTTCCACGGTACCGCTCATCTGGGCCAGGTGGAAGAAGCCTTCGTAACCTTCGGTGCACTCCGGGGTCTCGGCGGCGGGCATGGCGGCGTGGAAGCGAGCGGCCAGGGTCTGGCTGTTGATCATGCTGCCTTTGGCGGTGCCGGGGTGGACGTTGTTACCAACGAAACGGATGTTGGCGCTGGCGGCGTTGAAGTTTTCATACTCCAGCTCTCCCAGTTCGCCGCCATCGACGGTGTAGGCCCACTTGGCCGGGAATCTGTCCAGCGGGAACAGGTTGGCGCCGCGGCCGATCTCTTCGTCCGGGGTAAAGCCGACCCAGATATCGCCGCGCGGGATCTCGGGGTGTGCCTGCAGATGGTCGATGGTGCTGAGGATTTCGGCGATGCCCGCCTTGTCGTCGGCGCCGAGCAGGGTGGTACCGTCGGTGGTGATGAGATCCTGCCCCAGGTAGTTTTTCAGGAAGCGGTAGTCACGGATGGCGAGCACCTCGTCACCCTTGCCAAGGCAAATATCGCCGCCCTGATAGTTCTCGATGATCTGCGGTACCACGTGCTCCGCCTCGTAATCGGCGGTATCCATGTGAGCAATCAGGCCGATGGCGGGAGCATCCGGCTGGTTGCCCGACAGGCAGCCAGTGAGATAGCCGTGCTCATCCAGGGTGACCTGGGTCAGCCCCAGAGCTTCCATCTCCCCTTGCAGGGCGCGGGCGAAGATCAGTTGCCCCTCGCTGCTCGGGCAGGCGGGATTGGTTTCGTCAGAGCGGGTATGAAAAGTCACGTAACGCAAAAAACGCTCAAGCAGGGTATCCATTAATCAGCCTCCGGTTGTGAGCGCTCATTTTGCGCCAATCCGTCCCCACCACTCATTGCGTCAGCGCAGGTTTTTTCCATTTTTTACCTTGGTCCTACCAGCGGCCCAAGCACAGTCGCTGCCGGTTTATTGCGCATAAAAGTCGCCACTTCGGGGATTTTTAATCACGACTCAATGCGGGGTTGTTGGCCTGCAAGTCCCGCATCACAAGGGCTGTCTCTTTTGAGGGGGAAAAGCGACTCTTTTCAGCGCGAATAACAGGGTGGGGCGATCATGCGCTATCCCAGCCCCCGCCTGCCCGCCAGCAAGATTTGTTCGACTTATTAAAAGGGGATTTTGAACACTATTTTTTATTGTCACCGCCTGCGGTAAGTGTGTACACTCCGCGCCGATCCGAAGGTAACCCTGAAGCAGGCAGAGCCGCCAGAAACCGGACCGATCATACGCCTATAGGGCGAGGCACGCAGAAACGACAGACACTGCTGGGGAATGGTTTCTTTAATACCGGTTAGGCTCCGGTATCAGGGAGAACAACAGACTCTCATCCTTCATTTGACCGAGTGGGCCAATGGCTCATCATCTTCCCTTGTCATGGGCGGTCACTGACGGTGAGGTGGGCTGTGGTTGTTGTCGTCTATCTACACGCATGCGTGCTGGCGCCTTCGCTTCTCTTCCTTGGAACCCTCTCCTTCTGTCGGGATCGCTGCCGAATGATGAACTGACGGCGTGGCTGATGTCGTCTGTCATCAAAGTACCGCGGCGCCACGGCATAGTGGCACCGCATACCGTTGAGCTTGATGTAAAGCCACCAGCCCCACATCAAGACTCGTTACTTCCCCAAGATCCACCAGGCAGCCTCTGGCTTGCCGCGATGTGCAAAGCGCAAAACAGCTTTGCACTAGATGGTCTGGATGTGATTGAGGGTAACGAAGGCGACTTCCCGTCGCTCATTTGCGAGGCATAGCCCATGACTAACTGGTCCAGCAAGGACTCCTTGAAGGTCTACAACGTTCCCTACTGGGGTGCGGGTTTTTTCAATATCAATGACGCCGGTCATGTGACCGTTGCTCCCGACAAGTCACGCCCTGACGCCCAAATCGTCATCTCTGATGCTATCGAACAGTTGCGTCAGTCCGGGCTGACCACCCCCGTGCTGCTGCGCTTTCCCGATATCCTCAAGAGTCGGGTCGATGCACTGTTCAACGCCTTTGGTCAGGCCATCGAAAAGTCAGGCTATGAAGGGGACTACCTCTGCGTTTACCCGATCAAGGTAAACCAGCAGCGTCGTGTCATCGAGACCATCAGCCAGTCCTACAGCGACAAGCCCCGGCTTGGCCTGGAAGCTGGTTCCAAACCGGAACTGCTGGCCGTGCTTTCCCATCACCATGAGCAAGGCTCGGTGATCGTCTGCAACGGTTACAAAGACCGCGAATATATCCGCCACGCTCTGCTCGGCAACCTGATGGGCCACAAGGTCTACATCGTGGTAGAGAAGCCCTCCGAGCTGGAGATGGTGCTGGACGAGTCAGCTCGTCTCAACATCAAGCCAAACATCGGCGTGCGCGCCAAGCTCGCTTCCACCGGCTCCGGCATGTGGGAATCGAGCGGCGGCTCCATGTCCAAATTCGGCCTGTCAGCCTCCCAGATCCTGGCGCTGATCGAGCGTCTGCGTAGTGTTGGCAAGCTGGACTGCCTGCAACTGCTGCACTTCCATCTGGGCTCCCAGATCGCCAACATCCGCGACATTCAGGGCGGTATCCGCGAGTGCGGCCGTTTCTACGCTGAACTGCGTCGCCTCGGTGCCAACATCGAAGTCGTTGACGTTGGTGGCGGCCTGGGCGTGGACTACGAGGGAACCCGTTCCCAGAGTCACTGCTCCGCCAACTACAGCCTCTCCGAGTACGCCAACAACGTGGTATGGGGCATCGGCGATGTCTGCCGCGAGTTCGACCTGCCGCACCCGACCATCATCAGCGAGTCCGGCCGTGCCCTGACCGCTCACCACGCCGTGCTGGTTACCAATATCATTGGTGCCGAAGGGGTGGAGATGAACGACATCAGCGCGCCGGGCGAAGATGCACCGACCATTTTGCAGAACATGTGGCAAGGTTGGCTGGATCTGCGCAGTGAAGATCCCTCCCTGCTGGAGATCTTCCATGACTCGGTGGCTGATCTGGGCGATGTGAATACCCAGTACACCATGGGCCTGCTCAACCTTGAGCAACGTGCCTGGGCCGAGATGCTGCACCAGAACACCTGTCTGGCGCTCAAAGAGATGCTCAACCCGGTCAACCGCAACCACCGTGCGCTGGCTGACGAACTGAGTGAAAAGCTGGCGGACAAGTGCTTTGCCAACTTCTCCCTGTTCCAGTCTCTGCCGGATGCCTGGGGTATCGGTCAGGTGTTCCCGGTGATGCCGCTGGCTGGTCTCGAGCGTCCGCTCACCCGTCGCGGTATCCTGATGGATATTACCTGTGACTCCGATGGTCAGGTTGAGCACTACGTCGACGGTCTGGGTGTTGAAAGCACCCTGCCGATGCCGGTTTATGGCGAGAACGAAGAGTGCCACGTCGGCTTCTTCCTGGTCGGTGCCTATCAGGAGATCCTGGGCGACCTGCACAACCTGTTCGGTGATACCCACTGCGCGGAAGTGTGGCTGGACGAGGAAGGCAAGATGGACATTCGCAACGTGGTGCGCGGCGATACCGTCGACCAGCTGCTGCGTTACGTCAACATCGACCCGTCCGTCATCCGCGAGAACTATCAGCGGATCGCCTCCCACCCGGCGCTGGACGATGCTACCCGCAAAGCCCTGCTCGACGAGCTGGAGCTGGGTCTGCAAGGCTACGCCTATCTGGAAGACGAATAAGCGCCAGCGCTTGACGTTCGCCGTGAAGGCATAAAAAAGGGAGGCATTTGCCTCCCTTTGTTCTATCTGTTCCGCGGTATTCCGGTCAGGTCTGCGAGCTCAGCGCTTTGTACAGATCTTGTTGAAACTGCTGGTTGTCATCTCTCTGCAGTTCCACGACCCCCAGCTGCAGCCCCTGCTCGATGGTAAGCGATCCATCCAGCATGGCGTTGATGGCCGCCTCGCTCAGCAGCATGATCCGATCATTGGGATGGGGGCCCGGGGTGTGCAGCTGGAGCAGCAGTGACTCCTTGCCGCGCACTCGGGACCAGAGCCCCGAATCGATCAACAGAATGGAGATCCCGCCTTGGATACCTGCCTTCTGAAAACGACTTTTCAGGCTCTGCAACCACACCTGGCTGCGGGTGAAGCCTGCTTCGCCCGTCAGGGTGGGCAAGGAGGCCAGCCGGTCACTGCTTACCGCCGCAGCGGTGGCCATGGCGATATTGACCGTACCCGGCCAGCTTTGTTCGAACGGGTTGGGGTAGAGGGCATCGTAACCACAGCTCTGCCCCATCCCGGGGATGAGGCAGAGCAAGGCCATGCCGGTGCGCAAGGTACGTTGCATCATGGCGTCACTATGTTGAACCAGAAGTTGAACTTGTCGAGCAGGCTGATGAAGTCGCTGAACGTCTGCTGGTCACCCTTGATTTTGATCTCGCCGCTGGCGATCTTCTGTTCCATGGTGCCTTGGCCGAGCTGGATATCATCCAGCGTCTTCTTGCTCAGGGTAATGGTGACATCAGGCTTGGTGGCATAGCGGGTAGTGTGGTTCAGCACCGAGTTCTCCAGACTCAGGGTATGTTTCTCGCCGATGTCGGTGAAGTCCATGTTGATGACCATCTTCTTGCCCGCCGCTTTCTCGGGGTTAATACGCACCGAGAGATAGTCAAACAGCATGCTGGGGCTCATGGCGCGGATGGTATCCGGCGAGGCGGTCACGGTTCCGCCAACGTTAGGAACGCCATTTCGCAGCTCATAGGCACCTTGCAGATAGACGGAGCGCCTCAGCCTGATAACCCAGCTGCTCCAGCGCATCTGCCAACAGCAGCTTGCCCTCTGTGTTGTTCGGGTTGGCAAACACCAGATGTTTGAGCACTTCCGCCACCCAGCGATATTCCCCCTTGTCGAACGAGGCTTTGGCTTTTTTAAGTACCTCCTGCTCGCCCCCCATGAACTCGATATATTTGGGACCAACCATTTCGGGGGGCAGGTTATCCAGATCGGATGGGTTGCCGGAGTACCAGCCCATATAGCGTTGATAGACGGCGCGGCTGTTGTGGCGCAGGGTGCCGTAATAACCGCGGTTCGGCCAGAAGTTGTTGAGCTCTGGGGGGAGGGTAATCTGCTCGGAGATCTCCTCGCCGGTGTAGCCCATGTTCATCAGGCGTACCGATTGGTCATGAATGTATTTGTAGAGATCACGCTGCTTCTTGAAGTAGTCGACGATGTTGGTATTGCCCCAGCGTGGCCAGTGGTGGCTCTGGAATTTGACCTCGGCCTGATCACCCCAAGTTTCGATGGTCTCGTTGAGAAAGCTGGCCCACTTCAGTGCATCGCGCACCTGGGCGCCGCGCAGGGTGAGGATGTTGTGCATGGTGTTGGTGGTGTTTTCGGCCATCCACAATGCTTTGCTGTCCGGGAACCAGGTGTTCATCTCGGCGGGGGCTTCGGTGCCCGGGGTCATCTGGAAGACCATCTTGACGCCATCCACTGTCAGCGTCTCACCGGTTTTGGTGATAAAGCGGGTTGGCAGCAGCAGTGAGGGCACACCGGTGGAGGTAGTTTGCCCCAGACCGCCGTTGACGCCCCCCTGCGGGTTGCGCGGCAGCAGGGCGCCGTACATGTAGACGGCGCGGCGGGCCATGGCATTGCCGGCGATGACGTTCTCCGACACCGCGTGTTCGGTAAATCCTTCCGGTGCGATGATCTCGACGCCGTTCTTTTTCACCTCGTCCAGCGAGTTGAACAGACCGGCGGCACCGCCGTAGTGATCCACGTGGGAGTGGCTGTAGACCACTGCCGTGATCGGTCGCGCCCCTAGTGTCTTGTTGATGAAGGCCAGCGCCGCCTTGGCGGTTTGCGGGGAGATCAGCGGATCGAACACCACCCACCCTTTGTTGCCTTCGATAAAGGTGATGTTGGAGAGATCAAAGCCGCGGATCTGGTAAATCTTGTCGGTGACCTTGAACAAGCCGTACTGCATGTTGAGCTGAGCGTTGCGCCACAGGCTGGGGTTGACGGTATCCGGGGCGGCCTTGTCGAGGCCGATGTAGGTCTTGTATTGCTCCAGATCCCACACCACGTTGCCCTTGTCATCCTTGATGGTGAGGATCTCCGGCTTGGCGATGAAGCCGCGCTTGGCATCCTCGAAATCTTGCTTGTCGTTGAATGGCAGGGTCGCTAGCACATTCTGGTTTGCCTTGATGGTAAATTCGCTCGCTGGCTTGGGGGCTATGACGGCCCAGGTGGGCTGTGAAAGCAGCGTGCCGGACAGCAAGAGCGTGACAATCGTGGGGGTGGAAAGCCTCAGCTTCATCGGTATGACTCCAGATGGTGGTGATGTGGGTCGGAGGGACTAAGTGTAGTCATGCTCTGGTTAGGCAGGAGCTAACCTGCGGTATTGAGTCATGCCACATCAGGTCAAGCTGCCACTGACTATGCTGGCAGATAGCATTGGCAAGGTGGGTAGGGGAGAGGCACTTGCGGTGTAGAACGCCATCAAGGAGGTGAAATGGCGGGAATTGCGCCCGCAGGGGGCGTTGCCGTTGCACATCTTGATCTGTATCAAGAACGGTCGCGGTTGGTTGTTTTACGGTCAGAAGTGATGTTGATTGGATGTAACAAAAGGATGTGTATATGGAACTGAAAAGGGACCCGAGATGCTATACCGACGTCTGTATTGACGGTAAGTGGTATCACTATGACCACTGCAGCACCAATGTCTACATGCTGATGGGGGGCGCCGCTCCGTGCCTTCAGCTGGCCTATGAGCCGAGCAGCGAAGAGGAGTTGATCGAGATGCTCCAGCAGCTGGCCCGCTTCTGAGTGACAGGGTTAAGAACCTCGAATCTGGCCATCGGGCGCGATGCTGCGATGGCCAACTTTCTTCACTTTTCTGCGCGATATCAGCGGTTTTTCTTGCCCAATAACTCCTTGCCGATCTCCATCATGGCGATGGCTGCGGCGTAGCCGACATCTGACTTGCCCACTTCATCTGCCACATAGAGAAAGTTGGAGTGGTACTTCTCGACAGCCTCGCTTGGGCTGGTTGCGTCAATAAAGTCCTCCTCTACTTCGAATCCCTGTGCCAGCAGCGCCTCTTTCTCCGTCAGAAAGGTAGGGGAGGCCATATCGATAAAGGTGTATTGCTGCCGGTTGGAGGCCGGGATAGAAAAAAACTGGTACTTCGCCATGTGCGATACCTCGTTGGAACGGGTTTGTCGGATGTGACCTTCCGCTGGCCGAACTGCTCCCGGTTTTCTTGCCTCTATCTTGTGCCTTGGGAGAAAAAGGTAGCGTTCGACTCTTTTTTCGTCCGAGCTTACTCTGGCTGCGCAGCCACGACCAACAGAAAATGCGTTTTTTCCGTCATGTTGCCCGGATTGCGCAGGTTGGAGAGGGGAATAAAAAACCAGCCCTGGCGAGGGCTGGTGGTGGCGGATGACGGGTTGGTTTGAGCCAGTGTTACAACACGAAGCTCTGCACCATGGTGCGCAACTGTTCGGTGAGCTGGTGGATCTGGCGGGCTGCATCGCGCGCATCGTTGGCGACCTGTAGTGCCTCGTCACTGCCATCGGAGATGCGCACCACGTTACGTTCTATCTCGTTGACTACCGCCCCTTGCTGCTCGATGGCGCTGGCGATGACGGCATTGGTATCGACCATCCGATCCACCTTCTCGGTGATGGCACCGAAGGCGTGTTGGGTCTCTTGTGCCAACCCTACTCCCTCCTGCGCTTCGTGACTGGCGGCGGACATGGCACTGACCGAGGCGTGGGCGCCGGATTGCAACTGTGCGATCATCTGCTGGATCTCGACGGTCGCCCCCTGGGTGCGGCTGGCCAGCGAGCGTACCTCATCGGCGACCACGGCGAAGCCGCGCCCCTGTTCACCGGCCCGGGCCGCCTCGATGGCGGCGTTGAGTGCCAGCAGGTTGGTCTGTTCGGCGATGCCGCGGATCACGCTGATGACGCCGCCAATCTGGCTGCACTGCTGCTCCAGCTGGCCGATGGCTTCGGCGGTGCGCAGCACCTCTCGGTTGATATGATCGATGGCCTTGATGGTTCGCTCGACCACCTCTTCACCCTGACCCACCACCTGCTGGGCCTCCTGAGTCATGCGGGCTGCCTGCAGAGCGTTGTTTGCCATCTCTTGCGATGTGGCAGCCAGCTCCTTGATGGCGGTGGCGACCTGATGGGTCTCCCCTTGCTGATCGGCGATCACCTCCTGAGAGCGGTTGGTGCGCTCTTCGATCTCGGTCGCACTCTCCACCACGGTAACGCCGTTTTCCCGCACCCGTCGCATCAGGGTGCGCAGGGTCTCCAGGGTGACGTTGTAATCCCGGCTGATGGCGGCCAGCTCATCCTGACCGACGATCTCGATATGCTGGCTGAGATCCTGGGCATTAACCCGTGCGGCAATCTCCCGCACCCGGCCCACGGTTTCGCGCAGGGAGAGATAAGCGCCGATCATCAGGTAGAGATAGAGCAGCAGGATAGCGGTCAGGGGGGCGGTCACCCACCAGAAGTGACGCTGGTTGGCCGCCACCCGCTGGTGCAGGTCTGTTGCCAGCCGCTGGCGCACCTGGCTTGCCAGTGCGGTGATGGTGCCATCCAGCTCATCCCCCAGCGCCAGTACCTCCTTGGTGGAGAGCTGTATCAGCTGATCCTTCATCATCTTGTTTTCGATGGTATCGACCTCCTGACGCGCCTGCTGCAACAGGGTATCGGTCTGCTGTCCCAACTCAGCCCGATATTCAGGTGCAATCTGGTAGAGCAGGGTCAGGTCGGCCTCCAGCTCCTGCAGGGTGGCGATGATGAGATCGAGACGAAAGCGCAGGCCACTGTACCCTTCCGCCTGAAACAGGCCGAAGTCGGCGATGGTGGCGGCACGATCCCGCACCTGAGCCAGCAGGTCGCGCAACTGGGGCAACCGTTCGCTGGTGAGGAGGACCATGTAGTAGGTGCCGATCGCAGGATCCTGGATCAGACTGTTGGCAGCGGTGATGTGCTTGTAGAGGTGGCGCACCTCGGTCAGCAGTTTGTCGTGGCGCAGGTTGCTCTGCTCCACTTCCAGCTGACTCTCTTCACTCTGCAGGGCGGCCCATCCCTGTTTGAGCGCATCAAAGGAGGGATTCTCCTGCCGGGTATCGGTAAAGGCGCTCAGGCTCTCGTCCACAGCTTGTGCGGCAGCCTTGAGCTGCTTCTCGCTCGCCGGGTTCTGCTCATAGGCGTGTTGGGTCACCAGATTGCGGTGGGTCAGCAGCGCTTGCTCGATGGCGGGCACGGGGGCCAGGTTGTTGACGCCAGCCAGCTCCCTGCGCGCCTGCGCGTTGTCATCCTGCAGCCGCCCCAGCAGATTGGTCATGCTGTAGGCCAGCGGCAGCAGCATCAGGCAGGACCAGAGTAGAAACTTGTATTTGAAGGAGAGCTGATTGCCCAGCCGGATGGCCGGGTTGAAAATCCATTTCATGTGAGGCCTCGATACCCGAAAAGACGGGTGCATGCGGTTATGTCTGAATATTACTCCTCGCCGCTGTACTTCGGTCAGGGAGAGGGGGAAGTTGTGATCACCTTGGCTTTTTGTTCTGTTGCCAGCGCAATACCAATGAAAACGGGCCACCTGATGGTGGCCCGTCTGTTGGCAATTTGGCTTTCAGGCCAATCAGTTGAACGCCAGGAACGGCGAGACACAGAGCAGCAGGCCGGTGACGATGATGATGTAGAGGGACGTTCCCTTGTACTTGTGCAGCGCCGGTACCTGATAGACCAGGTAAGCCGGGATAAGGCAACCCACCATGCCGAAGATGGGGCTGCAGATGGAGGTAAAACTCAGCACCGGTGCGTTGAGCACGATGGCCCCCCAGGAGAGCATGACGGTAAAGACCATGATCCCTTTGCCGACCAGACCCTTGTTGATGCGGTTTTCCGGCATCACCCGGCGCAGCAGGTTCATCGCCAGTCCCTGACAGGCTTCACGAAAGCCCAGATAGACGCCGAAGTAGGCGGTCATCACCGCGAAGATGTTGAGGGTGAGGCTGAGCAGCTTGAGGGTCTGGCCGGGCATCCCTTGCGCCACCATCGCCAGTGCCGAGATGTTCTCTTCGGAGGCTTTGACTGCCTGATCGTGACCCATGGCCAAGGTGAATGATACCGCGTAGAAGAACACCACCACGAACAGGATGCCGAAGGCGATATTCATGGCGCGCATCGCCTTGAAGCGGGCCACTTCCAGCGACTTCTCCCGCGAGCGGTAGGAGATCACCATGGGGCTCAGGCTCTGGATAAAGAGGATGGAGGTAAGGGTGAAGGGGAGCATGATGATGGCATCCTTCATCCAGTCACCGGCGGCGGGCATGGCGGTGATGTTGGCCGCATCCCACTTGTCCACCATCATCAGGCCAAGCACGGCTACCACGCTGATCTTGGTGAGCACCATAAAGGTGGAGATCTTGAACAGCATGTTCTCACCGCGCGATGCCAGAGCGACCAGACCGCAGATCAGTACCAGACCGTAGAGGGGATTTTCCGAGAGCAGGCCGTTGGTGACACCGAAGCTCTGCAGGAAGGAGGCGCTGTCATTGGTGATGGCGGTGGAGTAGACAAAGACCCAGATCACCAGCATCACGAAGTAGAGTGCGCCGAGCAGCATACCCCAGTTCTTGCCAAGGTAACCGGTGATGACGCTGGGGTAATCCTTGCACTCCGGCGAGGTGGCCAGGGTATTGATAAAGAGGCGCTGAAACATATACATGGCCGGGTAGCCGATCACCGCAGAGAGCAGAAAGACCCACAAGCCCATCAGCCCCACCTGTACCGGCAGGAAGACGATCCCCGCGCCGATGGCCATACCGATGCTCATGATGATCCAGCCCCAGTCGGTGCTGTCGAAGCGAACCGCCTCTTTCCATTCCAGGGTGCCCATCATCGGGCCATTGAGTGTGGTGCTATGCGCGTCCATTAAAACCTTCTTTTTTGTAGGGTAGGGGAAAGCGGCGCAAATATAGTTGAGTAAATGCGTTATAAACAATGCCCTCGGCACTACTTTTGTGCAAATCAGGAGGACGATCACGGTTTACATTGAGACCTAAAGATGCTTTTTAACGCCATTTTTGTATCTTTTTGTTGAATGGATAAAATAAAAAGCAAATAATGTTGAACGGAAAGGGGCTTTTAATTGCAAAAAAAATTGCACAAATAGGAGAGAACTATATGAAAAGCATCATCACAGCAGCCGCGGCACCTGACGCCATTGGTCCTTACAGCCATGGCACCGCCTACGGCGACCTCATCTTTACCTCCGGTCAGCTGCCCGTTTGCAAGCAACAAGGTGGTGTGGTGGAAGGGGGCATTGCTGCCCAGACTCGCCAGTCGCTGGAGAATCTGAAATCTGTACTGGAAGCCGCAGGCGGCTCGCTGGATACCGTGCTCAAAACCACCTGCTATCTCGCCGAGATCAGTGATTTTGCCGCGTTCAACGAGGTTTACAAAGCCTATTTCCAGAAAGATTGCCCGGCGCGCAGCTGCTTCGCGGTGAAGGATCTGCCGATGGGTGTCAAAGTAGAAGTCGAAGCGATCGCCCATATCGCTCGTTAATGCTGATAAAAAGGTTTAATTGATGAAACAAGCGTGGCAGCAGTATCTGCAGATTATTCAACAGGTTGTCAAACCGGCGCTGGGCTGTACCGAGCCTATCGCCACCGCTTATGCCGCCGCCGTTGCCGCTCGGCAACTGGGCTGCGAACCCCGCCGGATTGAGGTGGCGGTGTCGGATAATCTCTACAAGAACTCGATGGGTGTCTATGTGCCGGGTACCGGCAAGATCGGCCTCGCCATTGCGGCGGCATCTGGCGCCCTCGGTGGTAACGCCGATGCCGGGCTGGAAGTGCTGGCCGCCATTCAGGCCGAGCAGGTAGCCAGTGCCCAGGCGCTGATCGATGCCGGTCACGTGCTGGTCAGCCGCACCGCCGCCCCCGAGTTTATCTACTGCCGCGTGACCCTGTTCGGCGCTGATGATCAAGGTGAGGAGCACAGCGCCGAAGTGACCCTGTGTGGTGGCCATACCCGTATCGTCGAGCAGCGCCGCGATGGCGAGGTGACGTTCACTGCCGATCAGAGCCAGAGTGGTGCCACCGGCGCTATCTGCGACGGAGTCGATATCAGCATCGCCGCCATCTACGAGTTCGCCACCCAGGTGGAGTTCGAGCAGATCAAGTTCATCCTCAAGGCCTCCGAGCTCAATGGCAAGCTCTCTGCCGAGGGGATGAACAACCCTTACGGTCTCGAGATCGGCCGCACCATGCAGCAGAACATCGATGCCGGTCTTATCGGCGAGGATGTGATGAACCGCATCGTGATGATGACGGCTGCCGCTTCCGATGCCCGTATGGGGGGCGCCACCCTGCCCGCCATGAGCAACTTTGGCAGTGGTAATCAGGGCATTGCCGCCACCATTCCGGTTGTGGTGATAGCCGAACGCTATGGTGCCAGCGAAGAGCAACTGGCTCGCGCGCTCATCATGAGCCATCTGGGCGCCATCTATATCAAGTCCCACTATCCGCCGCTGTCGGCATTTTGTGGTAACACAGTGACCAGCGCGGCGGCTGCCATGGCCATGGTTTATCTGGCGGGCGGCAGCTTCGAGCAGTCCTGCTTCGCTATCCAGAACGTGTTGAGCGACAGTGCCGGCATGGTGTGCGACGGGGCGAAAGCCTCTTGCGCCATGAAGGTGAGTACCTCCTCCGGTGCGGCGGTTCGCGGTTTCCTGATGGCCCTCAACAGTCACTCGGTGTCGGGGCAGGGGATTGTCTCTGACAACGTGGATCAGACCATTCGCAACGTGGGTCAGATGGTGAAGGACGGCATGTCTGCCACAGACACCGCCATTATTGATATCATGTCAGCCTGAGTGTCCCTGTCGGCTGCTGCCTGGCCTTGCTGGCCGATGCGGCAGCCTTTGCAAGAAGGTTCCATTGTGAAGCTGCAAGAGTTGAGTCCGAGTGATTTCCAGATCCTCAAGTCGATGGAGAACATCGTAGACGGGATCGCGGCCATGTATGGCCAGCACACCGAGGTGCTGCTCCACAGTCTGGATGTGGGCAATCCCTCGATCGTCAAGATTGCCAACGGCCATATCACCGGTCGCAGTGTCGGCGCCCCCATCACCAACCTGGCGATGATGAAGCTCAAGAGCGGGCAGGATATCTCCAGCCCCTACATGACCAAGTGTGCGACCGGCAAGACCCTGCGCTCCATCACTACCGTCATCCGTAACGGGGAGCACAAGGCGATCGGGCTGCTCTGCATCAATAGCGACATGGATGCGCCGTTGCAGTCGGTGTTGCGCACCATGATGCCGGAGTGCATGAATCCCCACGAGAGCCATGCTACTCCGGAGGTCTTTGCTCGCAACATTGATGAAGCCCTCAACAGCACCATAGATACCGTCAGTGCCGAGGTGCGCGGCAACGAGGCGGTGCCGCCCTCCCAGAAGACCCGGGTCATCGTCAACCAGTTGCACGACATGGGGATCTTCGAGCTTAAAGACAGCGCCCAGATCGCCGCGCGTCAGCTCGGCATTTCGGTCCACTCCATCTACCGCTATCTGCGGGAGATCAAGAAAGGTTAAGCGGGTGATCAGGCTGCTCTGGCAGGAGACGGGTCATCTTTGACCCGTTGTTTCTGTCCGGTTTTATCTCCCGGTGTACGCCTGCCTCCTGGCATTTCTGCTATTATCCTTCCCCTTTATTTTTCTATCTATCTGAACGTGCTGGAGAAATCATGTCTCGACTCATCTATCTGCTGCGCCACGGCCAGACGGCATACAATGCCGAGCTGCGTTTGCAGGGGCGTTGCAACTCCGATCTGACCGAGAAGGGAGAGGCGCAAGCCATCGCTATGGGGGTGCGACTGCGAGACGAGCTGGACGAGCCAGTCCGCTGGACTGTTTATGCCAGCCCGCTCGGGCGAGCCCGCCAGACGGCACTGCTAGTATGCGAGCAGTTGGGGCTGGCGGTGGATCGCATCGTCTGGGACGATCGGTTGATGGAACTGGGTATGGGGGAGTGGGAGAGCCGCCAGCTGCCGGAGCTGCGTGCTGCTCATCCGGAACTGGATACTGGCAAAGGGGACTGGTACCTGCAGGCGCCGGGGGCTGAATCCTTCGAGAGCATCCAGCGCCGCGCTCAGCAGTGGTTACTGGATCCGGCGATTTCCGGGCGGGCCATCGTTATTTCCCACGGTCTGCTCGGTGCCATGCTGCGCGGCGTCTACGCTGATCTTGATTATGCCGCCGTCTGGGCGCAGGAATTACCGCAAGATGCTTTCTACAAGCTGCAGGATGGGCATATTACCCGGATTGCCTGCTAACAGCCTCGAGCTTGCCATCGCGGTTCACCGTCTCTGGCCAGAGGGGAAAAAGCAGGGGGCTGGAATGGGTGAAAAGCGCCCCTATCGGGTTCGTTCTGTCTTGTGGCGAAACAGCGCTGTCGTGGCCGTGGTCAGGGGATAACGATCCACTCCCGTCGGACCCCGTCATATACCGAGCTCAGATCATAGTGTTGCCAGATATCGGCCATGGTGTCGCCGAAGACCCCCAGAGTGAGGGATGTTCGCAGACCTTTCAGCAGACCGGAGGGGAGCTGCGGATTGCATGCCAGCCATCGCTCGACCCGGGCAAGTACCATGACTCGCTGGATCTTGCTACCTCGCGCAGGAGTGGTAATCAGCTCGGGGAGCACATCGCTGATCAGCAGATCGAAACGGCCCGCCTGCAGCATGGCGATCCCCTGGCTGGCCTTGGGTAGCAGTTCGTAGCGGATCGCCGCATTATCGAGCAGCTCCCTCAGTTCGGCGACATCGATGGCGCCGATCCGGTAGTTACGCAGTACCTCGATATTACTCAATGGCTTGACGGTTCCCTGTCGGGCGTAGACGGCGAGGGTAATGGGGGCTATGCGTGCAACGTAGCGCAGGGTTTCAGCATTCTCGGCGGAGAAGTGCACACCAAGTCCGCAACTGTTTGGCTCGGTGGTCACAATCTTGAGCAGGCGCCGCATGGGTTTGGCCTGAAAATGGATCTCAAGCCCTTGCTGCTTTGCCAAGCGGGCAAAGACATCGACATAAGGGCCGCTTAACCCCTCGCCGTTGACCTGAATGAAAGGGGGGTAGGCGTCGGCATAAATGTTCAGCACGGGCTGCGCCGATGCGAGTTGGCACCACAATGCCAGCAATACCCACCACCCCTTCATCAACCCTCCTAAGGATGTGTAACCAGCTCCACAGGGGTCTGTACTATGCCGGGCAGATCGGCTTGCGCTATTTTTTGAGCCAGCGCTTTCAGGACGAGATCGAGCGCATATTGTGCCTGTTTGCCCGGATACTGATCAGCTGTCGCTACGATGTCGCCCTCATTGAGGTAGGGGTGGATCCCCGGGATATTGTCATAGCCACCGATCAACACCTTGCCCTTTAGCCCTAGCTCAGCCAGAGCTTGAGCTGCACCGATGGCCATATTGTCGTTGCCACAGAGCAGCGCTTTGACATCCGGAGTTGCCTTGAGGAGATCGATCGTGGCGCTCTTGCCCTGGGCTATGTCCCAGTAGCCGCTGCGCACGCCAGCGACGACCATGTCTGCTGCGCGCAGGGCCGCCCGGAATCCGTCGCTGCGAGCACGACTGTTGATGGCACCTGGAGGGCCTTCGATCAATCCGACTTTACTGCCAGCCGGAAGCTTCCTGGCGACATATTCACCGACACTGCGCGCGCCGGCAAAATTGCTGGGGCCGACGAAGGGGATATTGACCCCTTCCAGAACCAGCGCCCGGTCATCCAGTTTGTTGTCCATGTTGATGACGAGGATGCCGGCGCGGATTGCCTCCATCAACACGGGGAGCATGGCGACCGAATCAGTCGGGACCACCACCAAGGCATCCACTTTTTGGCTGATCATTTTACGGATGATCGCCTCCTGACCGGTGACATCCACCTCCTGCTGGATGCCTTCGAGCTGTAGTGTCAGAGCGTCGGGGTGAGTCGCTGCATAAGCTTCTGCCCCTTTCGCCATCTCGATAAAAAACTCATTGCGAACAGACTTCAGTACCATGCCGACGGTCGGTTTGGCTGATACCTCACTGGCCGCAAACAGTGCTACGGCCGCCCACAACAAGCATCTCTGCCAACATCTGGTCATGTTACCTCCGCCCTGCCGGGCTAATCATCCAGCGCCACGATGTTGTCCAAGTATATGCCAGCTATGGCCGAGTCAGTGGCCTGTGGATCTCGCTCGCACAAGAAGCGTGGTAACAGAGGCATCGAAGCGGGGTAGCCAGCCCGTACGAATCACATAGCGGATGAGCATGAGCAATCAGAGCGGGTTGCACTTTTCTCGCATTGCGGTGATGGACCACCGGATTTTTGCCGCCGTTCAACACATCAGAGCACCTTATCGCGGCAAGATGAGGTATCTTATGCCCCGATTTCATCCATTAAACGGATCCGAGACCCCATATGATTATCAAACCCAAGGTTCGCGGCTTTATCTGCACCACCACTCACCCGGTTGGCTGTGAAGCTAATGTTCGTCGCCAGATCGCTTATACCAAGGCCAAGGGCGCCATCGAGAATGGTCCCAAGAAGGTGCTGGTGATCGGCGCTTCCACCGGTTATGGTCTGGCCTCCCGCATTGCTGCGGCTTTTGGCTCCGGTGCTGCCACCCTCGGCGTCTTCTTTGAAAAAGCGGGTAGCGAAACCAAGACTGGCACCGCTGGCTGGTACAACTCTGCAGCTTTCGACAAGGCCGCCAAAGAGGCAGGCCTCTACGCCAAGAGCGTCAATGGCGATGCCTTCTCCAATGAGTGCCGCGCCAAGGTGATTGAGCTCATCAAGCAGGATCTGGGTCAGATTGATCTGGTGGTCTACTCCCTGGCCTCTCCGGTGCGCAAGATGCCGGACACCGGTGAAGTTGTGCGCTCTGCCCTCAAGCCGATCGGCGAGGTTTACACCACCACCGCCATCGACACCAACAAGGATCAGATCATCACTGCCACCGTTGAGCCGGCGAATGAGGAAGAGATCCAGAACACCATCACCGTCATGGGCGGTCAGGATTGGGAGCTGTGGATGGCAGCCCTGCGCGATGCCGGCGTGCTGGCTGACGGCGCCAAGTCCGTGGCCTACTCCTATATCGGCACCGACCTGACCTGGCCAATCTACTGGCATGGCACCCTGGGTCGCGCCAAGGAAGATCTGGACCGCGCTGCCGCCGCCATCCGTGGCGATCTGGCTGCCAAGGGCGGCACCGCTCACGTAGCCGTGCTCAAATCCGTGGTGACTCAGGCCTCTTCCGCCATTCCGGTCATGCCGCTCTACATCTCCATGGCCTTCAAAATCATGAAGGAGAAGGGGATTCACGAAGGGTGCATGGAGCAGGTGGATCGCATGATGCGCACCCGTCTCTACGCTTCCGACATGGCGCTGGACGAGCAGGCCCGCATCCGTATGGATGACTGGGAGCTGCGCGAAGATGTGCAGCAGACCTGCCGCGACCTGTGGCCGTCCATCACCAGCGAGAACCTCTCTGATCTGACCGACTACGTCGGCTACAAGCAGGAGTTCCTGCGCCTGTTCGGTTTCGGTCTGGACGAGGTCGATTACGATGCGGATGTGAACCCGGATGTGAAATTCGACGTGGTCGAACTCTGAGTCTGAGCCAAGTGAAAATGGGGCCCTGAGGGGCCCCATTTTTTGTCGAAAAATTTGCTAAGTTACGGAATTTTATTATCAGCGATCACCTTTTTTCCATATAAAAACCGCTAGTCTGGCGGTGATCGGATTACATGACGGCATTGCCGAGGAACGGAAGCTATGACCACTCCAAACGAGGCGCCCAAGAAGCGCCAACTCCCCACAGTCTATACCCTGCTTTTCATCATCATCGCCCTGATGGCGGCCCTCACCTGGGTGCTGCCGGCGGGCAAATACAACTACGTGACGGCCAAGACCCAGCAGCCAGTGGCAGCCGCTGCCGTGGCCGACTACAGCGGTGACGAACGGTTGTTGCCGGTACCCGGTAGTTACACCGAGCTCACCTCCCAGCCGCAGGGAGTATTCGATGTGCTCAAGGCTCCCATTCAGGGCTTCCACAAGGCTGCCGACGTGGCACTGTTCGTGCTCATCATTGGCGGTTTCCTGGCGGTAACCATGCAGAGTGGGGCGCTTGATGCCGGGGTCGGGGCCATAGTACGCGCCTTTGCGGGCCGCGAACGCTTGCTCATTCCGGTGCTGATAGCTCTGTTTGCCCTCGGCGGCTCCGCCTTCGGCATGGCGGAGGAGACTGTGGCCTTCTGGGCACTGATCGTGCCGGTGATGATGGCGGCGGGTTTCGATCGCATGGTAGCGGCAGGGATCATCCTGCTTGGCTCCGGGGTCGGGGTGCTGGCCTCTACCGTCAACCCGTTTGCCACCGGCATCGCCTCCGGTTTTGCCGGTATCCCCATCGGCGAGGGGATTGGCCTTAGGGTCATCCAGTGGTTGCTGCTGGTGATCTTTGCCTCCTGGTTCGTGATGCGTTATGCCAAGCAGGTGCAGCAGGACAAGTCCCGCTCCGTGCTGGCCGACATCACCTATGACGACGAGTTCTCCCAGATGAAGAGCGGCAACCTCGCCTTCACCGGCAAGCAGAAGCTCACCATGCTGGTCTTCTTCGGCACCTTCCTGCTGATGATCTATGCGGTGGTGCCCTGGTCTGATCTGGGTATCGACGTGCTGCCCACCCTTGGCTGGTGGTTCGACGAACTCTCCACCCTGTTTTTCAGTGCCTCGATCTTGATCGCGCTGATCAACCGGATGCCGGAATCCAACTATGTGGCAACTTTCCTCAACGGCGCTCGGGACCTTATCGGGGTGGCGCTGGTGGTGGCGGTGGCGCGTGGCATCTATGTGGTGATGGAGCACGGCGTCATCATCGACACCATTTTGCACTGGGCCGAGGGGCTGGTGAGCGGGCTGTCGTCGTCGGTCTTCATCCTGATGGCCTATCTGGTACACATCATCCTGAGCTTCTTCATCCCCTCCACCTCGGGGCTGGCGACCGTCTCCATGCCGCTGATGGGGCCGCTGGCGGACTTCTCCGGCATCTCGCGGGATCTGGTGATCACCGCCTATCAGTCCGCTTCCGGTTGGATCAACCTGTTCGCCCCCACCGCCGCCCATCTGGTGGCCGGTCTGGCGCTCGCCAAGATACCCTACGATCGCTTCGTGCGCTGGGTGCTGCCCTTCATCATCGGCGTGGCCCTCATCACCATGGCGGTGCTGGTGGCCGGAGCCCTGTTGCACGGCTGATGGTACGGACGAAAAACGACAGATAATAAAAAGGCTCCGTGAGGAGCCTTTTTCATTGGCTTTGTTTACTGCTTGTAGCCTTTGAGGAAGCGGGCGAGGCGGCCGATGGCATCCTCCAGCTCCTCTTCCCGGGGCAGGAACACCAGCCGGAAGTGATCCGGCGCAGGCCAGTTGAAGCCAGTGCCCTGCACCAGCAGGAGCTTCTCCTGTTGCAGCAGGTCAAACACCATCTTCTGGTCGTCACGGATGTCATACACCTTGGGGTCGAGGCGCGGGAACATGTAGAGCGCCCCCTTGGGCTTGACGCAGGAAACCCCGGGGATCTCGTTGAGCAGCTCCCACGCTTTGTCCCGCTGCTTGCGCAGGCGGCCGCCCGGCAGGATCAGCTCGTTGATGCTCTGGTAGCCGCCAAGCGCAGTCTGGATGGCGTGCTGCATCGGCACGTTGGCGCACAGCCGCATGGATGCCAGCATCTCCAGCCCCTCGATATAGCCACGAGCACGGCCCTTGGGGCCGGTAATGACCATCCAACCCTGGCGGAAGCCGCAGGCACGGTAAGCCTTGGAGAGACCGTTAAAGGTCACTACCATGACATCGTCACACAGGGTACAGACGCTGGTGTGGGAGATGTCGTCGTAGAGGATCTTGTCGTAGATCTCGTCGGCGAAAATGATGAGGTTGTGCTGGCGGGCGATCTCGATCACTTCCAGCAGGAACTCGCTGCCGTAGACGGCGCCGGTCGGGTTGTTGGGGTTGATCAGCACCAGGCCGCGAGTACGCGGGGTGATGCGGGCGCGGATGTCATCGAGATCCGGATACCAGTCGGCCCCTTCGTCGCAGCGGTAGTGCACCGCATGGCCGCCGGAGAGGGTCACCGCCGCGGTCCACAGCGGATAGTCGGGGGAGGGCACCAGCATCTCGTCGCCGTTGTTGAGCAGCGCCTGCATCGCCATCACGATCAACTCGCTGGCACCATTGCCGATGTAGATGTCGTCGATATCGACCTTGCGCATCCCTTTTTGCTGGTAGTACTGCATCACCGCCTTGCGGGCTGAGAACAGCCCCTTGGAATCGCAGTAGCCCTGGCTCAGCGGCATGTTGAGGATCACATCCTTGATGATCTCCTCGGGGGCATCGAAACCGAACGGGGCCGGGTTGCCGATGTTGAGCTTGAGAATGCGGTGACCTTCGTCTTCGAGACGGCGGGCTTCTTTATGCACCGGGCCGCGGATGTCATAGCAGACATCGTCGAGCTTGTGCGACTTGTCGATAGTGAACATGGTGAGTGTGATTCCTTCCCCACGGGGACGCGTTGGCGAAAAAGGCGATTTTTAGTATCAAATATCTTTTCCCCTATTCTTCACAGAATTGAATGCTAGAACAATCTTCTTTTTAGTAGAAATTCCTGATTTTTAGCCCCAAAACAGAGTTATTAAAACGTTAAATTCAGCACAATCGTTTGTGCTTGGCAAGGTTCACCAGTGAAAGATGGGGGTGTGATTAACAAAGCTACTCTACTGTGTTGAAATCTTCACTCTCTCTGGCACGATTGGCTTGCGTAAAAAAGCCTCTTCATTGCCTCTCCCGACGAGAAAAATCTGATACAACTGGCACTGGCTAACGCGTATTTCTCCTTAATCCCGTCCTGTTCAATCTGCAGAGGTATCCCATGCATGCACCCACACCTGGCCGATATCGTCACTTCAAGGGGGGCTACTATCAGGTGCTAGCCTTGGCAGTGCATACTGAAACTCAGGAGCAACTGGTGATCTATCAATCCGAACAGGATGGGCAGGTCTATGCTCGCCCTGTTGCCATGTTCATGGAGTGGATAGAGCATCAGGGGCAGGTCGTCAGCCGCTTTGCGCCGGTCAAATAAGCAACAGCCCAGCCCGCAGTACTGGCGTTTCGCTGTTTGTCGGTGCCATTCTGGTGGCGCTGGCTCATCGGTCTGGTAGTAGCTGAGCAGAAGTGATTGTTCGCGAAACGATGTGTGGTATCGACACGCCAAAGGGCGTGTTTTTGGTGGGTAAAAGTCAACTACACGCGCTAGAGGCCCTTGGCCTGCAGCATCTCTTTATAGCGTTGGTGTAGCAGTTGAACACGCTCCACATAGGCGCGAGTTTCAGCATAAGGTGGGATACCACCATGCTTTTGTACCGCCCCCGCCCCCGCATTGTAGGCTGCGGTAGCCAATGCCACGTTACCGTCATACTGCTTGAGCAATCCCGCCAGGTACTTCACTCCGCCGAAGATATTCTGTTCCGCCAGCAGGGCATTGCCGACGCCCAGCTCCCGCGCCGTGGCTGGCATCAGCTGGGTCAAGCCCATTGCCCCTTTACGTGAGATGGCTAGCGGGTTAAAGGCCGATTCAGCGTGGATCAGTGCTCTGATGAGGGCGGGTTCTACATGGTAAGCATTGGCTGCAGCCTTGATGGTACTGGCATAGTCATAGAGAAATAGCCCTGTGGTGTGCCAGTTGACGTTCGATTTGGGGTCGCAAGCGAAGCAGTCATTAAAGAGCAGGAGCTCGTAGTTTCCCTGTTCAGGGGCCATGTCGGAGTAACGTATCACCCCGTTTTTTTGCACCGACTTATAGACCTGGATCTGTTTATTGCCCGAGGTTGTGGTTGTCGTGACTTGATTTGCTGCCTGGGGGGTTGGCTCGGCCTCAATGACCGGACGCAAAGGGGAGGGGGCGGCTGTCAGGAATACTACCTCTGCAGGTGGGGGCGTCTGGCTCCATCCCGTCAGGGGTAACCATAATATTGGGCCTGCCAGCATCCATGCTTTCAACCGCAAAATCCTCTTTGTGATAGCCATGTTGAGTAAAGCATCATGGCGAGTCCAGAACAAGCGAACAGAGGAGGAGATGTGAAGTGACAGAGTGCGCGGGATCACAGCCGTAGAGGTTCGCTGAGTGCGTGATCGGGCGGGTTGTTGTGGCCTATTTTCCCGGTTGTCAGGGAACGTTGCCGGGTTTATGGAGACCGCGGTTCAAGCCCGCTTTTTTGTCAACAGAAGGCATGTTATCGTGCTTGCGTCAGCTGGTCGGATTAGCCAGTCACATTTGACATTAATAATTGATTATCAAAGGATTTGTGTGTGACAAGCAAGCTGGCGATGGAACTTACCTTCGAAGAGTACTGCGAGGCAGACCTCTCCCTTATCAGGGACTATTACGAGACGACCTTTTCCCACTATGTGCCGGATCTGGCCGAGCGGATCTTTGTCGTGCGTGATGCTCACTGGTTGGTGGGGGCGGTGCGGTTGCGGGACGAAGAGGAGTTTTACCACCTGTGCGGTTTTCGCCTGTTGCCCCATTACCAGTCATTGGGCTTGGGTTCACGTCTGTTGCAACACGCTTGCTGTGGTCTGGCGGACAAGCCGGTGGTTTGTCAGGCGCTCCCCTTCGAAAAACCCTTTTATCTTAAGGCCGGTTTTGCCGATATGCCGCTCAACCGATTGAGTGGCGCCCTCTTTTCCCTCTACGAGCGGCAGCAGCAACAGGGCTATCAGGTGGAGCTGCTGGTACGGGATACCACCCAGCCCCTCCTGAATTGAGCGGTTTAGCGGGGTTTGGTGAGCAGATGGATGTTACCTGGTGACAACTCCAGTCCCAGCAGATTTTCTTTTAGCCAGGCCTGATTTGGGTCCTTGTCATTGAGCTTGTAAACCGGTTTGGATTCCAGCCGCTTTTCCATGCTTTGCAATAGCATGCCGAGCATGAGCCCGAACTTCTTCTCGGCCGCCTCCGGCTCCAGCTTGTACTCCACCAGTTTCATGTTATCGAGAAACAGCGCGCTCTGAGCCTTGTCGTAACGGGGTCTCGCCTCATATGTCATCTGCAGGCGGGCATCGTATTCAGTGTTGTCTGGCAGGGCAATCTTGAGCTTGCCCTTGCCATAGACCCGTGCGGTATCGGGGCGTTGGCGACCAATCTGCACATCGCTCTGTTCCAGCTGCACATGGGCCTTGATGATGCCGGGCAGTTCCAGCTGTTTGTCGACTTGTACCTGGGATTGCAGGTACTGGTTTATCTGTTGCTCATTGATGTCATATGAGCCTTGGCCTAGCATGGCCAAGCTGAGCAGCATAGATTGCAGGATCATGCATGCGACCTGATAGAATGGATGTGCTTTACAGCATACCATTCCTGCCAAGTGGGATCTGCCCACCACTCTGTTTGCCGATTAGAAGGAGTCTCCGTTGTTCAACGGTCTCGAATACGATCTCCACCTGCTGTTTTCCCGTTTTCTCGGCTGGTTGCTGCTGCTGTTTCATACCGTCATCGTGACCGGTGTGTCGTTTCGGGTGGTGATGAAGCGGCGTCCCATCGGGGTGTCACTGGCCTGGCTGGCCCTTATTTACGCTATCCCTTTTGCCGGAGTCGGCTTTTATATCCTGTTTGGTGAAATAAAGCTGGGCCGCCGTCGCGCCGAGCGGGCGCAGGCGATGTACCGCCCTTATGCCATCTGGATCCGCCAGCTGGCGCGTCTGTTTCCCCAGCACTGCTGTGAGGTGGGGGCCAAGGCACAACCGCTGCATGATTTGATTCAGGGGCGGCTGGCCATGCCGATGCTCTCCGGCAACCGCATGACCTTGCTCAACAAACCGGACTTGATCTTGCGCGAGATTGCCCAGGATATTCGCCGCTCTACCCTCTCCTGCTATCTGGAGTTTTATATCTGGCATCCTGGCGGCGATGCTGACGAGGTGTGCGAAGCGTTGATTGAAGTGGCACAACGCGGCGTGGATTGTCGCTTGCTGCTTGATTCGGTGGGCAGCAAACAGTTTTTCCGCTCCTCGTGGCCCAAAACCTTGCACCAAGCAGGTGTCAAATTGGTGGAGGTGTTGCCGGTTGGCGCCTGGCGCATCCCCTTCCAGCGCCAGGATCTGCGGATGCACCGCAAGCTGGTGGTGATTGATGACAAAGTCGGTTACACCGGCTCGATGAACATGGTGGATCCGCGTTTCTTCAAGCAGGATGCGGGTGTCGGTCAATGGGTCGATATCATGATCCGGGTACAGGGTCCCATGGTGCCGCTGATGTGGTCGATCTTTGTCTGGGACTGGGAGATGGAGACCGGCGAGCGGTTGCTCGACAGTCTGCAACACGAGCCAGAGGCCTGGACACAGACCAACTATCGGGCCCAGCTCATTCCATCCGGCCCCTTCGTCGGGGGAGACTGCATTCAGCAGAGCCTGCTGCTTGCCATCTATCAGGCGCGTAGCCATCTGGTGCTGACGACCCCTTACTTTGTGCCCGATGACCCACTGGCCGCCGCTCTCAGTTCGGCGGCGGCTCGTGGCGTACAGGTGCAGCTGGTGTTGCCCGCGCGCAACGACTCCATCATGGCCAACTATGCCTGCAACGCTTTCATGGAAGAGTTGCTGGCGGCCGGGGTGGAGATCTATCGCTACGATGCCGGTCTGCTGCACACCAAGAGCGTGCTGGTGGATGACGACTTTGCGTTGGTTGGGACGGTCAATCTGGACCGGCGTAGCCTCTGGCTCAATTTCGAAGTGACCCTGTTGGTGGACAACCCGTCGTTTGTGGCCCAGATGACCCGGCTGGTGCAGGGCTATATGGCGGAAGCCACGCCCATGACCCTGGCCAAATGGCAGGCCCGCCCCTGGTACAAGAAAGCGATGGAGAACATCTTCTATCTCTTCAGCCCCTTGTTGTGATGTTACGGTGTGGCCGAAGAATTTCGGGTTGTCTCCTGATTGCACTTGCCTCGCTCCGAGTCCGCCCCTAGAGTGCAGTGACAACTCCTGGGAGATGCATGGAAATATGAAAAAGATAGTGGCCCTCGCCGTGGGTGCGGCACTGGTAGGTGGTGGTTTGGCTGCGTGCTGGTACACGGGCAACAGCTTTGATCGCATCATGGCGGAGCAGATCGCCAAGGTGAAGAGCGAGAGCGGTCTGGAGCTGCAATGGCAACCCGCCAATAGCAACCTCTTTACCCGCGACGGGGTATTGAAGCTGGTAGTGACTCCCCAGGAGATGGCTGCCCTCGACAGCGATCTGGAAGGGAGCCAACCTCTGGATCTGCAATTCGTGGTAACAAGTCGTATTTTACCGCTCTATATCAAGAGCCATCTGCTGCTTGATACCAAGCAGGGCTCGCTGGCTCCGGTATTCACCGCGCTGGGTATGGATCAGTGGCAATTTGGCTTGGAGTCGGTAAGCAGTCTCTGGACTCAGGCTAACAGCAGCCGGTTTTGGGCCAATGAGTTCAAGGTTAAACAGGGGCTGGACGAGTTCCATTTCCTGCCGCTTTCCGGCGAGTTTCATGGCAACCTGGAGGGGAATGGCCACATCACCATGACCTGGCAGGGGATGACCGTCCATGAAGAGCAGAACAAGATGGATCTGGTGCTGGCGGACATGAAAGGGAGCGCCGATATTGCCGAGATCAGTGGCGTCATCCTTTCGCCGCAAAGCCAGATGACACTCTCTGCTCTGACAATGCAATTGCCGGACAGCGTCAAGGTGTCGTTGCAGGGGGTGTCCACAGAAACCCTGCTCAAGGGCGACAATGCCCAGACCCTCTCCAGCAGCTACCTGATGAAGATCGCCAAGCTCAATCTGGAAAATGAGACAGATACCCTGGCGGTGACCGACAGCAAGCTCGCCCTTAACCTGAATGGACTTGATCTGGAGGGTTATCAGGGGCTGCAGGCCGCCGGTGGCAAGGGGGTTGAAGATGCGGCCATCCAGCAGGCGCTGGACAAGATGCTCAAGCGTGGTGCAACCCTGGAGCTGGCCGACCTGAGTGCCAAGCTCAATGGTGAGGCGGTGACCATGAAGGGGGATGTGAAGCTGGCATCAACCTCGCTGGAGCAGCTGTTTAACAGTGAGGAGGGGATGCAGGCATTGAGCGGTCAACTGCATGCCACCCTGAGCGACAAGCTGGGCAAGGCCGTGCCACAGTTGGCCCCCATGCTCGATCAGTTGACGGCGATGGGTTATCTGAAGGCAGATCAGCAGCAACTGACTTCCGAGCTGAAGCTGGAGAAGGGCGCCGTGACGGTGAACGACCTGCCACTCTGATGTTCGGCTTGCAAACAACAACGGCTCCCGCGGGAGCCGTTGTTGTTTCTGGCATTTTCATGCGGGCCGCGTGGGCGGATTACTTGAAAACCACCGTCTTGTTGCCGTAGACGAACACCCGCTCGTTCAATACCAGCTCCAGCGCCCGGCTCAGCACCGATTTTTCCACGTCACGGCCCGCCTTGGCCATGTCATCCGCACTGAAGGCGTGGCCGACGTGGATCACGTCCTGCTCGACGATGGGGCCTTCATCCAGATCGTCGGTGACAAAGTGGGCGGTGGCCCCGATCAGCTTGACCCCACGGTCAAAAGCTTGCCGGTAGGGGCGGGCTCCGATGAAGGCGGGCAGGAAGGAGTGGTGAATATTGAGGATCTTGCGTGGATAGGCCTCGACAAAGCTTGGGGTTAGCACCCGCATGTACTTGGCCAGGATCACATAATCCGGCTCATAGCTGTCGATGATGGCGCGTACCTGCTCTTCATGTTCGGTCCGGCTCAGCTCGTCGTGGCTGACGGTGTGGAATGGAATATTGAACTTGCCGGTCAGTTCGGCCAGGGTGTCGTAGTTGCCGATCACCGCGACGATATCCATATCCAGCGCACCGGCGTAGTTCTTCATCAGAATGTCGCCGAGGCAGTGGGTCTCCTTGGTCACCAGAATGACGATGCGCTTCTTGCCTGCCTTGACCAGACGGCGCTGGGCGCCAGTGGGGAGGGCATCATCCAGATCTGCCAACAAGGTCTCGTCGTTGAAACGCCCCTCCAGCTCGGTACGCATAAAGAAACGGCCATTCTCGTGATCGACAAACTCGTCGTTTTTGATGATGTTGAGCTGGTGCTTGTAGCAGATGTTGGTGATCTTGGCGATGAGGCCCTTGGCATCCGGGCAGTCCGTCAGCAGTATTTTCTTTTCCATCTCTGTCATTTTCCGTTTGTGGTGTTGGCGCCGCAGTCTGCGCAGGCAGCGTGTTTCAGGCTCTTTTTTCGGGCACTGTTTTTTGTTTTGGGAACTATGCCATAAAGCGATCCGTGCCATAAAGAAATTCGCCAGTCGCGGCCTCTCGCGCTGGCCGACGGGTTGCAGAGCGAGATCTTGAGCGCAATGTTGAAACGCTTTTCAGCCAGCGCGGGATTTTGGCTGGTATCTGCAACCGTTTTTCTTTAGGCTGTCAGCGCTTATTCTCAGGGCGGGGTGCAATTCCCCACCGGCGGTATCCTGATTGATTCGGGGAGCCCGCGAGCGCCCGAACCGGTTGGTTGCCGGTTTGGGGTCAGCAGATCCGGTGAGATGCCGGAGCCGACGGTCATAGTCCGGATGAAAGAGGATAAGACAGACATTGCTGCGTTGGCTCTGCTGGGCTGGCCGCTGCATGCTTATCTCTGTCTGCCTTTCCATGCCCTGATTCTGGTCCTTGTCTTGTTTAGGAGTTTTACCATGAATCAGTCTCTACTCAGTGAATTCGGTGATCCCATTACCCGTGTCGAAGCGGCCCTGACAGCCTTGCGTGCCGGAGGCGGCGTGCTGGTGGCCGACGATGAAGATCGGGAGAACGAGGGCGACCTCATTTTCGCCGCCCAATCCATGACCAATGAACAGATGGCGCTGATGATCCGCGAGTGCTCCGGTATTGTCTGCCTGTGTCTGCCCGATGAACGGGTCCGTCAGCTGGAACTGCCCATGATGGTGGAGGCCAACTCCAGCCACTATCAGACGGCTTTCACCGTGACCATCGAAGCGGCGCAGGGGGTCACGACCGGTGTCTCGGCAGCCGATCGCATTACCACCATTCGTGCAGCTATCGCTGACGGCGCCAAGCCGGGAGATCTGCACCGACCTGGTCATGTTTTCCCGCTGCGAGCCAGAACCGGTGGTGTGCTCACCCGTCGCGGTCATACCGAGGCGACGGTCGATCTGATGCAACTGGCTGGTCTCAAACCGTTTGGTGTGCTGTGTGAATTGACCAAACAAGATGGCTCTATGGCTCGTCTGCCAGACCTGGTTGCATTTGGCCATCAGCACCGGATGCCGGTACTGACCATTGAGGATCTGGTGCAATATCGTCAACTGCTGTCAGAACGAACAGCCTGAGCTTCATACGAAATTGTAATAAGCCAAAAATTTGGTTAACCTTTGTTCGTGTCCTTACCACGCGGCACTCATTTTTTAGACGAACTTGGGTAAAAAGTGTCCATTCAAAAAAAAATGAGGGTTTTAATGCATTTATCTGTGGTGGGGACTATGCAAAGTATTATTTATTTGTGCCATAATCACGCCGCTTGCTAAACGTCTGGCGAGTTCAAGGGAGCTTTAAAAATGAAAAAATTGTTGTTGGTAGGTGTTGTTGGTCTGTCCGCTCTGCTGGGCGGTTGTGCAAACACCAGCGAACTGGAAACTTCCGTTCAGAATCTGTCTAACAAAGTTGACCAACTGGCTCAAGATGTTAGCGCAGTTCGTGCTGATCAGTCCAAAATCGCTGCTGATGTTGCCGAAGCCAAGCAAGAAGCTATGCGTGCTAACCAGCGCATCGACAACATGGCTACTAAGTACAAGAAGTAAGCCATGCGAAAAAAATGGCGCAGTTATGCGCCATTTTTTTTTGCCTGAAATTCATGTTTTTCAGAACCGTACGCCACCATTTTCCCCTTTGACCCATGAGGTCATGCCGGTCTCCCGGCACTCCCCCATCATTACCAGCCAGTTCTCGCCTCTGATCAGTAGAGCAGACTATAGAGTTTGCGACGGTAGCTTTGCGCCGCCGGTGTACTGCCCATGGTTGCCAGGATGTCGAGGTAGGTCTTTCTGGCATCACCGAAGGCGAGATCCCGCTTAAGGATGGAAAGCAGCAGCTCCAGCGCCTCTTCCTGACGTCCTGCCTGGTTGTATTGCACAGCCAGCTCTTGTGCCAGCGCAAAGTCTTCCGGGTTTTCTGCATGGCGGGCTTCCAGCGCACGCAGCTCCGGGCTGTCTGCTGCTTGCAGCGCCAGGGCGAGCCGTGAGCTCAGGGCATGGAATTGGCTATCCTGCGCCACCATCGGGATGGCGCCTAGGCGCTCCTGTGCTTCATCAAGCAGATTGAGGTCGAGCGCCGCCTGAATGAGCCACAGGCTGATATCGTGACGTGCAGGCACCAGTAGGTGCGCTTTGGTCAGATGGGCATAGGCGATACTGGGTTGTTCGTCAGCCAGTGCCTGCTGCCCTTTGGCCAGCAGCTCTTCCTCTTCTTTGGGGGCGAAGGCGGCGAAATACTGGCGCAAGGTTGCTTCATCCTGTGGCCCTTCAATAATCCCCTGCTCGTCGGGTCTTCCCTGATGGAATAGCACCAGCGCAGGCAGAGCACGCAAGCCGAGCTGGCTGGCCAGTGGTTGCAACTGGGGATCGTTCATATCCACTTTGGCCAGGGTAACCTGACCGTTGGCGGGCCCAACCAGGGATTCGATCAGTGGAGTCATCCCCTGACACTCAGGCATCTGTGGAGCATAGAAATAGATGACGACCGGTTTTTTCATGGACGCATCGATCAGTTCGGCGTGAAAATTCTGGGGAGTAATATCGACGATCATGAGTTGGACTCTTCAGCAAGTGTATTGAGTAACATGGGGTTGATAGGCAGGCAATTCAAGCGTTCATCCAACCGGTAAAAATTCACCGGGCTTGCGGTGGTGGCCAGACTGAGCCAGCCCCCGGCAAATGGCCAATCCTGCACCTGATAACCGGTATCATCGAGCCGGTTGTCGAGGTACCACCCCTGCTCCGGGACAAATCGCACTTTCTCGAGCCCTGCGGCTATGCCGCCGCCGTGGGCTTTCAGTACGGCCTCCTTGCGTGACCAGAGCCGATAGAAGGCGGACTCCTGCTCTTGCTTGGGCAGTGCGCAGAGCCACTCATATTCACTCTGTGCATAAAATCGGCGGGCCAGGGGGAGGGGATGATGCCGCCGTTTGCCCAATTCGATATCCACTCCTAGCGGCCCTTGCGAACAGAGCACCACTACCAGCCAGTTGCCACTGTGGCTCAGATTGAAATGCCAAGCATCATCATGCAGTCGAGGCTTGCCGTGGGGGCCGTGGCAAAATTGCAGGCTGGCGGCAGGTTGCTGCAGCCGTTCGGCCAATAGCTGGCGCAGCAGGGCGCGGCTCACCAGATATTCCTGGCGTCGTTCAGGATGGGTCATGGTTTGCCAGATATGCTGCTCATCGGTTGACAGCCATCCGGGCAATTGAGCGAGCAGTTGCTGGCACACCCTGGCCGGTTTTAACAAAAAAAGATCGGTTTCGATCATGTTTTTTCACTTGAAAAAGGTGATGAAGCAGGGATAAAAGCCAGTTATCTATGAGCCCCATGGCTCTTTTGGCGATTGTATATTGTTTGGGCATGATCACATTAATTATGAAAAATCGTGCATTTCCTTGCAAAAATGTGAGCCTGATAGGGATTTTCACTTGCCTCGATAGAATTCTTGGATATAGTCGGGTGCTGTTGCCTTATAAATTGCCCTTTGGGGCCGTATTTTAACAAGATTTACTATTTTGCGGGGATAAAGGATTGCGCTACCTGATGCTACTGCTGGTTGCGCTCGGAATGGCGGGTTGTGCGTCGGCACCCCAACCCGAGGTCGCGAGCAAGCTCGAAGTTTCCATGGTTGAACCTGTAATTGAACCGGAAGCTTCCCAGACACCCGATGTGAATGAAATCCTGACAGTATATAAAGAGTGGCGTGGTGTACCGTATCGGATGGGTGGCAGCAGCCAGCGCGGTATCGATTGTTCTGCTTTTGCCCGTGAAGTTTTCCGTAATGCCGTTGGTGTCGAATTGCCCCGCGATACCCGCTCCCAAGTCCATGAAGGGACGCGTGTTGCCAAACGGGATCTGGTCGAAGGTGACTTGGTCTTCTTCAAAATCAATCGTCGTCTCAACCACGTTGGCATCTATGTCGGCAATGGTGAATTTATCCACGCTTCAACCCGCGCAGGTGTGACACGCTCAAAGCTGGACAGCCAATACTGGCGCAGCAAGTTCTGGCAAGCTCGCCGGATCGACATCTGAGTCAGGCTGGACAAACGGCTCGCAGTACGGACTGTTTTTCCAACCTCACTTGAACCGGGCCACGTAGCCCGGTTTTTTATTGCAGTCATTTAGACTTTCATGAGCCAAATCACTATAGTGTGGGCCCGTTTTCTTCGGCAGGCTTAGCATGAAACCCCGCATCACATCAGCCGGTGACCCTCAGTCAGGTGACCGCAAATCCGGACTCCACCCACGTAATCGTCATCAGGCGGGTTATGATTTGGCGGCGCTCTGCCTGCGAACCCCTGAGCTATCCGTCCACGTCTTCACCAACGACTACGGCACCCGCACCATCGATTTTGCCGATCCAGATGCGGTCAGGATATTAAACCGTGCCCTGTTGGCCCATCACTACGGAATTGCTCATTGGGATCTGCCTGCCGGTTACCTCTGTCCACCCATCCCGGGGCGGGTCGATTACCTGCACTGGGCGGCCGATCTGCTTGCGGAAAGCGCTGGCACTATTCCCACCGGCAAGGGGGTGAGGGTGCTGGATATCGGGGTGGGGGCAAATTGTATCTATCCGTTGCTTGGTTGTCGTGAATATGGCTGGCGCTTTGTGGGATCGGATATCGATCCCGTCTCGGTCAAAGCGGCAACCTTGCTGGCCAAGAGTAACGGGCTCGGCAATCAGATTGAGTGCCGTCTGCAGAGCAATGCCAACCATGTCTTTCGCGGCATCATCGGTCCTAAAGAGCGTTTTGCCCTGACCCTATGCAATCCGCCGTTCCACGCGTCGCTCGCGGAGGCGAGCAAGGGGACGGAGCGCAAGCTGCGCAATCTGGGCAAGGAGGTGACAGGCGCGCCGGTGCTCAACTTTGGCGGCCAGAAGGCTGAGCTCTGGTGCGAAGGGGGCGAGGCGGCGTTTCTGGCCAATATGATTGCCCAGAGCAAGGAGTTTGCCAGCCAGTGCCTCTGGTTCAGCTCGCTGGTATCGAAGAAAGAGAACCTGCCGGGAGCGAAGAAGGCGCTGAGCCGGGTGGGGGCGCGTCAGGTACGGGTAATTGATATGGCGCAGGGGAACAAGGTGAGCCGGATCCTGGCCTGGTCCTTCCTGGATAAAGAGGGTTTGCAAAACGGGTGGCCACAAGCACGTTGAACCAGTTCTTCAAGGCCCGGCAAGGGTCTTTTTTATGATGAACCTCTCATGTTTGCTATTTTGGTGGATTTTGCGGTATTTGGTTTTATAGTTGGAAACTCATGCCTTATTTTTGTTTTTGAGTGGTTACTTATGTCTTGGTACAGGTGTACGCCGAGATTTTTTTGCACTCTTGACTGAAAGTTTAATAAAATAGGACTGGTTAGACCTCTTTACAGGCATTGGATCAAATAGGGATCGGTAGATGAAAGTTGTCGATTTTCTGAAGCGCAAGCGCGAAATCTTGGCGCAGCACCCCTTTGAGCTCAAGGATTGGCTCTCTCCGGCGATCCGCGACTACTGGCGTGAGTTTCAGCAAAAGGCACATCTTCATCCGTTGTTGGGGCGTGTGCTGGACTTGCAAGCCGAGTTGCAGAGCGAGCAGCAACAGGATGCGGTAACCGTGGCGCAAGTCGTCAACGGTCAGCCAGCCATGACTCAGGAACCGGCGGTGGAGCTGGTTGGTGATGCAGCCGAGCTTTATGCTGCCCTGCAGGCCCACATTGGTGAAGAGACCCATGTCGGTGAGTGGCTCCATGTCAGCCAGCAGATGATCGATCAGTTTGCAGCAGTGACCGGGGATCACCAGTGGATCCACACCAATCCGGAGCGCGCGGCTGCCGAGTCGCCCTTCAAGACCACCATCGCCCACGGTTTTCTGACCCTGGCGCTGTTGCCTCAATTGACCGGCTCGGTTGATGAGACCACGCCCGAGTTTCCGACTGCCCGTATGGTGGTGAATTTCGGGCTGGATCAGGTGCGTTTTCCGTACCCCATCAAGGTGGACAGCAACATCCGTGCGCGCACCAAGTTGGCACGGGTGACCCCCATCAAGGGCGGGCTGGAACTGCTCAAGGAGATCAAGGTGGAGATCGAAGGGATCCGCCGCCCGGGTTGTGTCATCGAGTCAGTGACCCGCATTTACTTTTGAGCGCCCTCATCGGCAGGATGATGAAACGGGCCCGCTTCGGCGGGCCCGTTTTTTTTGCCTGGTTGTTACCGATGGTGAGGTGCCGAGCATAGCGTACTGTTCCCAGCTTGATATGACTCACAAAACCGGATCGGCTGCAGTTAGCCAGCTCTCATTTTGGCGAGATAGCCGGCCGGAGTCATAGCATGTTGTGCCACTATCGGCTCCTTACTCCCGATCCTGGAGACCATAGTGCTCATCAATCACAAGATTATTCTGCCATTGCTGCTTAGCCTCGCCATCCTGCTGATCCCGACCCATTGGATCCCGCTGGAGGGGATCACCGTGATTGAGCAGCGGGTTGTGGCTATTTTCGTGCTGGCTGCCCTCTGTTGGATCCTGGAGCCCATTCCGATCTTCGCCACCTCGGTGCTGATCATCGTGCTGGAGTTGCTCCTGCTCTCCGACAAGGGGCTCTGGTTTATGACCGCAGGCAAAGCAGATCCTGGCTTCGGTGCGCTGCTCAAGTCGACCGAGGTGATGGCGACCTTTGCCTCGCCAGTCATCATGCTGTTTCTTGGGGGCTTTTTTCTGGCTATCGCCGCGACGAAATATCATCTGGACGTCAATCTGGCGCGAGTGTTGCTGCGCCCGTTTGGTCGGGATCCCAGAATCGTCATGCTGGGCTTGATGCTGATCACTGCCACCTTCTCCATGTTCATGAGCAATACCGCCACTACTGCCATGATGCTTGCCATCCTCGCCCCGGTGCTGGCTGCTTTTCCTGACAAAGACCCGGCCAAAATCGGCTTTGTGCTGGCGATTCCGCTGGCTGCCAACCTGGGCGGGATTGGTACACCCATCGGTACTCCACCCAACGCGGTGGCACTCAAATACCTGACTGGTGAACACGCTATCTCGTTTGGCCAGTGGATGGGGTTTGCCGTGCCCTTCGTGGTGGTCTTGTTGCTGCTTGGCTGGTTTTTGCTGGGGCGCTTCTTCCCAAGCCCCCTCAAGCGCATTGAGTTGAAGATTGAAGGGCGCTTTATGCAAACTCCCCGCGCTTGGGTGGTCTATCTCACCTTTATCACTACCATAGTGCTGTGGCTGTTGGGCGATTTACATGGCATGAGCTCTTACGTCGTGGCCATGATCCCGGTGGCGGTGTTCCTGACCACCGGGATCATCACCAAGGACGATCTGCACAAGATCTCTCTCGACGTGCTTTGGCTGGTGTCGGGCGGTATTGCGCTGGGGCTGGCGCTGGAGGATTCCGGTCTGGCAGAGCGGCTCATTACCCACATTCCGTTCCATGAGTACTCTACGCTGGCGGTGCTGGTAGGCGCTTGTCTGCTGGCGGTAGTGATGGCCAACTTCATGTCCAATACCGCGACTGCCAACCTGCTGCTGCCGCTGGTCGCTGCATTGGCGGTCAGTATGCCGGAGCTGGCGGAGTGGGGCGGTAGCCATACCCTTATCCTGGCGGTGACGCTCTCGGTGTCATTGGGCATGTCGCTGCCCATCAGTACCCCGCCCAATGCACTGGCTCATGCGACCGGTCTGGTGGAGAGCCGTCAGATGGTACGGATCGGGGTCATCATGGGGTTGGTCGGTACCCTGCTGGCGATGGTGTGGATTTACCAGATTGCCGCCTGGGGGCTGATCTGAGAGTGATGTCGACGAGTCGTGAGTTTGCATCACTCTCATCACTATTACTGCAATAGAAAGAGGAGCCAAATTGGCTCCTCTTGTTGATTTGCTCGCTACTCAAAAGCTTGCCCCCAAACTAAGCAAGTGGCGCCACTCGCTCTCAGATATTTCGGCATCCACCCCAGGATAGTGCAGTTCGCCATTTTGCCGCTCTATCTCGCTCGACCAGGAGAGGCGCAAGTGGTCGTTGAAGTAGTAGCGCAGACCAAGACTGCCAGTGATGTCCTTATCCAGCGTGAGGTAGGGAGAGGGCTGTGCCAGGTATTTCAAATAGGTACCCTTGCTGAACAACTCAAATTGCTGTTGCCAGAATGCCAGTGGTTGGCGGTAATCCCAGCCCAGGCTACCGATGGGGTAGCTGATGATCCGGGAATCGAACAAGGCCAGTCCTGGCTGGCTGTCACTGCGAAAGTAAGCACGCTGGATCCCACCTTGAGCGATCAGCTCCAGCCGTCTGCGCTTGTCATTCCAGACGCGATAGCCCGGCCCAGAGCCAACATTCAGCTTGAGGTAGTTGTCTGCCAGCATGTCATAGTCGGCATCGAGCGAGTTGCGCACAAACCAGTGTTGATCGAAAAAGTAGTCAAGGGTTGGATTCAGCTTGTAGTCGTGGTTATCGGTGACGCTGTCAGAGGTTTCATAGGTGTATTCACCGGACAGGCTGTATCGCCAGTCCAGATTGGCGATTTCAGTAGTGCCTTTGAAGTTGACGTTGTTGGTTTGTTTGTCTTTGTTCTTGAGCTTGATGTTGAGATCGCCACTGCCGGTCCACAGCCAGGCGTTGCGCTCATCCTGTTCATCCTTGAATAGCTTGATCCCCCCTTTGGCCGTCGCCTTGGGTTTATCCTGTTTCTCCAGTCGCCAGCGCTTGATGGCATCCCGTTTGACGGTTACGGCACCGGTATAGGGCAGGGCGATGCGCACCGACTCATCGCCGATCTCTTCGATGGTGCCAGTCAGGCGATCGCCGTTATTCATCCAGAGAATGTCTTTTGCCCACAGTGGGCAGCTTGCCAGCATAAGCGCGAGGGGCAGGTATTTCATGATGCGGGGCAACTCCGGTGGGGCTCACGCTGTGATGACATAAACAGTGAGGCGTTAACCACTGATCGGGCGGGGCAGGCCATTTTTACTGTCCAGCGCGGCAGTGACTTCATCCTGTGCAACCTCGGGGGCACTGATAAAGTGCTCGATGGTTGGTGATAGCACCAGAGGGGCCCCATTTTCAAGCTCCTCTTCGGTGCGGGAGAGTGGTGAGTGCACCTCTAGCCAGCGGCGTCCATCCGGCTCGATAGCCACCTTGACCGGTTGATTGATGACTCGCACCTGTGTACCGATCGGCACAATCTTGAACAGTGCCTCTATATCGTCAGGACGTAGCCGAATGCAGCCAGCACTCACCCTCAGGCCAACGCCAAAATCCTTGTTGGTACCATGGATCAAGTAGTCGCGCTTGCCATAACCGAGCCTCATGGCGAACTTGCCGAGAGGATTCTCTGGCCCGGGAGGGACCACTGCGGGCAGGGTGATCCCATTTTGCTCCAGCCAGGATTTACGCACCATGGGGCCGGGTACCCAGGTGGGATTGGGGGTCTTCTCGATGACGGTAGTGGTCATCTCGGGGGTCTCGCGGCCAATATCACCGATCCCGATGGGCAGCACGATCACCTCACTCTTGCCTTTGGGAAAGTAGTAGAGGCGCAACTCGGGCAGATTGATGACGATCCCCTCGCGAGGCACATCGGGCAGCAGCATTTGAGTTGGCAGTGTCAACCGGGTGCCCGGCTTGGGTAAATAGGGGTCTACACCGGGATTTGCCTCAAGCAGCGCCAAAAAACCAATCTGGGTATGTTTGCCAACCAGCTCCAGATGCTCATTCTGCTGGATGATGTAATCCTCCAGCTCGCCGATAAGGCGGCTCTCTGCGGGTGGCAGCGGGTAACGTTTGGCCTGCACTGGTACTGCGCAAAGCAGGGTCGCAGCCAGTAGCAGGAAGAGAGCAGGTTTTATGGGGGTAGGCATGAATATCGGCAGTTGCATCGGGTGTCCATCGGTTCAATCGGGGCGGAACATCATCAATCTGGCCGCCAGGATGGTGCGATTGTTCCTCAATCAGCCCATGATTACCAGCTTGCCGCATATCCTCAACGGTTTATGGATAGATAGGAAACCTGCCAAAATCGACCTCTTCCACATGTTTGACCGCCAAGCGGGAAAAACGAACCCAACATAGTTATGGCCCAATATCACGACATGGATAGGGACGGGTTCGCGAACGGGATTGAGGCCGGGTGGCGGCAGGGCTGTTCGAAGTGGCCTGTCAAAGTGAGCTGTGGATGCCGCATTGTGAGCCTGCTCTCAGATATTTCATTCAGCCATTTGATATGTAAGAAATTTTTATTGCATCATCGGCCAGGCTTGGGTAAAACTCTTTCCCCACGGAGAGATGCCGGAGTGGCCGAACGGGATTGACTCGAAATCAATTGTGGCAGCAATGCCACCCAGGGTTCGAATCCCTGTCTCTCCGCCAAATGATAAGCCCAAGCAATTGAATTTATTGGGCTTTTTCTTTTTGCACGATTTTTGATATGCCATCTACTATGCCATCTGATGTTGGCTGGTACGGAACTATCTCGTACCTTATTGGACAATCTCATTGACACATAACGGGTTGCTGTCGATGGCCCTTGCCAGCATCTATAAACATAGAGAAGATAACCCTGTCGCACATGATGGCAATTGTAGAGGCGCTTATCCATCTGGTCGGCATTAATCGATGCAGTGGGTGAGCAACAGTTAATGAGATACCTGTTGTATTAAGGTCAGTTGGTACAGAGGTTAAGCGACTTGATTATTGTATAACTCGGTGAAGCTAAACAGCCATTCCAGCCAATGTTTACCCCAGACCTGGTATGAATGTTACTGGCTGATCGCCATCCGCAGTAATCACAATAAGCACATATAGCCGAAAAGTTCTTTGTCGATTATTGTGGTCAGCTCATGGAAATCGATGAGCCGCATTCTATTGAGTTTATCCGCTAGGTTCAGGGCTTTGTTCCTATAAAAGAACAGGCTGCAGTAGGCAGCCTGTGTACTTAGCGGGGCGAAATGATGGTTCAATAGTCGCCTTTTACATCGGAGTGTACACCAAGGTCATTAAGCAGGCTACCAAGCAGACTGGACGCACCAAACCGATAATGCTCAATGGATACCCAGTTTGGCCCCATAATCTCATCAGCCATCGCCAAATAGTGCGCTGCATCTTCTGCCGTTCTGACGCCGCCAGCGGCTTTGAAACCTACGGTGTCCTGGACTCCCATCTCTCGAATCACTTCCAGCATCGTACGAGCGCTTTCTGGTGTTGCGTTCACTTTGACCTTTCCGGTGGAGGTTTTGATAAAATCCGCCCCCGCATTGATCGCGATAGAAGAAGCTCGGCGTATAAGATCCTCTGACCTCAATTCACCTGACTCGATGATGACTTTCAACGTCACCATTGCAGGCGTACAGACATCCTTACAAGCCCGGACCAATTCAGAGCCAATATTCTCATCTCCCTTCATCAAGGAGCGATATGGAAACACCACATCGACTTCATCAGCTCCATAGGCGATTGCAGCCCGCGTTTCCGCAACGGCAATCTCAATGTCTTCGTTACCGTGGGGAAAGTTAGTCACGGTTACGATCCGGATCTCCGGTGTTCCCTGTTCATTTAATGTTTTGCGTGCAACAGGAATAAAACGGGGAAAGATACAGATGGCGGCGGTGTTGCCAAAGAGTGTCTTGGCCTGCTGACAAAGTGCAATAATTTTGGCGTTGGTGTCATCCTCATTGAGAGTGGTGAGATCCATCAAGGTCAGGGCACGAATACTACTGTTCATACTTCTCTCCAAAAAATGAAGAATGGGGCCCCATTCTTCTTGCTAATGTTTTAGGCAATACCGGTCGTGACCTTGAACACTTTCGTCGCCTTTGGTTCCAATCTAATCAGTGTGCCGTTCTGTTGGGCGGCCTTAAACCCTTCCGGACGACAAGTTGCGGGCAGTGCAAAGGCAGCGACCTGCTGGTCAGCATTGTGCAAGATCCAGCGAGTGGCATAGTTGAACTCTGCGCTACTGAACCGAGTGAGATAAACCGTACCGTCGGGCGTGGTCATTGTGAATTCCGGCGTGGTGGTATATTGGTCTAGCTCATCAGCAAAGAACACGATCTCGGGGTCATAGCACTCGGGCTGGTTCAAGCAATCCGTTGTCACCCGACCATTCAATATGTCTTGATTGAAATCCATCCATGTCGGTGTTGGCGTGACGTGGACTGGGATGGATTCACGTAAACGCCAAGCTTCAGTCGGAATGTTCTGGTCGAATTTTGCACCCGCTACATAGGCATAGTTCATGTGACACATATACTGAAGCGGCATAGCAACGGAGGCCAGATTGGTGACCGACATGACAATATCAAACAGCGCGCTGTCTTTATGCAGGGTCACTCGCGGTTCGGCCCTGTAATGATGTCCGAACCCCATCACATACTCGATACGACCACATAACGTCAGGGTATCCTCCGTCAGTTCGAGCCAGGCTTCATCCATGGGAGCACAAGGCATTTCACCGTGGAGTGGGTGGGTATCCTCCGGAGCCGGACAGCCATTTGCTAACAGTCCGGAATGGTAGGCAAAACATCCGTAAGTCCCGATCACCTCACTCACCGACTTGGGTTGCGTGAACATATTTTTCATGGTTAGGTTGTGACCATCAAACTCAGCCCCCCAGATCATCTGGCCCATCCAGGGCAATACAATAAGACTGCCACGTGAGTTCTTTATCTCCAGAGTCTCTACCCCACTGGGATAGCGGCTAGCCGTCACTTTGAATTCGTCATTTTTCAGGATCTGGTGTGGCAGTTGGGTGAACAACTCACGCCACAATGGAATATTGGTGTTCATGACTATTCCTTATGATTGGCACGAGTGGCTGTGGCATCCATGGTGTTCTTCTCTTTGTGTTCTCCGAAGAAATACATACCTACATAGACAAAACAGCACATCGAGACTAAGAAGGAGACTTGCAGGGAACCTACTATATCGGCGACCAACCCCTGGATAGCAGGAACCACAGCAGCACCTACAATGGCCATCACGATCACCGCCCCCGCCATCTCGGTGTGCTCATTGTCTACGGTGTCCAAAGTGCCTGCATAGATAGTTGCCCAGCACGGACCGAACAGAATGGAAACGAATACTGCCATGTAGATAGCGCTAAAGTCAGGAACTAGAGCGACATAGGCTAGGGTAAAGACACCGATGACAGAGTACAGGGTCAACACTTTTTCTGGGCTGAACTTGGTCATCAGGATGTTGGCGACAAATTTGCCAATGAAGAAGCAGATAAAGCTGTACACCATGAAGTTGGAGGCATCACGCTCGTTGATATCACCCAATTCCAGGGCCAGACGAATAGTGAATGACCAGACAGCTACCTGCATACCGACATACAAAAACTGTGCGATGATTCCTTTGCGAAAGCGCTTGTTGGTGGACAGATAGAGCAGGGTATCGGTGGCGGATGGTCGCTTGCGACTGGAGGTCTGCTCAACCTTGCATTTAGGGAACTTGGTGAAAGCGAACAGGATAAACACTACCACCAATACCATGATCATGTATTTATAGGGCTCCAGGGTATTTTCCAGCATCGCTAGCTTAAAGTTGTGCAACTCTGCGCCACTCAGGCTCGCCATGGTGGTTTCCAAGCTATCACCGTCATGGAACACCAAGTATTTACCTAACAGGATACCGGCAATGGCTCCGATCGGGTAAAACGTTTGGCTAATGTTTAGGCGCAGGATTGCGGTTTCTTTCGGACCGATCATGGAACTATAGGTGTTGGCTGCGGTTTCCAGAAAACTCAAGCCAATCGCGATGGCAAAGATGGCGGCCAGGAACATGGTATAGGTGGCCATGTGCGAGGCTGGAAAAAACATCGTGCAACCGCTAATATAAAGTGTCAAACCAGTCAAAATGGCAAACTTATAAGTGTTCTTTTTAATGACCAGTGATGCGGGGATGGCGATCAGGAAATAACCGCCGTAAAAAGCACTCTGGACCAACGCCGAGGCAAAGTTACTCAGTTCAAATACGCTCTTGAATTGGGTGATAAGAATATCGTTCAAAGATGCCGCACACCCCCAGAGTGGGAACAGGCAGGATAGTAAAATAAATTGAAATATAGGGGTTTTATTGAGATATCCGTCGGGTAACTGGATAATGTTATTCATTTTTAAATCCTTTTTTATTCATAAAGTTGGATGAAATCATCGAATTTTTCCATAGAAGGATATGCAATCTGTGTACCCTTACCCATCACGCTGTAGGCTGCATATAGAGAGGCTTTTCTCATGGCAGCTTCAATATCACCGGTGTTGACATAGTAGTGGGAGAAACAGCCGATAAACGCGTCTCCGGCTCCACTGGTATCTACGGCATTCACACGGAGGGCCGGGACATGCAACTCCGAATTCTTAGTGATCCAGAGTGAACCTTGCTGACCCAGAGTGACTATTATGTTCTTCAGTCCTTTACTGATCAGGGTATTGGCGGCATTGCGCACATTATCGATATTAGTTATTGTCATGCCTGTAAGGATCTCAAGTTCAGATTCATTAGGGACAAAGAAATCACATTTACAGGCATAGTTAATATCGAGATTCTTCAAGGCTGGAGCTGGATTGAGCAGAACTTGAATGCCATGTTTGTTGCCAAAGTCGATGGCGTGATACACAGTCTCTAGCTTGATTT
Source organism: Aeromonas sp. MdU4 (assembly GCF_041929505.1). Classification (NCBI taxonomy): domain Bacteria; kingdom Pseudomonadati; phylum Pseudomonadota; class Gammaproteobacteria; order Aeromonadales; family Aeromonadaceae; genus Aeromonas; species Aeromonas sp. MdU4. The sequence goes on along the minus strand of NZ_JBHFMW010000012.1, from coordinate 9,922 downwards.
CGAGCTGAAGTATAATTAATTTGCAACGTTTCAGGTCATCGGCAGCTCTATCTATATCTTCCGGTAAGAGATAATTGTTTGCACCTTTAATAATCAGAATGCTATTGCTCGAACTTGGATTAACAAAAATAGGTGCAACACCACTACTGGTGCCTTTTACTTTTTCTACATATTTCGTTTCGATACCAAAGGACTCCAAGTTACGGATTGTATTATCAGCAAAAATATCATCACCAACTTTGCTTAACATCATGACATTCGATCCAAGTTTTGCAGCGGCAACGGCTTGATTCGCTCCCTTACCACCACATCCCATTTTAAAATCTGGTGCTTCAAGAGTTTCCCCTTCTTTTGGCATTTTATGGATGTATGTGATCAAGTCGACCATGTTTGAGCCAATAACAGCAATCATTTTTATCTCTCCATATATTCATATTTAACATGCAGAAATATTATCAGAATAAAATCGCTGCCTTTCGTGATGGAACTCACAAATAACGTGATTGCAAATTTTTATGGTGAGATGTGAATAATTGGTGGGTGTTTTGTTGTTGATGTGATCCTTGTGACTTTTAATTAACAGAAGGCATCAAAAAATACAACCCACCAATTGTCAAGCAAGGGGTTTTTATATTTAATTTATTAGATTCCCTTCATTTCATCGTTAATAAAAAATAAAACAATATTATTGCAGGCTTGTTTTAGGTTCTCAATTGGAGTGGTAGACCGTATTCGCTGAGTGAGTGTTCAGAGTGCCATGTGATAGAGGTTAGGAATTGATGGTGCTGGTCATCTTCATCTGTAGGAACGTACATATGCTACTTTGGCGCTTCAAATACCACCCTGGTTAAAGGTGACAGTCCCATTAATAGCTTCCGTTGCCGAGTAAATAGCAAGATAAACATGGCCATGGCTGCCCAAGGTATCAGCTTCACAGGTGAAACCGCGGTGATGGACGGTGATACGCTGCTGGTATCGGGTATCTAGCTTGCCGGTCAGTAATCTGGTTTCCGGTTCCTTGATGATGGCCGGGAAGATTGCCTCCAGCCTGTCTATTGCCTCTTCTGCCCATTCGCCAATCAATGAGGCTCGATCTGACAGAAAGTGCAGCCGGTGGTGCTCCCGGATAAGGCGAGCGCCAAAGCGAGGTGTGGCGGCATGGGGCAAGCCCCACTGTGCAAAAACTCGGGTGGGCTGGTCTGGTTCATCAGGTTGTTGGCTATTGGTGTGGGTGGTTGTCGTGGTCATGATTAGCGATACCTCAGTTGAATGTCGATGATGGTGCCGGGCACGTTGTGGCGCTGGTGTAGTCTGGTCAGGTGTTCTGGGAGTTCGGTCACTCTGGCCAGTCGCCCCCGGTAGAGCCGGGAGAGATTGACGTAGTCGGGATGGCTCACCGCGATGGTCACCTGATGCCCTTGCTGCCAGCGGCCAAAAAGGCGGGCTTTGGCCATCTTTGATGGTGGTGATGCCGGGAGCAGGTAACGTCTGGCGGTTGCGCAGATGCCGTTTGTTAAGCTCGGGGGCATAGCGATGCACCTCGAGCCCGGTGATAAGACGGGTCATGTTCGGTGACGCCAATGATGCAAAGGGCCAGCCTGTGAGGGCTGACCCTTTGTGCTTTTTGATAGAGATGGTGGCCTGCTGTTTAGTCAGCCACCCTCATAGTCGGTGGGGCCACCTTGTTGGTTAGGCAATGCTGACAGTTGGTTGAGGATAATGTGTCAGTTCATCAGCAGTTGGAGCGCCGTCAGCACCAGGACGGCTCACCACAATCGCTGCCACCTGATTGCCAAGCTGGACCGCCTCTATTAATGGCATGCCGCAGGCAAGCCCAGCTAGCGTGCCACCACAGTGGGCATCACCAGCCCCGACGGTGTCACACACCGTCACTGCCACCGGTTGTACCCGCAGACACTGACCATCTGGGGTACCTACTAGGGCACCGTGCTTGTCTTCCCGCACGATGAGAGAGGCTCGATGGCGTTGGCAAAATTGCGCTACCGCGGTCGCGCTGGCTGGCGAGCCCAGCAGTATGTTCGCCTCTTCACGGTTGAGTGTGAACAGCGCGCCTCGGGCGAGCAGTGCAGCAAGAGCCGAGGCCGACATCGCTTCGATACGCGGGCCCGGATCGATAAAGGGTGTGATGTGCTTTGGCAGATTGAGCAACCAAGCAAGCAGTTGCTCTCCCTGGGTGCCTGTCAGTTCATAGCCAGAAGCATATAACCAACTTGGTCCCTCTGGCAGTAACGCACTCAGGGCTGCTGTGTCCCAATACTGTTCGCACCCCTCGACCGTAATAAAAGTACGTTCTCCGCAGGGCTCTACCAGGGCCAAGCACCAGCCGTTGTCATGAGTCGGGTCACGTAGTTGCACGGGAAGCGATTCTGCTACCATCGCTTGTTCTACGGTATGTCCCCATGTTCCCTGACCGACAGTAATGCCGTTGATGACCGGAGTATCCAGCCGGGAAAGAGCCCGGGCTACGTTAAAGGCGCACCCACCAATCTGGCGACCACTTTCGTGGGCTATCTCGTCAGCTCCCGAGGTAGGCAAGCGCGCCATTTCAAGTATCACATCGCCGAAAGCGGCGCCAATCACCATGACAGGTATGTTAGGCGTCAGTGTGAGCATATCAGTAGCTCCTTTGTGAAGGCAGTAACAGTGCATAGAGCACCAGACTGACAGCAAACGAGACAAACAGCCCCAGACTCGAGTCAGCAAAAACGCCAAGGGCAAGCGGCCCATCAATAAAGCCCGTTTTGGTGACCATTAAGCCAGTGAGGGAGCCTGCCAACCAACAGAGTAGCGGGCCTTTGCGTACACCGGTGTCACCATAGAGCGCCTGATACTCATAGCCTTGATGACGGCGTAGCACGACATAGTCGAGGATGAAGATGGCAGCCCACGCTGCGAGGAACAGGCCACAGAAGATCAAAAAGGCGATAAAGGGACCGAGGAAGTCCCCGGAGACAAACAGCACATAAAGCGCGACACCGACCACGAGTATTGCATCGAGCATAACAGCGTGGGATTGGCGCAATTTGACCCCCATGCTGAGCAGGTTGAGGCTGGCGGAGTAAAGGCTCAACACCGCAATCGTTACAATACCAGCTACGGCTGCAGCCAGATAAGGGATCGCCATCCAGGTTGGCAGCAGTGTTCCGATGGCGGCAATGGGGTTCTCGGTGGAGGCGAGATCTGGAATTTGGGCGGTAAGTAGGATGCCAGCAAACATGAGCAGTGTCAGTGGTAGTGCGGCGCCAGCAACAACAGCCGAAAAGATGGCGCTCGGTCGAGAGTGCTCGCTCTGGTCCCTGCTGTAGTCTGCGCCCGCGATGGCCCAGCTAATGCCGGTGCCTGCTGCGATGACGGAAACTGCGGGCAAAAATCCGGTTAACCAGTCCCCGGAGGGGAGTGCCATGATGACAGTCCAGTTGGCATTCGCCATCAGATAAAGCACCACGAACAGCGTCATCACACCGAAGGTGCGGGTGATCCATTTTTGCATCAGTAGCACGGTATTTTGCCCCAGCATGGAGACGACCATGGTCAGGCCACCAAACAACAGCAGAGAAAGGGCCGTGATCCAGTGGGTTCCTGTGATGCCGAGAGCACTGAATAGCGCCACCAGAGTGAGTGTGCCAGTGACAAGATTGACCGCTTCCCATCCCATCAGGTTGATCCAACAGAACGCGGTTGGGGCTATATTGCCCCGTTTGCCAAAGCAGACCCTGGATAGGGTCAACGTAGTAGTACGGCCCAGTTTACCAGCCATGCTGGTGAGCCCAACCATTGAGAAAGAGGCTACCCCAACGACGGCCGCGAGCAGGGACTGCCAGAAGGAGAGTCCAAAGGATACTATTACTGCACCGTAGACAATACCCAGTATGCCTATGTTGGCAGCACACCATACGAAGAAAAGTTCACCAGGTTGCTTGGTTTGATCATGGGAGGGGATAAGATCGATGCCGCTGTAGGCTGACTCCGGCACGACTTCTGTTGTTTGATGGCTCATATTCACACTTCCTGTTGTCGATAGTGAGCTAAGGCCTCGGCATAGTGGCCGAAGTCAATGTTGTTGGTTTTCGCTATGAGCTGGCGCGCGGTTTCTGGCAGCGCCGTGACCCCGGCCAGCGCACCACAGATGGCCGTGGCCATGGCTCCGATGGTGTCGGTATCACCGCCGAGGTTGGCGCAGAGCTGGGCGCAGAGCATGGGGTCCCCTTCAGCCAATTCCACCATGGCAAGGGCAGTCGGTATCGATTCAATGACATCCATCCCTGTACCGATCAGGTCGTAGATCTCATCCAGACCGGATTCGATGGTATGTGCTTGTTGAACGCACTGGAATGCCAGTTCGATACGGCGAGCGAGGGATGCGCTGAACGTGGACGCAAACCGCGTCTGTACTTCGTGCGCTAATGGAGGCAGTTCACGGCGAATATCGCACCAGCTTGCACCTTCAATGGCACGACTGATGGCCCAGGCGATGACCGCTGAACCCGCGATAGCAATATCTGACTTGTGAGTGGGGATGCTAGCGAGTCGCACACCTTCGATAAAGGCTTCCCGATCTGCCGTCGTCATCAGGCAACCGATGGGTGCAATGCGCATGGAGGCACCGTTGGTGACCCCATTAGCCTCTATTTGGTCAAGGGGGGTACCTCGTTGCAAGGCGATAAGCGCCCCTTTGGAGGTGGGGCCCAGAATATTCTTGTTAAATGCATCGATACGTTCTGCCCATGTCATGATATTGCGGGCGATGGTCAGAGGATTGATGGTCCCCTTATCTTCGATGATCGCATCCATCAGGGCGACCGCTTGACAGGTATCATCCGTAAACTGACCGCGAACAAACTCATTGGCGGCAATGTTTTCTTGTGGTCCATCCAGGAAGTCATTGATCCATCCGAAGAAGGCGCGCACCTTCGCACGTGGCCAGAGTTCCGATGGCATGCCGAAGGCGTCACCAATAGCCTGACCGTAGAGGCAACCCAAAATACGCTGCTGTGGTGTCGGGGATATTGTTGATGATTTATTAATGGTTAAGTCGAACATTTGCGGGCAATCCAGTTGCAGTCCAGTGGTTATTATACATACCAGTTTGCAATCCAGTGTGAGCTGTGACTCATTTTGCAGTAAAGTGGACTGAATACGTTTACGGGTGACGAGATGGCGATGCAGGCAGTGAGTGTAGAGAACCTGATTAATGAGTTGAAACAACGGCTGGAACCTGCGGGGAATGAGCCTCTTTATCTCATTTTGGCGCAGGGATTTCAGCAGGCTATCGAGGAAAAGAAACTGCCTCACGGTAGTGTGCTCCCTTCCGAACGCCAGCTTTCAGACCGACTCGGGTTATCACGTTCGACGGTGGTCAAGGCTCTCTTTTTGCTGGCAGAACAGGGGGTAGTGATTAAACAGCAGGGTAAGGGCTCCGTGGTTCACGCCCCTTTTACTTACAATCTGGCGGGCGGCAGCTTTACCGCCCAGTTGAGTCAGGTTGGGTTGTTGAGCGATCGTTGGTTGGTCCGTGAACTGGTCATTGCTTCAGCCGAGCAGGCCATCTCAATGGGGATAGCAGAAGGAGCAGAGATCGCCAAAATCCGCCGTGTACGCTGTGTTAACGATGAGGCGACCTCTATAGAAACCACTTATATTCCCAAACATTTTTTGCCGCGTCCGGACTTGTTGGAAGGTTCCCTCTATCTCCACTGGCGCCAAGAGGGGATCGTACCTGGTAATCAACAGTTCCAGATCCGTCAACTGGTACCAACGCGGGCGGAAAGTTCCATGCTTGGGTTACCGGCTGATATGCCGGTGTTGGCGGTGACTCAACGAAGTTACACTGTCCAAGGCGCATTGCTTGAGGTGAGCCATAGCCTATGTCGTGGTGACTGCTACAGCTTTACCTTCGACAGTGCGGTAGTGGGATCTTGAGGCGATGGCAAGATTGCGTTGGGAGGGGTAGAGGTTGACTCATTTCACACCTCCGGCTTGCGTTCAAAGTGGCGGGTCACAACGCCCGCCTCTGGGTCGATGCTGATAAAGGCCGGGGCCTGCGGGTGGTGCTGATAGAGTCGCGCCAACTCGGCACAAAACGCCTCGACGTTCGGTGCTATCACATGGCTGGTATCCCCCTCGGCATATGTAAAGGTTTCGAGCGTCTCTGTGTTAATCCAGATGCCGAAATACCACGCGTCTTCCTCGGTATCGTATTGTTGCCAGCCCTGGGCCAGCAGCGTGCGGTCGTAGTAATAGCGGTCAGCCTGATGGCTCCCCCGGTCGATGCGGCAACCCGTCACAGTGAGCTCAAACGGGATACAGCCCGCCTTGTGGGCTTTCTTGACCCGGCGCAGCAGCTTGAGGGCCTTGGCTCTGCTGCGGCTATTGCCGAGCGGGAGTGGCTGCTTAGCCCGTAATGTCAGGTGGCTCATTATCTTCGGCGCGGTGTTGTGGTTCAGCTGACCGATGGCAGTGGTGATCTGCCGAGCGGTCAGGGTCTTGTAATCACGTAAGTCATGCATGGTTGGGCTTCCTTAAAATGCAAACAGCCCCTCGGAGTGAGGGGCTGCATGGGGTCTTGTGTGTGCTGGTGGTCGTGGCTCAGGTGTGACTACTCCAATCCGGCTTGTCATTACTACCGTGGTTGACGTAGGCCCCGACAATTACCCGTTGCCACTCACCAACCGGCTGACCCGCTGCATTACAGGCGCAGCGAAAGCGGGCGAAGTTAATCTCACGTGGCAGGTGTTCACGCATATCCCGTGTGCTGACAAAGAGCATGGTCTTGTGCAGCACCGGGTTGGGGGCTACCAAGGGTCCGCCAATACGTCGCCCCTCCACATCGTGGACATAGGCAAAGCCCGGCAGCATCAACTGCTGACTGATGAGCTTGGCAAGCCCTGAGTGAGCACACATGGCCTCCGCAACTGCGGCTTGGCTAAAGCTGTCGGTAAATTCAATCATGGGTGTTTCTCCATTTCAGCCGGTGAACGGTAAGCCGCTGCCAGCAGCGCAAACTGTTCAACGAGGTAACTGATGCTGATGCCCAGTTCATCACTGACCCCATCCCCTAGACGGTGATGCAGGTGTGCCATGTCATCAGAGATACGTTGGGCTATCTGGGCGGTTAAGCTCGGTGGCGAGCTTGTCACTGTCAGGGTTATGGAGAGAGCCATCACATCTCTCCCCAAGGGGCTTGTTCCCACAGCGACAGCCGGGTCAGCACGTCTTGCGCGAGAGCCTGTTGCAACTGCTGTAGTACCTTCACAAGCCGAGGTGCCTGCTCTGGGCTGCCGGACCATTCACTCGACTGGTACAGGGCGCAACAGGTGAATTTGTAGAGGACTACCAGCTCGCTATCGGTGAGTGGTCCCTGGTGGTAACGATGGGCAGGTTTAAGCGGTCCCAGTTTGGTTGAGCCACGCTGGCGTGGTTCCTTCTGGTCTTGCTGGCGTCCTAATTGATAGCGATGCCAGACCGCCCGCCTGTTAGCGAGCATCATCAACCGTAGCAACCGATCAACTCGCCATGTCCAGGTACTGGTCGTGTCTGCTGGCGGGAACCACCAGAGGGTGCGCAGCAACTCAAGGGTGTAGTGCGGTGGCATCGGGGCATTGCAAAAGCGGTGTAACTGAACGGCAAAGGCCTGGTAATCCTTGCGGTCAATCATGAAGGCAGACATGGGAATCGCTCCTTGAAATGCAAAAGGCCACCTGCAGTGAGGTGGTCCTGTGGGTTGTGTCGGGATATCCGGATCATGGTGTTGGCGCTGATGATCCGGTTTTGGGGATGCTGGCGTTATTCGTGCACCTGTTCTGCGTCTGGGTGAGCAACATCAAACAAGATGGCGTAGAGCGCACAATCAATGCCGTTAACGGCATCGTGATGCGGGTAATAGGGCGGATTGTCTCGAGATCGCTCGAAGTAGTCGCCAAAGCAGCTGAGACACTTGCGGATCTCAACGGTAGAACCGTGCAGCAAGGTCTCTTCAAGCTGCTTGGCATATACCCTGTCACCACGAGCCTTGGTGACTGCTCGCTCCAACAACGCCAGCGCCCCTTGGTTGCTGGCGGCTGCTAGGCTATGGCGCAGCCTCTCGAGGGTTTCTTCTAGGGAATAGGGATTGGGTAATCGCATGGTGCTTGTCCCCTCCTGGCGCGGCTAATGGCGCAGCTGATGGAGCAGCGCATCAATGGCGTCGATGCAGTCAGCCTGGGTGAGCAGGTAGCCGTTAGGCAGGTGAGCCACGATAGCGGGCTCAGCCTGCATGTCGATGTTGTCAGCAAGCCAGCAGCGCAGCTCGAGGAGGATATCGAGGGCGGTGAGGTGGGTTTTGCCTGGGGTCTGGTTCATAGCTGACCTCTTTCGGCCATCGAGACTACGCCTTCGGCACCAACCACCAGATGGTCGAGTAATCGCACATCGACCAGTGCCAAGGCCTCTTTGAGGGCCTGGGTAAAGACCCGGTCTGATTGGCTAGGTTCAGGGTCACCGCTGGGGTGATTGTGCACTGCGATGATGGCGCCACTGTTGAGTAACAAGGCCCGCTTGACCACTTCCCGTGGGTAGATGCTGGCGCTATCGAGGGTGCCGCGAAACAGCTCCTCAAAAGCCAGCACGCGATGCTGGGAGTCGAGGAACAGTGCGCCAAACACTTCATGCTCCCGATCCTGCAACAGGGTTTGCAGTCGCTCGGCGGCCTCTGTAGTACTGGTAATAGCGGTGCCTTTGGCTAGGCGCTTGCGGGCAATTTGGTTGGCAATACGCAGCAGGTCTTGTTCGGTCACTGGTTCGGTGACGACATAAGTGCCGGGGCATTCCCCGGCTTTCAGTTTGTGGTAACGCATGGTGGTCTCCTGAAAAAGAAAAACCCCGACAGCGCGAGGCATACCGGGGCTAAATGCAGAGGTGTTGTTGGTTCATCTTGAGGGTAGTTCAGCTGGCCGTCGTGATGGGGGCTGCCATGGCTGTGGGCTCACGCTTCATCGGCATCAGCGGTCCGGGGACCAGTACGTTGAGTGGGATAGCGAGCACAACGCTCAGCCGTTCCGCCAGTTGGTAGGCCGGTCCTATGGTGTCGTAGTCAGCTACCCAGGTGGCCAGCGCCAACCCACTGCCCTCCACAGCCCGCAGGTAGACGCTGTAGCCCTGAACCGTCAGGCCGCTGTCACGTACCACCTGTGTCTCTCCCTCTCGATTGATGGCCTCCAACTCAACGGCTATCGGTTGTTTGGGCATCATGCCTCCTCAGTCACCACTGACGGTGACGGTAAAAAAGCCCAGCTGGGCGTAGGCAAGAAAACTGTTCTGCCACATGTTGAATAACTCTTGGGCATCCGCCATGGGGAGCGGTCCCCAGCCTTGCAGGTAGTGCTCGTTATCCAGGAAGTTGAAGTCGAGTTCTTTACAGAGCTCGGTATCTTGTCCCAAGCCTTGGTAGCTAAAATCAGTGACGTAGTCGAATAGCCAACCATCAAGACCACGTATCAGCTGGATCTCAACCGGATGGACCCCACCACTTTGAGGTTGATAGTCAGGGTTGCGAAAGCTGAAGGTAAGCCGGGTGAGTTGTTCAAGGTCGAAGTGGCGTTGTTGCCCAAATCAGCCAGCAGTCATGACTTCCCCAGCCCCAGGTAACCGCTACACTCGGGGCTTTCTGACAGGTAGGCCAAGGGTATTCAGTTTATTTATGGCGCTTACATACGCCATGACTTCTCCCACTTGGCCGTTGTAGTTACGCAGACTGATTTTCCCCGCCAGCAACTGCTTGAACCGATACATCGCCGTCTCTGCCAGCGAGCGACGGTGATACCCCGATATTTTCTTCCAGTGCGCCAACCCTTCCTTACGCATCACCAGCACGGCCTCATTTCTTGGGTGCCCCTTTTTCCAGAGTCCAGCGTTCTTGCGAGGCGGG
>NZ_JBHFMW010000011.1:0-16131 GCF_041929505.1 Aeromonas sp. MdU4 | reverse complement strand
TGGGTAGGGGCGACCATCCCATTAACAACGCCGGTCGAAGTCATATTTCACGGCTTCCTGATTGAGTAGTACCAGCAGTGGCTCTGTCACAAGCAGGCTAACGCCATCCCGGTGAAAAGGAATTATCATGATGTCTCCTCGTATAGATTCAGTCTTTGAGCCAATCCCAGAGTTTGCTGACGCCATAGGCTGCGACGGCGCCCACGGCAAGAGGAGCTAACAACGGGGCTGTGGCAATACCGGTCACCGACACTACCGTCGCAGCGGCACCACTACCGCCAGCAGTCGTGGCCAGAGTACTGGCAGCAAGCCCTGCGGTAGCACTGGTGACCGCTTTACCCAGCGTATGGCGAGCCACCTCGGCTGCGACCACCGTGGCAACTGCGGTCTGCAGCAGCTTGGGGGGATGCTGAACCCCTTCAATGCACCAGGTAACAAATTGCTCGCTACTAGCAAATGGCTGGCCTTGTTCACCTTCGCTGAGCCGTGCGTAGGCCCGTGTCAGGCTCTCCTCTCGACAGAACAGGCGCATGGCATGGGGCCTGACCTCGATGGCATTGTGCTGGCTGAATTCAGCCAGGGAGGTCAGCGCCAATTGACCTGAATGCTCACCTGCAGGCGTTGGTAGACAGTGAATGACCTGGTCATGGCCAACAAAGATCCCGTGATGGTGGCCTTCAGAGTGCGGTGTTACCAAGTGATCGCCGATAATGAAATGTCGTGTCATGGGGTGATGATCCTCATCAAGGGTTGGAAATGAAAAAGGGCGTCACCGTGATGGTGACGCCCTTTGGCTTTATTTTTTTCTGAGCGGGCTACTTGCCGCCTACGGTGATCTTCAGTGGTTGATGAAACTCGGGTGTGAAGGTGGAGATGGGGAGCCGGGTAACTTGGTTGTGAGCGAGCACCTCGGTCGCCTGAATAATGGCGATAGACTTGGCTTGCTCAACCTGTCCGCAATCAACTTCCGTAAAACCGCCACCATAACGAGTAGCGGAGCTCCCGCCGAACGATTCAACCTCCAGAGTTGATTCGGCCAGCGCTTTGCCCTTCTTGTCATTAAACTGCAGCGTGATATACAAACGCCCAAACTCACCGGCACCGCCGCTATCTAAGGAGAAGTGATACACACAGACGCCTTGGTTGGCGAAGACGGTGTCGGTGTGCTGGATAGCGAGATAACGCTGATCTTCTGCATGGCTGGCATTTGCCCAGAGTAGTCCACAAGCTATCAGGGCAGCTATCGAGCATTTAGTTCTAACGATGTTCATGGTTCACCCGTTGTAATAGTCGCAAGTGGAGGTCAACTTCATGGGGTTCGCTGTCCATATGGCTTCTTGGCCCGGCTTGCCGTAGACGTTGTAGACGCTCAGGGTTGATGCGGAAAGAATGGCGTTAACGAGCTGGGTCCACTGGGTTTGGTTTCTGACGGCCCCAGAGAGGCGTTTACCATCGACTTCAATTTCATCAACGGTCGCTGAGGCGTTATAAGCTCTGGTATATCGGAGGTTGGAGTGCAGGTGACTCCACCCCGCCATTTGATAGGCGCATTTGATCTCCAGCACATACCGGGAATAGTCCTTGCCTTGAGTCAATATGTAGCGAAGGCCATATTTATCTTCTTGCACAATCCACTGTGCAGGAGGGCCTTTCGGCGTATCCAGTTTTCGGGGTTTTTGGGCATTCTCTTCCGCCTTGCTCCAGGATGCCCCCTTACCCGCTTTGCGTATTTCTCCCCACATCCAGGCATCTAGCGGATAACGCTTGATGAGTCGGTCACCGACCATGATATCGACGTTGTTCAGCCGATTGTAGGTATTGACCTCGATACTGGCCGAAGCGCTGCAGGTGCCGGTATCCAGTTTCTTAAAGCTGCGACTGGCGTGTTCGGCAACCAGCAGATCGCCAGTGGCACAGCCTGTTTGGGAGCGGTTGTTTACCAAGGCAGTGTAGTGGCTGTTTTTGTAGAGCGGCTCACAGGTACGTTTGTTATTGCACGCGTGAGCCAAGCTGGTGCCGGTACTGTCTTGATAGGACCAGATGTCATTGGGGTTGCTGGCCATGGCGCTCGGTGTGGCGAGTGCCAGGGTGAGCAATGGAACGAGTTGTTTCATGAGCACTCCTGTTGGTAGTAAATCGTTGAAAAGGGGATAGCCCTTACAGGTCTGGTAGGCAAAAAACGCCCAATAACAACCTGTTGGGTTGATGTTCGCCTTTTGAGGTTCTTCATGTCAACGGGTCCACCCTCAACCATAAGGGTTGGCAGGAGGACTTATGACAGATATCAACTTTGAGCAGTTAGCCAAGAGCGTGGGCAAGGCTATTGGGCGTCAGCGTAACCAGGCCGGGTTTACCCAGGAGCAGGTGGCTGAACACCTCAATATCGGGATGGAGGCCGTCTCTCGAATGGAGCGGGGGATTGTGGTGCCGACCGTGGTGCGGCTGGCGGAGCTCGCTCAACTGTTTGGTTGTGAGCTGGCGGATTTCCTGCGCGAGACCAGTAACCGGCCGACCGAGCAGGGCATTGTGCTGAGCCAGCAACTGGCCCGGCTCGATGATGCCGACCGAACCCTGTTGCTGGAAACGGTAGAACGGTTGGTGGAGCGATTGGCCCGGTCCCGCTGATCATCCGCTGTTCACTGGGGAAGGGATGGGTTCCCTTTCCCTAATTTGTTGGTGAGTGGACTCCTTCTTGGTTGTGGCTTCTGTGGTGCTCGGCCTTGCGGAACGTTAAGCAAAGCTGTCGCCACAGCCCCCACGTTATCATTCGCCGTCTTATCGGGGCTACTGGCCGCTGTGCCAGTGCCTTGGCCTGGGTCTGGGTTTGGAACTCATTCCAATGGGAGAGCCCCAGCCCGAGCGATGCTTTAACGGCTGTGGCATCGAACTGGGTAGAGTGAGGGACTTTGATGATGCCGGTACTGCCACGCAGTGCCATCTGCTGGGTGTCGTTGCAGACTACCCGAAGGGAGGTGAACTGAACGGTGGTGCAGAGTGTCCCGTCGCAACTGGTCGCCAGTAACAGATAGGACTTCACCTTATCCCCGCCCTGTAGTGTCAGGTCTTGACCGGTACAGGCCAGTGCCCACAACTTCCGACCGCCTTTGAACGAGCCTGCGGTCTGTCCCAGCTCAAAGCCACCGGCTTCTACCAGCTCTTGATAGAAGTGGCGCACCTCGTGAGGCTGTACCACGTTGTAACGGCTTGAGACCACCGACAGGGGGACGAGGGTATCTGAGCGATAAAGTACCTTGCCGTCGCTGTAGGATCGAATATGCAGCACATCAGAGGCGACATTGAACATCACGTCGCTCTGCTCGATAGTCCAATCCATTCCGGCTGTCTGTAGCCAGATATCGAGAGATTGCTTTGGGGGTAATATATTACCGAGGCCTGCCAGGGTGTTTGGCCAATATAGGCCATGGGGTCAATTAGATGATCCATGGGAGATCTCCAATGAAAAAGGGGCTGCACAGAGCCGTCCCTTGGGTAGGTTCATGGAGATAAAATATATCTGCAAACTAATTAAATAAGACGATGCCTATATGAAAAACTACTCCTTAGTCCTGTAAACTATTGTGATGGTGTTGGGCTTTTTCAACTTGGATAAATTATCCGGTTCTATCTCGAAAACCGGTATAATGACAGTAATGCTGCCGCTATACATGATAGGGACCCAGCAGTATGCGTTAGGTTCGTTCAATGTTTTAGTTATACCGTTGATACCCGATGGCATCAGGTCAACCACGTCAATAATGAACGCTTTTGATAGGTCGAAAAAATATCCATCATAAAACACATCTTTAGCTAACAAAACAACCGCATCACCGGCGACCAATACTAAAGGTGAGTTTGGGTCAACGGGGTGATCAAATTTTTCAAACAGTTCTTTTTCTGGGAAAAACACTCTCTGTACGTAGACAAAGCAAACATATTTAACTGGTGATTTTTCTCGTAGAATGAACTCTCCACATATTTTATTTATGTGCCTGGTTTCAATTTTACCTAATCGCCTGTCTCTACGGTAATGAGGCCTCTTAGAGCGAAGATATGCATCATGATTAACGCTGTCAAATTCATATTCGTTCTTCAAGTGAAGGTTGTTATTCCAGATTTCCAAGCAATATTTTTCAGCGGCAACAGTATTCTGTCTTGGTGCAATTCCCCGCTTGTACACGCCAGATAACAACCGTTTGTTCAACTCATCTGCGAGCTGATAATGACTTGTGATATCTTTAAGGATAGGAGTCGTGGCATCTAATAGTGTACTGATTGCAGACGAGCGGGAGATACCTCGTGCCTTACAATACTCATCCAATACACGCAACGTATCCGCGTTGCTGATATTAATACTTGTTGGTTTAGCCATATAAAATCCCTAGGTGATGATGCCAATGAGTAGCGGAACACAGAACATCTTGTACGATGGTTTTAAGACGATGAACTATCACACCATGCTGAGTGGGTATACCGCCAGGGTAAGACTTTCGGTCCTGCCAGGTATAATTGCCCGACTTGTTCACAGATCACCTATGTATCAGCGAATTGGGCGTAGTTGAGCCTAGCACCCGCAAAAAGACTCAAATGGGCGGCGATCTGGGCCAGCTGCTTTTCGCGCTGCGCCATATAGCAAGCGACGGCGATTGGCCCCTTCCCTTCAACGATAAGCATCCTCTCACAACTGATTGAAAACCACCTGCTCTCAGTTAGTCAAAGTGTTCAATTTCACTAGGTGTTATTTTAAATCACAGTAGAATCAGTTTGTTATGTTTTTTGCTGAACAAGTGACCCCTGAGCCATCACCACCAATTTATCCAGCGAGCTTATGGGTGAGTGGGGGGGAGGTCAATACCACTTTGAATGAGTGGTTATGATTAGATGCGGCTACATCCGAAATTACGACAGCCATCATGGGTGGATTTGCTTCTGACTTTGGTCATGTAGTGGATCCTATCTATCAAGTCTTCAGGATAAATGTCTCGGTCTACGCCCCGCTTATGCAGGGTGTATCTACCGTCATCAGGGTATTGCACCCAGTCGCGTCCTAATTCAGGGGGTTCTCCTAATGCGGTACACCACGCGGTCGTTATCATGGTTCTGAGCGTGCTATTTTCGAGGTCGTAATCACCTAAGTGGAAGAAGGCATCTTTGTTAAATAGCAGGAGTGCGTGGAAATGACGTTTCCCTGTTTTGCTGAATTCACGTACCCACGCATAGCGGAGGGTATTGGGATAAACCCGCTTGCCGGATTGTGCGGTTCGTTTCTGGTAAGCGGCTAGTTTTGCATTCAATGAGTTGATAAAACGATTCATGGTGCCTGAGTGATGATTATGGAAGCACGTTATTATGTCACCCTGTTCGATAATTACTGGGTCATGTAAATCGACGCGCAGCACTAATGTTCTTGGGTACTCTGTTGATGCAGAGCGGATAGTTGACATTATTCCTTCGTAGTAACTGCGGATATGGTAACCATAGATGGTTTGATAGAATGTCATGGCCATTCCTATAGGGTTTAAGATTATTAGGTATGAGCGTATATGCTCCCCTAAGTGGGGAATATGACGGTGCAGCCCCCTCGTTATAGATACACCTTTGCTCGTAATGAATGTCGGCTGGTTGCCTTCTATTAGGGAGGCGAGCACACACTGTTATTATCGTCACGCTACTTATAAGCAGCTATCAACGTTTATGGATTAATGATTCAGTATGTTCTCGTCTTCAGACTATGGGTTGTCTGTGTAAAAAGAGTGTTTTACGTGGGTGGGGTGACATATGGCACCCTTACTGAAATGACTCAGTGAGGTCATGGATGCTATACGGCATCCACTATGATTGGGATATGTCAGCCACCATGAATGCCATTAGTGGTTATCAATACGGCTATACCAGACAGTTATTGCTGCCCATCAAGGTAGGCATATATGACCAAGATATAATTTATATAGGTGCTGTATATAATAACTATCCAACATGCTAAATGCCTTAAGCGCCAAGCATAGCGTTGGGTTGATGGTAAAATATTGCTCATTAATTAGCAGGATATCATTTCAATTACGCATCGAGACCCACATCGTTTAATCGCTGGATAGGCTGGCAGATATTCAGTGCCATGTATTCGCGGGTGTCATGCCCGATAACTGACATTGTTTGTTGGCCTGCCCCAACAAAGTGACCGCCATGAGGACTGCCTGGTTTGGATGGGGGCTTCTTGCTCATCGGTCTCTTCTGCCCCATCAACGCAGGAGAGGGGCGAAGTGTCTGGATCTTCAAGGGGCCAATCTAGTCAGTGTCAAAAATAACACAGAGGGCTACTGATATGAGAACACGCCACCACTTGATCGTTTCACAAGTATTGAGGCTTGAGTGCGGTTCTCATCTAAGCCCTGGGCGACGTCCGCTAAGGGTCATCCATTATCGATGAGAGGTCTGATGTCATGCATGCCCATTACAAGCCTGTCCGCGTTCTTCGCCTGAAAGATATCCTGTTCAAACTCAATGTTGCCCGCAGTACGGTCTATGACTGGATGAATGAACGCTCCCCGCGTCATGATCCTAGTTTTCAAAAAAGGGTGAAAATTGGCCTTCATTGTGTGGGGTGGTTAGAAAGTGAAGTCGATAGCTGGATATTGTCTCGCTTTGAGACCAATCCCCCATCGGTATAGCCCCAAGTTGGGTGATAGTGAACCGCTCGAAATTCATGCTGGGACCTGGGGGTAAATCCATAGGGTACTGGTGAAATGAAACTGGTATCGGAGGATTAACCGATCCCTGATCATGGTGCATCAGAAGACATTGTTAATGTCTGAATGGGGAATCCATGCAACAGTGTGAAAGTGAAATGGCTAAGATACTATAACTGAATAACGTTAAGTTTAAATGAATGCTGTCTAAATCGTGTATTGCTTCGGAAAGGCTGCTAACGTTCACCAGAGGCTCGATACACGTTCTACAGGGTAAGTAGATGCCTTGGGGAGTAATAATTTCATAATGCACTATGTGGGCGTTACAAGCAGTTTAATAGACATTATTAATGGCAGCGTAAAGAGAGTAGCAATGCGAAGGGGTTGCCTTATTAAAAATCCCCATGCTAATCACAGACAACGGTTGCTTTAAGCAGGGGCAATAGCGTAATATTTATCGTGTCTATCACTCTGAACGCAATGAGTCACCGTCGGACATCAGTTCGTTCTGGTTAAACATATATATTGCCTGTTTTAGGACTATTTATAGCGCTTTGCTGGTACCCCCTTATCGAGAGAAGTCTTAACCATGAGTGAATTTCTTAAAGTATTGTTAAATGTGCGCAGTCTGCGAGCAGTACTGCGCGAGTTGTCTCTGGACCAACTCAAAGAAGCACACGAGAAAATCGAAATGATTTATCTGGAACGGTTGGAGCAGGCAGAGAAAGAACAAGCCGCCCAAGCTGAGCACCAGCAAAAGCTGGCTGAGTTCCAAGCGATGTTGGCTCAGGCTGGTATCGACCCCACTGAGTTGGTAGGCAGTGCCCCAGCAGCAGCGACTGCGACTAAAGCTAAACGGGCACCTCGTCCCCCGAAGTACCGTTATGTTGAGAATGGCGTAGAGAAAACCTGGACTGGTCAGGGCCGAACTCCGAAGTACTTGGCCCAGCAACTGGAGCAAGGCCGTAAATTGGATGATTTCCTCATCTAACGAGCCTGTAAATCCAATTGTGTAACCGCCCACGAATAAGTAACTTTTTCAAAAGGATACCTTCGTGGGTAAGCAAATGGACCAAGACAAACTCAAAGCACTGGCCGCTGAGCTGGCCAAAGACATCAAATCTGAAAAAGATCTCGGCACACTCACCCAACAGCTGATCAAGCTCACCGTTGAGACCGCGCTCAATGCCGAGATGGACGAGCATCTGGGCTACGAGAAACACGCCCCACAAGGCCGCGGGACCGGCAACAATCGTAATGGCTATTCCACCAAGCGTCTAAAAGGCCAGCATGGAGAGGTCACCATCCAGGCGCCTCGTGACCGCAACAGCTCCTTCGAGCCTCAGTTTGTCCGCAAGGGCCAGTCCCGCCTGACCCAGATGGACGACCAGATCCTCGCTCTCTACGCCAAGGGCTTGAGTACGCGGGATATCGTGGACGCGTTCAAAGAGATGTATGACGCCGACATCTCGGCGGGGCTGGTATCGAAAGTGACCGAACGTGTCATCGAGCAGGTCCACGA
This sequence comes from Aeromonas sp. MdU4, assembly GCF_041929505.1. NCBI lineage: Bacteria > Pseudomonadati > Pseudomonadota > Gammaproteobacteria > Aeromonadales > Aeromonadaceae > Aeromonas > Aeromonas sp. MdU4. Next base: position 7,926 of record NZ_JBHFMW010000011.1, on the reverse strand, counting down.
ATGGCAAAACCGACCGCTGGATCCGCTCTATCCCATCGTCTATCTGGACTGTATTGTGCTGAAGATCCGCGCGAACCAAAGGGTGATCAACAAGTCACTCTATCTGGCGCTGGGTATCAATATGGAGGGTCACAAGGAGCTGTTGGGCCTGTGGCTGGCCGAGACCGAAGGGGCAAAATTCTGGCTGTCGGTCCTGACCGAGCTGAAGAACCGCGGCCTGGAAGATATCCTGATCGCGTGTGTGGATGGTCTCAAGGGCTTCCCTGATGCCATTGCCGTGGAATATCCCCAGACCAAGGTGCAACTGTGTATCGTCCACATGGTCCGCAACTCGTTGCGCTATGTCTCCTGGAAGGACTACAAGGCGGTAACGGCGGAACTGAAGCAGATCTACCAGTCTGCGACGGAACGTGAGGCTCAGCAGGCGCTGGCGACCTTCGGCGAGCGCTGGGATAGCCAGTACCCGCAGATAGCGCGCTCGTGGCAGAATAACTGGGACAATCTGATCACGCTGTTTGATTATCCCCCCGCGATCCGGAAGGTAATTTACACAACCAATGCTATCGAGTCGCTAAACAGCGTGCTGCGCAAAGCGACCAAGCAAAGGAAGCTGTTCCCGACCGATGAGTCGGCGCTCAAAGTTGCGTTTCTCGCGATACAGCAGGCCTCCAAGAAATGGACCATGCCAAATCCAGAATTGGAAGCTTGCTCTGAATCGCTTTATTATCGAATTCGGTGATCGCCTGAACGGTCACCTGTAATGGCGTGGGCAGTTACACAGAATTATTTACAGGCTCCATCTAACTTATCCGAATAGACAAGGCCATGCCCTCACAGCGTGGCCTTTTTTTATGGCTATGTCCCAATTACGTGTTGCATGGGGTGCCCCAGCGCCTCATGCAAACACGCTTTGATATTTACGCCCCTCCCGTAACGCTCCAGCATCCTGCGCCAACCCAGGTAGTTCTTCAGGTAGTGCGTCGCCACGCCATGGAACCGCTCCATCCACTCTTTCAACCGATGGTGATACCCGTTCACGTGTTGAATGTGATACGCACCGACCATCCGTTCGCCTTGGCGATTGTGCACTACTTGATGAGTCACTCCATGCACTTTGCTAAAACTGGCATACACACCCGCACCATCGCTACACAACACCGCATCCGGTGACACCAACGGCTTCAACACCGCGATGACCGTCTCGGCATTTATCTTCTCCAGCTGAAAATCCGCATGGTGGCCAGCACGGTCCTGCACCACCATCACCGGGATGTAATCCGGCCCGGTTCCACGGGTTCGCCCCTTGCCACCACGATGCCTTGGCGGACGCGGTAGTCCCCGTTGCCCCTTGAACGATTCAAGGAAGAAGGTCTCATCAACCTCAACGATGCCCTCTTCCCGGGTGGCCTGATGACCTGCCATGGCACGCAAGAAGCGATGACGCCAGAGGAAAGCAGTGTTTTTGCTGACCCCACTGCGCCGCGCTGCTTGGCGGACGGTCAGTCCTTCGATGAGGGCTTGCGCGTAGTCTTCCCAGCACTGTGCTTTACGCAATCTGGCCAGGGGCGTCTTGGTGAGGATGGAGCTTGTGCGCAGACACAGTTTACAACGGTAGCGGCGCAGCCCCCGACTCCATCCCCAAGGCGCCAGCTCGGTGACATCGGCCTGACAATGTGGGCAGCCACTACATGCCGGTAACTGAGTATTGAGCGAGGTAATGGTGTGGGGCAGTGAGCTCCTGCTGAGCAACACGGCGCTGGCACAGGGTTAACTGGGGAAAGAGGGACAACAGGTGTTGAAAAGCTGGGGTATCCATGATGGTAGACCTCAAGGTGATGGCCTACGTCAAGATTAGCCTTTCAACACATAATTGGGACAGAGCCTTTTTTATTGCGTTCAATTCGATAGTTAGTTTTCAATGGTCAAGATATAAGCTATATTCTGTCACCGTTGCGATAATTAATCGGTGATGGCTTTGTCGTTCAGATGATTTCGCGTTGCCGTAATCGATTTGGAATCACATGGGGGCCATAGCGCTCTCGGTTGTTTGTATTGCCTTAATCCATGATATCCATACTACTTACGGCCCCAGTTCCTGCCATGCCATCAATAAGAGATTCAGACGATATTCATCGAGATCTGGAAACCCGATTACGTGAAGCCATTGATAGTTGGGATCCACGTCGCCCCAGACGCTGGCTAGCGAAATATGGCGGTTGGCGAGTTGAAAAGCGTTCCCTCCTTACGCAGCGATATTGTGCACTGCGCGACGAAGCACAAGCCTTACTGGCTGGCGTTTAAAAAGGCGTGACCAGATGTTTAATTTTGCGATAGGGGTGGCGTATTTATGACATCTTCATTCGGTTGCCGCTCCCTATTACCTGAGGGAATAGTGCAAGCGTGCTCTGTTGGCTGTCGGTGCCGATACTCTTGAGCATGAGCCCGCCCGCCGATGCCATACCGGCATTTTATTTGACGCGAGCTAAAGACCATCACGGGACCATCTGGTCAGGCAGTGGTCCCCCCTCTTTTACGCTGCCAATATTGATCCCCTTCGCAAATTAGCCGCCCATGTCTGGTATCAAGCCGAAAAGCCGGTTAGCGTGAGGCATCGCACAGACGCTGTTGGTACAATTGGTTCTCACTGGTGCGAACTACCTAATATCGCCTCATTATGTCGCTGACTTACTCCGCGTTGAACAGGAGGTCAATGATATGAAGCAGTACGTTCCGACAGAATGGGAAGTTGACGCTCCCCGCGATAGGGGGCGGCCAATACACCGATACTTTGGTGATAAGCAACCCGCCTCGATAGCAGAGGGCTTGCCACTACGCCCCATTGTCCACTCGATCAGTTCTGTTCCCACCCTCGCTCTTGTGATCCCTGCTGGCACAAGGCGTCATTTCTTCCCACTCGGGCGACGAAAGACCGGACGGTGCAGGAACCCTTGCTACCATCGTATGAACGTGCCCACGAGCTGTGTGCCCGTGAGTGATAAGAGGAAGATGCCATGCAACATTGCCACCACATTCTTTTTGTTAGTCAGGGGCTGGTTGATGAGACCGAAGCCTTGACGCAAGCCATGAGCTTGGCCCGCAACCACAAGGCCACGTTGAAAGCGCTGCTGGTGTGTCCTTTGTTGCCCAAGGAGATGAAGGACTACAGAGGATCCTACCTGCATTCTCTCAAGGCGCAGCTGATGCGTTCCGCTCAGGCTGCACGTGACATCGTCAAGGTGGATGAGGTGACGGTCCCACTGTCCATCGACATTGAGTGTGTAGATACCCCCGCTATCCACATCATTCAGCGTGTTCTGAGGGAAGCCCATGACTTGGTCATCAAGGCGGCAGAACCCAAGGAGGGGGACAAGGGCTTTAAGGCCATCGACATGGCGCTGCTGCGCAAATGTCCCTGTCCGGTCTGGTTGACACGCCCGATCCAGCGGCATCGCCATGCCATTCGGGTGGCGGTGGCGATTGACCCACAAAGTTCAACACCGGAAGGGCACGCGCTGTCCTTGCAGCTACTGGGCGTTGCCCGTACATTGGCGGATCACTGCAGTGGTGAATTGCATATCCTCTCTTGCTGGGATTATGCGTTCGACGCCTACCTGCGTGACAATGTCTGGATAAAGGTCTCTGAAGATGAGTTGCATCAAAAGACCTCTGCCATCAAGGCCGCGCATCAGGCAGCGCTGCGCAACTTGCTCAGCGTATCCGGCATCCAGGGACACTTTCAATTGCACCCTCTGCGCGGATTGGCAGAACGCTGTATCCCATCATTCGTGGCTGAACAACACATCGACATTTTGGTGATGGGGACGGTTGCCCGCACCGGGATCGCGGGCTTTTTGATTGGTAACACGGCGGAAAACATCGTGCAGAACCTTACGTGTTCTCTGCTGGCCCTCAAGCCAAACGGGTTTGTCTCCCCGGTAGCCGCCTATTGACGAGGGGGCACGATGCAGACAGAGCACGCCGAAATCGTTGCGGTCTCATGGCATCACGTCAGTGTGGACCGTGCGTTGCAACAACAGGGGGTGACGCTTGCGGGTCTCTCTCCGCAGGAGGTGAGCTCCAGACAAGCGCAATACGGTGCTAACCAATTGCCCGCAACGGCCCGGCGCAGCGACGTGACGCGTTTCCTGCTGCAATTTCACAATATTCTCATCTATGTCTTGCTGGGATGTGCCTTGGTGACGGCATGGCTGGCACACTGGATCGATACCGGCGTCATTCTGGCCGTTGTCACCGCCAATGCCCTTATCGGCTTCATCCAGGAGGGGAAGTCGGAGAAGGCGATGGATGCTATTCGCCATATGCTGGCGCCTCACGCCAGTGTCATTCGTCATGGAGAGCGCATAAGTATCCCTGGGGACCAACTGGTCCCGGGTGACATCGTGCTACTTGATGCAGGTGACAAGGTTCCGGCCGATCTGCGATTGCTCAACGTACATGGTTTGTTCGTGCAGGAAGCGTTACTCACTGGAGAATCCATTGCGGTGGAAAAACAGTGTGCCCCGGTCCGGGAGGATGTGCCGCTCGCAGAGCGCAGTTGCATGGCATTTTCCGGCACCATGGTGACTCGTGGTCAGGGCTGGGGACTTGTGGTAGCCACTGGCTCGGCTACGGAGATCGGTCGTATCAGTGGTCTGCTGTCAACGGTGGTGGTGCTGACCACCCCCCTCGTACAACAGATAGCCGCCTTTGCTAAGTGGTTGACCATGCTGATCTTGTTGATTGCCACCTTGCTAGTTGTGTACAGCTATTTTGTCGCCTATCAGGATTTCACCGCCACGTTCATGGCGATCGTCGGTTTGTCGGTTGCCGCCATTCCTGAGGGCCTGCCAGCGGTGCTCACTATCACCCTGGCCGTGGGTGTGCAGGCCATGGCGAAACGCAACGCGATTGTTAGGCGCCTGCCCGCCATTGAGACCTTGGGGGCGGTGTCCGTTATCTGTAGCGATAAAACCGGCACTTTGACTCGCAATGAGATGATGGTGGCCAGCGTACTTACCGAGCAGCAGAGCTTCACCCTGACAGGGGATGGCTATGCCCCGTATGGCAACCTGATGCAGGACGGGCATCCGATCACCTCTTCCGGGTACCCGGTATTGACCGAGTTGGCGCTGGCTGCGACTTGTTGCAACGACGCAGCCTTGTCTCTGCGGGAGGGCGTCTGGTGTGTGGAGGGCGATCCGATGGAGGGGGCTCTGCTCGCCGGTAGCGCAAAAATGGCGTTGGACATCCAGCAGATCCAAGCCACCTGGCACCGCACGGACACCATTCCCTTTGATGCCAAGTATCGTTTTATGGCCACACTCCATCATGATCATGAGCAGCATGCTGTGATATTCGTCAAGGGGGCGCCGGAGCGGATCCTGGCCATGTGTGCCAATCAGCGATCAACTAGGCCTGGGAGCACGGCGATACTAGACGAGGCGTACTGGAATGCGCAGGCTGAAGCCATAGCAGGTCACGGACAGCGTGTACTGGCCTTTGCCAGCAGATGTATCAACCCGGAACATACGGTGCTGGAACATCGCGAACTGGAGGGTTCTCTGACCCTGCTTGGCATGATGGGGATGGTGGACCCACCGCGCCCTGAAGCCATCACAGCCGTAGCCCAATGCCACGGTGCTGGCATCCGGGTGAAGATGATCACCGGGGATCACACCATCACCGCGGCTGCCATCGGCAAACAGATAGGGTTGCAGTATTCCGACCGGGTGCTCAGCGGTGCCGAGCTTGATGAGATGGACGATGCAGCCTTGCAACAGGCGGTGTTGCACTGTGACATCTTTGCTCGTACCACGCCTGAGCATAAGTTGCGCCTGGTCATGGCCTTGCAGTCGCAGGGCATGACGGTCGCGATGACCGGGGATGGTGTCAACGATGCTCCGGCCCTCAAGCGGGCGGACGCCGGCATCGCTATGGGCAACATGGGCTCAGAAGCTGCCAAGGAAGCTGCAGACCTGGTGCTGGCTGATGACAACTTCGCGTCGATTGTGGCGGCCGTCCGCGAAGGGCGCACTGTCTATGACAATATCAAGAAGGTGATCAGTTGGACCCTGCCCACCAATGCGGGGGAAGCCATGACGATCATCCTCGCCCTGCTGCTTGGACTGACGCTACCTATCACGCCGATCCAAATCCTCTGGGTGAATCTGATCACTGCCGTCACGCTCGGTATCGCCCTGGCATTTGAGCCGAGTGAAGACCATACCATGCGTCGCCCCCCTCGGCCACGCCATGAACCGTTGCTGAGCGGTGAACTGGTGTGGCATATGGCGCTGGTTTCGATGCTGTTTCTCTGCGGTGTCTACGGTATCTATGCCTACGCCATCGAGCGGGGGGAGTCTATCGCGCTGGCCCGCACCTTGGCGGTCAATACGTTGGTAGTGATGGAGATCTTTCACATGTTCTTCATTCGCAATCTCTACGGTACCTCGCTGAGATGGCAGGCCGTGAAAGGTACCCGAGTCACATGGGCGACGGTAAGTATGGTCATCCTGGCCCAACTGGCTATCACCTATCTGCCCGTGTTGCAGACCCTGTTCAACACCGAGGCGGTATCCTGTCTGGACGGAATATTAGTGATTGCGATAGGTATTGCCTTGTTTACCATCATTGAAGCGGAAAAACAGCTCAGGTTGCGGTTTAGACGCATGAAGGGTCCATAGTGGCCCTTCAGCGCTGTCGGCGTCAGGGCGCATTTGTGGTGTTGTCGAGACTAGGTGGCGATGACGCCTTACCTAACGTGGCTCTCGGTAGCAGCTGAGTTCGGCTGCCAATACGCTGTACATGTCATTGACCGAGTCGACCTTGTGCGCGCCAAATTGTGCTACAAGACGGGCCTTGAGACGCGCTGCATCCGGTAGCTGGTCAGCGCAATAGCGCGCGTTGGTGTGTTTGGCCCGCTCACCAGCCCGGCTGCTTAGTGCCCGCTCGGAGAAGCGTTCACCAAAACAGTAGGTCTCGGCTTGCTTGCCCCCCAGTAGCAGGGCACTGTCCACCACCCCGTTCAGATAGGCGGAGCAGCTTGCCGAGGCTGCGTCCTGTTTACAATCCTCCAGCCCCCCAGCCCATACCACAGGGCTCATCAACAACATCAACAGTTGGCCATGTCCTTTCATCACGCCTCCGTGCACGGTTTCCGTGCTCTGTTGGGACCGATAATTCGTAAGGCTTGGTTCCCGTTCTCCTACACGCTCTCGGCATTGATCTGGTTGAGCAACCGTTTGGCGGCTGTTTGATCTTGCCTCCTTTGAGGCCAGTGAAAATGAGGTGTCGTTCACATTTATAGGGTAATGTTACGATAAATGAGGCGCGGTTATTGCGGAAGGGGGATGACAGTGCTCGCGCCGTGGTGGTGTAGATTGAGCGGTCCATCGTGATCGTGTCAATGAACTCAGTTGCCAATCCATCCACCGTGTAATTGACGCTGCGGGTTTGTTCTCGAACCAACGGTGGTTGCGGGTTGCTTATCGGGCACATCCATTTAACCAGCGATGCTGTCCCGTCTCGAGGCGTATAAATAAACCCAATACGCTCCATCACCCACGCCCCAGCCATGCGGAGCGAACGATATGAGTACACAACGCGTCCGGGCGTTTATTTTGCAGCATGTTCCCGACCTCACGGTCTATACGCAGCTACGAAATCAAAGCCGGTTGTTCAACAGTACCCAAATAACGACTTGACTCTTAGAAAGGTGCCCAGGGCAGCCAGTTTACTGGTGGTGAATGGCAGGACTTTCTGAAGATCCACAACCTGAGTTGCAGCATGAGCCGACGGGGCAACTGTCACGACAACGCGGTCGCCGAGAGCTTCTTTCAGTTGCTCAAACGGGAGCGGATCAAGCGCAGGATTTACGCGACAAGAGACGAAGCCCGCAGCGATGTGTTTGATTATATCGAGATGTTT
>NZ_JBHFMW010000010.1:0-14513 GCF_041929505.1 Aeromonas sp. MdU4 | reverse complement strand
CCAGCCATCAGCTTATCTCGCGCAAAGGGGCGATAGCCTGTATCCCGCCTCGCAAGAACGCTGGGCTCTCGAAAAAGGTGCCCCCAAGAAATGACCCCGTGCTGGTAATGCGCAAGGAAGGGCGGGCGCACTGGAAAAAGATATCGGGGTATCACCGTCGCTCGCTGGCATAGACGGCGATGTATCGGTTCAAGCAGTTGCTGGCGGGGAAAATCAGTCTGCGTAACTACAACGGCCAAGTGGGAGAAGTCATGGCGTATGTTAGCGCCATAAACAAGCTAATGGAATTGTCGCCCCTCCCCAAAACGGCATCTAACGTGCCAAAGTGGCGAATGAAACTTCCCACTGATTGAGAGAGGCGACCGTGATGAACATTACAACGATTGGTATCGATCTGGCAAAATCCTGCATCCAAGTCCATTGCGTCGATGTGCACGGCAAGCGGCTCCTCAACAAGAAACTCAAACGCGAGCAGGTGGTGCCGTTCTTCAGCAACCGACCCGCCTGTCTGATTGGCATGGAGGCCTGCGGCAGTGCCCACTTCTGGGCTAACAAACTTCAGGCGCTGGGGCATACCGTCAAGCTGATGGCGCCGCAGTTCGTCAAACCTTACGTCAAAACCAACAAGAACGATGCGGCCGATGCCGAAGCCATTTGCGAGGCGGTGAGCCGCCCGAACATGCGCTTCGTGCCAATTAAAAACAGCGAACAACTGGCCGTCCTTGCAATGCATCGAGCCCGCCAGGGATTCGTCAAGGCGAGGACCGCGCAGGCAAACCAACTCCGGGGGTTGCTAGCGGAGCACGGTATTATCATCCCCAAGGGTATTCGCCACATCAATCAGCACCTGCCTGACATTCTGGAGGCGGGGGATAATGGCTTGCCAGGGCGGTTTCGTCAGTTACTCGACTGCTTGAGCGCTCACTTCAAGGAGCTCGATAAGCAGGTGAGGGAATTGGACGTTCAGCTCCAAAGTTGGCATCAGGACAGTCCGGCCAGCCAGAAACTGGCGAAGATACCGGGTATCGGTCCACTCACCGCCAGCGCGCTGGTTGCTACCATCGGCGATGCCAAACAGTTTCAGAACGGCCGGCAGTTGGCAGCCTGGCTGGGGTTGGTGCCCAGGCAACACTCCAGCGGCGGCAAGCCAACACTGCTGGGGATCAGCAAGCGCGGCGATACTTATCTGCGCACCCTACTCATCCATGGCGCCCGCGCGGTGCTGCGGGTGGTGAAGAGCAAGGCACAACACGCAGGTAGTTGGCTGGAGGGGGTTATGGCGCGGCGCAATCATAATGTGGCGGCGGTAGCACAGGCCAACAAGACGGCCCGAATCGTCTGGGCTCTACTAGCCAATGATCGAGAATTTGATGCGCAATACGGCACAGGCACAATCCTAGCGGCGTAATGACAGGACAATAGCAAAGGCAGAAAATGAACCACCGATTGCACAGGCAATCATGACGTGATGGCGAGACAGGTCAGACCGTGACTGGCAAAACCCGAGGTATTCAAAGCACTTTCGAGAGCGACAAGCTGATAGAGGAGCCAGTCAGCGAATTCCATCAGGGACAGAGGCAGTAGCCTCGATCACAGTCCGGATCTATGGCTGCAATCTCAACCTAACTCACCGTCATCGATTGAAGGCTTGGCAAACCGGGGCGACCATCTATGAATACCCTTGGTCTACCTGTCAGAAAGCCCCGAGTGTAGCAGTCACCAGGGGCTGGGGTAGTTGCTGCTTGATGATTGATTTGGGAAACAACGCCGTGTTGAACGGCTGGGGTATCCATGATGGTAGACCTCAAGGTGATGGCCTACTTCAAGCTTAGCCTTTCAGCACATAATTGGGACAGATCCTAAATACGGGCATCCCGGATTGGGGAGGCCTTTGGTTTCGTACTACAGTACCTCCCCACAGATCAGTCAGGATTAAAAACGATAGTTGACCCCTACAGCCCCCCCTTTAACATCCAGACGGGACATCGGAATATATTGGTATTCTGCATTGATACCGATGCCTGATTTGAAACGGTATTGCCAGCCGGCAGCACCATAAAAACCAACCCCAGATGTGCTTTCATCTACATTATTTACGGTGTAATCAATTTTGTGCGCATTAGCGCCAAGCTTTGTATAGAAGCTATTGCCAGACGAGACTGGATATTGGGCATATAGGGCGCTACGTACACCTTTATAACGAATGTCTTTAACATTATTTATAGATGTTCCATCTAAGATTGCACTGACCACACCACCCGAACCAAATAGCAAGCCTGAGTCTATACCAATATAATTGGTAAACATATAACGATAATAGACATCACCGGTTAAACTGTCACCTCCATCGCCCTGACTACCGCCTTTAGATGTGAATGTCTGGCTGCCATAACCCACAGTACCACCTACTATATATGGGGAAGGAGCTGCCACGGCGATCGTAGAGCACAAGAGAGCCAGTGCAGTTAAGGGGTTAATTATATTCATCATAAGTACTCCTTTGCAACGCATGTATTTTCTTTATTCTCAATTCTCACGAATAGTTCACATAAAACTTTTGCATTCATTAATTACAAGTCACAACCAATATGCCAGATTGTGTTTACAACAGCTAATTAAATCGCACCGTAGAAACAACCAGAATAAAGATAACACATTGTTTTTAAAACACTAAAAATAACTTGTTATTACAAGTATGATTACTGCGCAGGATTCAAGAGATATCGTTCGATATCTCGTTCCAGTGGTTCACGTGGGGGAATCTCCCTGAATGTGATTGATGGTGCAGATCCACGCTCGCGCTTGAGCATATCAGAACTCAAACTATTGGTAATACTTTCTCGCAACGTCGGTAAAGGGGGATCTTGTTGTATAATCAATGGTTCTCCCTCGGCATCAACATTTGACCATGTATCTAATGACCAAGTTAATGACACTGTTGATACTACAAACAATAAATAGTACATAAAAACCTCCTGAATTGCGGGTGCATAAAAAGCACCATACAAAACCAATTAAAACAGACTGATAAAACTGTAGTAGTCAACTAAATTCGCTTAAACTTGCAGCTTAAGGCACTTATCGAATAACCCAGTCATCAATAGCGGTAGTGAAGCCCCACACCGCGGGCATCCCCCTGCATGGCAACCGGCGCTACCACCACATTGCGCGATAGTGGTGTCGTAAACAGATAGCTAATCCCGGTCGCGATGGCCGCTCCGGCGATGACATCGCGCCAGTAGTGCTGCTCGGCATTCTCTCTCGACCAGCCCACAGCACCGGCCGCAATGTACGCCGGCAACCCGTAGTGCCAGCCATAACGGATCTGCAGATAGCTGGCGCCGCTGAATGCCGCCGCCGTATGGCCGGAGGGAAAACTCTGGCCAGAGCCGGATGGTCGCTCTGCATCTATGGTGAACTTCATCCCCTGCACCAGCGCCGTGGTGGTGGCAAACGAGTAACCAAACTGCTTCAGCCCCTCAATATCATCCTCCCCCCACGAGATGAGTGCCGCCGCCACCGGAATCACAACCTGGCCGATATCGCCATAGGTTTCAAAACCACTGTCAGCGTGACCGGCAGGAACCTTGAGCAGGAAAAGTGGAACAATTACCAAACGAACATATTGCGTCATCCGACGATCCTGAAGTGAAAATAAATAGATCAATGGCACTGCTCTACGGCAACCAGGGTCAGCAGTTGTCCCTTGTCCGAGCGAAGAGCGGTCTGTGCCAACTGCTGATAGGGGATCCCATCCAGCAGATTTGCCATCTCCTGCGCCGTACCGTTGACCAGCACCGCATCGAACCTGGCATCGTGACAGGCAAGCACATTCCTCACCCCCTGCCCGTCCAGATTTATTACCTGCATCTCTTTATAAGCAGAGAGCAGACCAAGCTCCGTCTCCCCCAGTCGCCAGCCAACAATACGTTCCCGCATCTCGACAGGTATCCCCTCCAGCAGGTGGGTCATCTTGCCCGAAACCCCCTTGGCGGCATCGATCAGCGGGTAGACCAGCGCAAAGGTGAGCAAGAACATGATGGCCACCGAGCTGGTGACATGAATGGCGCCATGTACCTCCTTGCGCCGCAACAGCAGCTCCAGCGCCATCACGAACAGGATGATGGCGGGAATGTACCGCCACCCCAGCTTGCTGGCGGCTAGCTGCACTTCTGCCGGAATATGGCTGGCAAACGGCAGCGGCAGACCCAGCAGAGGGAGTGCAATGATGGCGACGCAGAACAACAGCATGAAGTAGAGCCACCCCCGACCATAACGGGCAGTCCACACCGGCCAGCTCAGACTGACCTGACCCAGCATGATGGCAAATACCGGCAATAGCGGGAAAAGATAGAGAGTTCGCTTGGTCGAAGAGAGTGTTAACAACAAAAGAGTCCCAAGCGCCCAGCACAGCAAAAATAACCTCTCACGACTCCACTCCCGCTGTTTCACCGTTTGCCAGCCCCAATAAACAATGAATGGCAACCATGGGATGGTATATTCCACCATTCCCCACAAGTAATAGAGATAGGCACCTTTCTTGATATGACCCAGTTCGGTCGAAGTGCCGGTAAGACGGCCAACCTGATTCTGCCAGAACCACTCATGCCACAAGGCATCGCCATCGGTATGGCTAATTAGCTCCCGGACCCAGGCTGCGACTGGCAATATAAAAAACAACAACATCAGCAGATGCTGAAATATAAAAATGGGAATGCCTTTCTCGCCAACTGCTTTTCTGACAGCAAAGATAAAAAGGGGCAGCCAGCCGAAAAACACCGTCAACGGCCCGATCGGTCCTTTTGCCATAAAACAGCCAGCCAGACCCAACCCGGCAATAATCACCATCAAGTTGCGATGCGCCAGATAATATTCGGCGAAGGCCCAGAGGGTAAATACGACAAAGAAGGCGAGCGCACTGTCCGTCCTGATCCAGTGCGTATTGATAATAAATCCCTCCATGGTGCCCAGCGCGATGACCGACCAGAGTGCCGCCGACCTGTTGCCAAGCAGGCGATAGGCCAGCAGGCCGGTGAAGAGCAGCATCCCTGCCGCCCAGACCACGCCCGCCAAACGCAGGGTGTTGGTTATCCCCAGCCAGGATGCAAACCCATCAAGAAACGGCAGAGCGGCCATGTAGAAGAGCGGCGGCTTCTCGATAAAGCTGCGCCCGCCCAGGGTCGGCACCACCCAGTCACCACTGCGGTACATTTCGAGCGCAATGGCCGCTTCGCGAGGCTCATCAGGCGTCCAGAGCTGATGATCAAACTGGCCAAACAGCAGCACCAGAGTCACCAGCAGCAACATCCAGCCGAGCTTGCGCCCCGATATCTCAGGGCGTGGCATGGCTTATTCCTTCTGCAATGGTCTCCCCGCGTCCGATGGCGTAGTAGGAGAAGCCCTGGCTTTTCATCTTGTGCGGGTCATAGAGATTGCGACCGTCGATGATGAGCGGCATGGCCAGCATCTTCTTGAGCTGGGCAAAGTCAGGTGCCTTGAACTCGTTCCACTCGGTGCAGATGACCAGTGCATCGGCCCCCGCCAGCGCAGCCTCCTTGGTGCCCATCAGCGACAGCTCGGGCTGGCAGCCATAGATGCGCTGCGCCTCCTTCATCGCCACCGGGTCAAAGGCCTGCACCCGCGCCCCCTCCTGCCACAGTGCCTCCATCAGCACCCGACTCGGCGCTTCGCGCATGTCATCGGTATTGGGCTTGAAGGCGAGCCCCCAGATGGCGATGGTCTTACCCGCCAGCGACTCTCCCCGCTCTTGAAAGTGAGTGGCCAGCGTATCGAAGAGCTTGAACTTCTGCCGCTCGTTGACCCGCTCCACCGCGCGGATGAGCGGAGTGTCGTAATCGAGCGCCGCGGCTGTTGCCAAAAACGCCCTCACATCCTTGGGAAAACAGGAGCCGCCATAGCCGCAACCGGGATAGATAAACTGGTAGCCGATGCGCTGATCGGCACCGATCCCCTGGCGCACCTGCTCGATATCGGCACCGACCCGCTCGGCCAGCCCGGCAATCTCGTTGATGAAGCTGATCTTGGTGGCCAGCATGCAGTTGGCGGCGTACTTGGTCAGCTCGGCGCTACGCACGTCCATGAACAGAATGCGGTCGTGATTGCGGTTGAAGGGTTCGTACAGCTCGCGCATCACGGCTCTGGAGCGCTCCTTGCCAGTGCCGATGACGATGCGATCCGGGCGCTGGCAATCACGCACAGCCGCCCCCTCTTTGAGAAACTCGGGATTGGAGACCACATCGAACTCGAACTGCTTGCCAAGCTCGGCTTGCTGCTCCCTGACCCAGTGGAATACCTTGTCTGCCGTACCGACCGGCACGGTGGATTTATTGACGATGATCACATCGTCGGCACGATGTTGGGCAATCGATCTCGCCACCGCCCTGACGGCGCTCAGGTCGGCCGAACCATCCTCATCGGGGGGCGTACCGACGGCGATGAATTGCACGTCACCGTGGGTAACCGCCATGGATATATCCGTGGTGAATTTCAGCGAGCCATTTTGTAGCGTCTGATGTAGCAATGAATCCAGCCCGGGTTCATAAATAGGTAATTCGCCACGGGACAACCGACTTATTTTTTCTGCATCGAGATCAATACAAACAACCTGATGGCCGACATCGGCCAATACAATTGCCTGTACCAGGCCGACATAGCCACTGCCAAAAACAGTGATATTCATAACGAATCTCCCATCATCCGTAATGATAGGAGCTTTACACCGTTTATCTAATTGTACCATGGTCAATTTGTAACAAATCTTGTAAAAAACAAACCAGTCAATACAAAGCAATTTATTGAATAATTAATACGTCAATGTCGGGTGACTAAAAACAGATATAAATCAAACAATAACCAACTCTGAATGAAAATATTTGTTACAAAACATTTCGAATTTAGCCATTCTCAAAACTCTGCAATTGTAACCAGATGTTGCTGTGTGCTTGAATAAAAACTCGCTATTCAGCTACTTTCGAAAATATATCAAGCGATATAGATATCTGCGCCATGCATATTTCCAGTGAAAATCGGCAATACCGGTTTTCATCGCCATGTGATCTCTTGCGACATTAAGACTGGAGTCGTATGAAAAACTTTTTGCCATTCTCAAAACCCGCCATGGGTGAGGCCGAGATCAACGCCGTCAGCGAGGTTCTGCAATCAGGCTGGATCACCACTGGCCCGAAAAATCATGAGCTGGAGCAGCGCTTCTGCGAGACCTTTGGCTGCCAGCATGCAGTGGCGCTCTGCTCCGCAACGGCCGGTATGCATGTCACCCTGATGGCGCTGGGGATTGGCCCGGGTGACGAGGTGATCACCCCCTCCCAGACCTGGGTCTCCACCATCAACATCATCACCCTGCTGGGTGCCACCCCCGTCTTTGTCGATGTGGACAGGGATACCCTGATGGTCAACGCCGACCAAATAGCACCGCTCATCACCCCCAACACCCGAGCCATCATCCCGGTTCACTACGCAGGCGCACCGGTCGACCTCGACCCCATCCTCGCCCTGGGTCACCAGCACGATATTCCGGTCATCGAAGATGCCGCCCATGCGGTCGGCACCCGCTATCGCGCCCGTTGGATCGGCGAAACCGGCACCGCGATCTTCTCCTTCCACGCCATCAAGAACCTCACCTGTGCCGAAGGGGGCATGCTGGTGACCGATGACAAGGCGCTGGCCGACAAGGTGCGGATGTTGAAATTTCACGGTCTGGGGGTCGATGCCTTCGACCGGATGACCCTGGGCCGCAAGCCGCAGGCAGAGGTGATCATGCCGGGCTTCAAGTACAACCTGGCCGACATCAACGCCGCCATCGCGCTAGTGCAGCTGGCCCGCCTGCCCGAGCTCAACGCCCGGCGCGCCATCCTGGTTGCCCGCTATAGGGAGTTGCTGGAGGGGTTGCCGTTCGAACCGCTCGCCATCCCCGACTATTCCCATCTGCACGCCTGGCACCTCTTCATGGTGCGGGTCGATCCGGCTCGCTGCGGCCTCGATCGCGATCAGCTGATGCAGGCACTGCAGGAGCACGGCATCGGCACCGGCCTGCACTTCAAGGCAGCCCATACCCAGAAGTACTACCGGGAGCGCTATCCGGCGCTTTCGCTACCCAACACAGAGTGGAACTCGTCACGGCTCTGCACCCTGCCCCTCTTCCCAGACATGACGCTCTCCGACGTGGATCGGGTCGTGGCAGCCCTGACCGACATACTGGAGTAACGACACGTGAACCATAACGATATCAAGCGGGTCTCCGTCATCATCCCCGTCTACAACGAGGAGGAGAGCCTGCCCGAGCTGCTGCAGCGCGTCACCGAGTCCTGCGAGCAGCTGAGTCAGGATTACGAGGTGCTCCTGATCGACGATGGCAGCCGCGACCGCTCCGCCGCCATCATCAGCGAGGCAGCTGCCCGCGAAGGGAGCAAGCTGGTCGCGGTGCTGCTCAACCGCAACTATGGCCAGCATGCCGCCATCATGGCCGGCTTCGAGACCGCCAAGGGGGATCTGGTGATCACCCTGGATGCCGACCTGCAGAACCCGCCGGAAGAGATCCCGCGGCTGGTCGCCACCGCCATGGAAGGGTACGACGTGGTCGGCACCATCCGCCGCAACCGGCAGGATTCATGGTTTCGCAAGACGGCCTCGCGCTTTATCAACAAGTCGGTACAGCGGGCGACCGGCGTCCAGATGAGCGACTACGGCTGCATGCTGCGCGCCTATCGCCGCCACATCATCGACGCCATGCTCTGCTGTCAGGAGCGCAGTACCTTCATCCCCATTCTGGCCAACAGCTTTGCCCGCCGCACCACCGAGCTGGAGGTGGGCCACGCCGAGCGGGCCCACGGCGAATCAAAATATGGCCTGATGCATCTCATCAACCTGATGTACGACCTGGTCACCTGCATGACCACGGCCCCGCTGCGCCTGCTCAGCATCGTTGGCAGCGTGGTGGCGGGGATCGGCTTCACCTTCTCGATCCTGCTGATCCTGCTGCGCCTGCTGATGGGTGCCGACTGGGCAGCAGACGGCGTCTTCACCCTGTTTGCCATTCTCTTCACCTTTGTCGGCGTGCAGCTGATCGGGATGGGGCTGCTGGGTGAGTACATCGGCCGCATGTATACCGATGTGCGTGCCCGCCCCCGCTACTTCATTCACCAAATCGTTCGCTCCACCCCGGATGCTTCGCAACAGGAAACTCAATCATGAACGTTGTCGTCTTTGCCTATCACGATATCGGCTGCACCGGTATCGAGTCCCTGCTTCAGGCCGGCTATCAGATCCAGGCGGTCTTTACCCACGCCGACGACCCGGGCGAGAACCGCTTCTTCGACTCGGTCGCCCAGCTCTGTGCCGAGCACGATCTGCCGGTCTTCTCCCCCGAAGACGTGAACCATCCGCTCTGGATCGAGCGCATTCGCGAGCTGGCACCCGAGGCCATCTTCTCCTTCTACTACCGCAACATGCTCAAGCAGGAGATCCTCGATATCCCGACCGTCGGGGCCTTCAACCTGCACGGCTCCCTGCTGCCCGCCTATCGCGGCCGCGCCCCCATCAACTGGTGTCTGGTCAACGGCGAGACCGAGACCGGCATCACCCTGCACCGGATGACGGCCAAACCCGATGCCGGCGATATCGTCGCCCAGCAGGCGGTGGCCATTGCCGACGACGACACCGCGCTGACCCTGCATGGCAAGGTGCGTCAGGCTGCCCATGCCCTGCTGGAAGGTGAACTGGTCAAACTCAAGCGCGGGGAGAGCCGCTTCACCCCGCAGGACGAGAGTAAGGCGAGCTACTATGGCCGCCGCACCCCGGCCGATGGCGAACTGCACTGGCACCGCCCGGCCCGCGAGCTCAACAATCTGGTACGCGCCGTCACCCAGCCCTATCCGGGGGCCTTCAGCTTTGCCGGCGATCGCAAGCTGACGGTCTGGAAATCGCAGCCGCTGGCGATCCAGAGTGACCAGCAGCCGGGCACCATTCTCTCCCACGATCCACTGCGCGTGGCTTGTGGTGAGGGCGTGCTGGAGATCCTGGCCGGTCAGGCCGAAGGGGGGCTCTATGTACGCGGCGCCCAGCTGGCCCGCGAACTGGGGCTGGTCGAAGGAATGAAGATCCGCGCCAAGGCGAGCAATGCCCTACGCAAGGCGCGCCTGACCCGGGTGCTGATCCTCGGCGTCAACGGCTTTATCGGCAACCACCTCACCGAGCGTCTGCTCAAGGATGGCGGCTACGAAGTGTATGGCCTCGACATCGGCTCCAGCGCCGTGGACCGCTTCATCGGTCACCCCAACTTCCACTTCGTGGAGGGGGACATCAGCATTCATACCGAGTGGATCGAGTATCACATCAAGAAGTGCGACGTGATCCTGCCGCTGGTGGCCATCGCCACCCCCATCGAGTACACCCGCAACCCGCTGCGGGTATTCGAGCTCGATTTCGAGGAGAACCTCAAGATCGTCCGCTACTGCGTCAAGTACAACAAACGCATCATCTTCCCCTCCACCTCCGAGGTGTACGGGATGTGCGACGATCACAGCTTCGACGAGGATGAATCCCGCCTCATCGTCGGCCCCATCAACAAGCAGCGCTGGATCTACTCGGTCTCCAAGCAGCTGCTGGATCGGGTCATCTGGGCCTACGGCAAGAAAGAGGGGCTCAACTTCACCCTGTTTCGCCCCTTCAACTGGATGGGCCCGCGCCTCGACAGTCTGGACTCCGCCCGCATCGGCAGCTCCCGCGCCATCACCCAGCTCATTCTCAATCTGGTGGACGGTACCCCGATCCAGCTGGTGGATGGCGGCGCCCAGAAGCGCTGCTTCACCGATATCGAGGATGGCATCGAAGCCCTGTTCCGCATCGTCGAGAACAAGGACGATCGCTGCAACGGCCAGATCATCAACATCGGCAACCCGGACAACGAGGCGAGCATTCGCGAGATGGCCGAGGTACTGCTCGCCAAGTTCGATACCCACCCGCTGCGCGACCACTTCCCGCCGTTTGCCGGCTTCAAGAAGGTAGAGAGCAAGTCCTTCTACGGCGACGGCTATCAGGATGTCTCCCACCGTCGTCCGAGCATTCGCAATGCCCGCAAGCTGATCGACTGGGAACCGACCATCGAGATGGAAGAGACCATCGGCAAGACGCTGGACTTCTTCCTGCAAGGGGCGGTCACCACAGGAGTCGAGCATGACTGAAGTGGGTCTGCGGATCGACGTCGATACCTTCAGGGGGACCCGTGACGGGGTGCCCCGCCTGCTGCAACTGCTCGACCGGCATCAGGTGAAGGGGAGTTTCTTCTTCTCGGTCGGTCCCGACAACATGGGGCGCCACCTGTGGCGCCTGCTCAAGCCCCGCTTCCTGCTCAAGATGCTGCGTTCCAACGCAGCATCTCTGTATGGGCTCGATATCCTGCTGGCCGGCACCGCCTGGCCCGGCAAGCCTATCGGCAGAGAGCTGGGTTCCCTGATGCGCGACACCGATCAGGCACACCACGAGGTGGGGCTGCACGCCTGGGATCACCACGGCTGGCAGGCCAACACTGGTCGCTGGGACGAAGCCGAGCTGAGCCGTCAGACCCGGCTCGGAGTCGATGCCCTGAGCGAGATCCTGGGGCGCGAAGTGGATTGCTCCGCCGCCGCCGGCTGGCGGGCCGACCCGCTCACCACTCGGGCCAAGGAGCAGTTCGGCTTTCGCTACAACAGTGACTGTCGCGGCTGCGGCCTGTTCCGCCCCATTCTGGAGGATGGACGGCCCGGCACCCCGCAGATCCCGGTCAACCTGCCCACCTTCGACGAGGTGGTGGGGCATCAGGTGACGGTCGACGGTTTCAACCATTTCCTGCTGGAGCAGCTGACTGCGGCACCGCAACCGGGCCCCCATGTCTACACCATCCACGCCGAGGTGGAGGGGATCGTGATGGCGGATCAGTTCGATCTCCTGCTCGGCGAGGCCACAGCGCGCGGTATCCGTTTCGTCCCCCTTGGCGAGCTGCTTCCCCCCGACCCGACTCAACTACCGACCTGTCACCTGCTGCGCGGCACCCTGCCGGGACGCGAAGGGTGGCTCGGCTGCAAGGCAACCCCATGAACCAGCCCACCAGATTGCAACCGAGGTTCTCATGAAGATGACCCGATGGGCCCTGCCCCTTTTCTTTCTGCTCTTTTACCTGCTGCCGCTCAACCAGCGGATGCTGTGGAGCCCGGACGAAAACCGTTACGCCGAAATCAGCCGGGAGATGGTCTCCACGGGTGACTGGGTGGTGCCCCACTTCCTCGGCCTGCGCTACTTCGAGAAGCCCATCGCCGGTTACTGGTTCAACAGCCTCAGCCAGCTGATGTTCGGCGAGAGCAACTTTGCCGTCCGCTTCGCCTCGGCCGCCTCGACTGGGCTGAGCGCGTTGCTGGTCTTCTGGTTCACCCTCCAGCTCTGGCAGTGCCGGCGCAAGGCGTGGCTCGCCAGTCTCATCTATCTCTCGACCCTGATCGTCTACGGCATCGGCACCTACAGCGTGCTGGATGCCATGGTGACCCTCTGGCTCAACGCTGCCATGGTGAGCTTCTACCTCATCCGGCAGGAGGGGCCGCACGGCCGCAGGATGGCGGGCTATCTGCTGTTTGGTCTCGCCTGCGGCATGGGCTTCCTCACCAAGGGGTTCATCGCGCTGGCGGTACCGGTGATCGTGCTGGTCCCATATATGCTGACCCAGGGACGCCTGCTCGAACTGGTGCGCTTCGGGCCGCTGGCCATCCTGAGTGCAGCCCTGCTGGCTGCCCCCTGGGCCATCGCCATTCATCAGCGGGAGCCGGACTACTGGCACTACTTCTTCTGGATTGAGCACATCCAGCGCTTCGCCTCGGAAGATGCCCAGCACAAGTCCCCCTTCTGGTACTACCTGCCGATGGGTCTGCTCGGCACCCTGCCCTGGCTGGGACTGCTGCCGGGTGCAATGAAGCAGGGGTGGCAGGAGCGCAAGATCGGCCCGCAGACCCTCTATCTTCTGGCCTGGCTGGTGCTGCCCTTCATCTTCTTCAGCATCGCCAAGGGCAAGCTGCTCACCTATATCCTGCCCTGCTTCGCCCCGTTAGCCATCCTGCTCGCCAATAGCGCGGTCAATGCCCTCAAGGAGGATCGCGATCAGCCATTTCGCCTCAACGCCTGGATCAACGGCCTGTTCGGTCTCGTCTGCGTAGGGGTGCTGGCGGTGTTGGCCTTCTCGCCACAACATGCGGTCTACGGCCGTGACGAGATGGGCAAGCTGGCCATTGCCATGGCGATTTTTGCTGGCTGGTCGCTGCTCGGCTTTATCCAGCTGACAGCCCCCGCCCGCAGCTGGCAGCTGAGCGCGCTCTGCCCCATGGTGCTGGCCGTGGCCCTGCCGCTGGCGCTGCCATTATCGCTGGTGGACTCCAAACTGCCGGAGCATTTCATCAAGGCCAACCGGGAGATCCTGATGAAATCCCGCACCCTGCTGGCCAACGAGGTGGGTACCGCCTCCTCCATCGCCTGGGAGACCAAACGCAGCGAGGTCAACCTGTTCGATAGCATGGGCGAGCTGAGATATGGCCTTGGCTATCCGCAGGGCAAGGGGCGCTACGTCACGCAAGAGGAGTTCCCGAACTGGCTGGCTCGGGCGCGCCAGGAGGGGCAAGTCGCCCTGCTGCTGCGCACCGACGATGACGAGCAGATCGCCGCGCTGCCCCCGGCAGACCAGACCATCCGCAGCCGCCGCTTCACCCTGCTCGTCTACCACGGGAGTCGCTGATGGATATCCTGCTCCTCCTGCTGGTCAGCCTCCTCACCAGTGCAGGCCAGATGCTGCAAAAGCAGGCGGTCATCAGCTGGCAACACACACCGCACGACCACTGGCAGAAGCTCGCCTCCCCCTGGTTGCTGGGGAGCATTGCAGCCCTTGGCAGCGGCATGTTGCTCTGGATCTACCTGCTGCAACGGCTGCCGCTGAGCATGGCCTACCCCATGCTCAGCCTCAATCTGGTGCTGGTGCTGCTCGGCTCGCGCCTCTTTTTCCGCGAGCCGGTGAACAGCCGCAACTGGCTGGGGGCTGCCGCCATCATCGTCGGTGCCCTGTTACTGGGAGGTCTGTTATGAAGGGTTATCTCTACGTACTGGGCAGCATAGTGCTGGTGACGGTGGCGCAGCTCTGCATGAAGTGGGGGGCCATAAGCCTCCCTGCGTGGCAGGTCGATCCCGCCGTGATGCTGGCTCACCCCCTGCCACTCCTCACCATCGCCCTCGGCATCCTCTGCTACGGGCTGTCGCTGCTCTGCTGGCTGGCGGCGCTGCACTCGACGCCGCTCAATATCGCCTATCCGCTGCTCAGCACCAGTTACGGGCTGGTCTATCTACTGGCGGTGAGCATCCCGGCCTTTGCCGAACCGCTGGTGGCGAGCAAGGCGGCAGGCGTTGCGCTTATCTTCTTCGGCGCAGTGCTGGTGGGGGCCAAACCATCCGGCAAAGTAAGAAGTAAGAAGTAA